>SVOD01000062.1 GCA_015066575.1 Oscillospiraceae bacterium
CTTCTAACCGAGAGGTGCTTGCAGTTTATATCTGCCTGGTTTTTGTTAAGACAAGGCAAAATGGTGAAAGAATACTGCCGTATTGTGAGGCATTTTAACGCAGTATTAACACAAAACAGGCGATAGAAACCTGTTTGGGTTCGACTCCCGTCGGGCTTCGCAAATCTCTTTTTGATGAGAATCGGCAAAATGAAAGCAGGGAATAAAGCTTTATTCTCTGCTTTTTTTAGTTTTGGCGGCAAGGCGAAGCCTTGCAATTTAAAGCGCGCAAAGCGCGCCACCGCAACTCTGCATTTTGGTTTCTAATTTTTGCTTTCTTTCAGTGAGCGGTAGAATGAAAGTAAAAAGGGGATGGCAACAACTGCCGAGAGCGCAAAGGAAATCGGCTGCGCCGTTTCAATGCCGACAACTCCAAACAGTTTTGAGAGCACAAAAATCAGCGGAATAAAAAACAGTCCGTTTTGCGCGCAGGAAATAAAGAGCGCTTTGCCGCTTAAACCTACGCTTTGGAAGGTCATGTTCGCGCAGGTAACCGTTGGCATCAGGCACATGGCAATGCACACGTAGCGCAGCGCCGCCGTGCCGATTTGCACCACTTCGGCGTCGGTGCGAAACCAGCGCACAATCTGCGGCGAAAAAATAAAAACAAGCGCCGACAGCGCGCTGACCACAATGGTGGAAAAGACCCAGGTGAAGCGAATGGAAGAGCGCACGCGCTCGTATTTTTTGGCGCCGTAGTTAAACGCGCAAACCGGTTGAAAGCCCTGCCCGATACCGATGCTCACACTGAGAATAAACATCATCACTTTGGAAACAATGCTCATCGCGGCAATACAGGCGTCGCCAAAGGGAGCCGCATGCACATTTAACACCATGGTGCTCAGTGAACTCAAACCTTGCCTGGCAAAACTCGGCGCGCCCACACTGATAATCTCCCATACCACGCGCGGGCGCAGCGAGAGGTATTTTGGCATAATGCGGCACTGGGTTTTGCGGCGCACGAATACGCTCATGAGAATGCCCATGCTGATGTATTCCGCAATCGCAGTCGAAAGCCCTGCCCCGCGAATGCCCATTTTAAAAGTAAAGATAAACAGCGGGTCCAAAAACATATTTAAAACAGCGCCTGTGGCAAGCCCTATCATGGCAAGCTTCGCCATGCCTTCGTAGCGAATGAGGTTATTCATCACGCAGGAGCAGGACATTGCCGGCGCGGCGATGAGTATCCATCTGCCGTATTCCTCGGCATAGGGTAAAATCGTTTCGGTGCTGCCGAGCAGGCGCATAAAGGGTGCGATAAAAATGAGCCCGCCTATCATAATGAGCAGTGCTGTCAGTAATGCGAGGGTGAAGGCGGTCGTGCTGTAAACGCGCGCTTTTTCGATGTTCCTTGCACCTAACAGGCGGCTGGTGTTACTGCCCGCACCGTGACCGTACATAAAGCCGAAAGCCTGTATAATTGCCATCAGCGAGAGTAAAATGCCGGTGGCGGCGCTGGCGTGCACATTGATTTTGGAGACAAAAAAAGTATCCGCCGCGTTATATATCATGGTGACGAGCATGCTGATGACGGTCGGCACCGCTAACGTGGCGATAAGTTTGTTGACCGGGGTTTCGGTCATTTTTTTGTATTGCGCTTCGGCAGAAGCGGCTTGGTTTTTCATAGATTTATTCGGCTCTTTTCTTTAATTCTTCAAATAAGGTATAAGGGATTTTTAAATTCCCGTATCCGCAGCCTAATTGGATATCGGGCTTTGCCGCGCCGTGAAAATCACTGCCGCCGCTTTCCAACAGCCCGTATTTTTTGGCGAGCGCCTTGGCTTGTTTTGTTTGTTCGGGTGTATAGGTGGAGTAGAGGGTCTCCATCGCATCCAACCCCGCTTTGCGCGCACCGGCGAGCATGGATTCCACCGTTTTTTCATCGTAATTAAAAAACGGATGCGCCCAAACGGCAACGCCGCCGTTGGCTTTAATAAAGCGGGTGGTTGCATAGGCACCGGGTTTACGCGCCGGGGAGTAATAGCCGCAGGATTCGCGTAAGAATTTTTCAAAGGCATCGGGCACGGTTTCGGCGTAACCGTGAGAAACCAACACGCGCGCAACATGGGCGCGGTTAAATTCATCCGCATCCGTCAGCGCTGTGACTTCCTCGTAAGTGATTTCATAGCCGGCATCTTGCAGGTTTTGAATGAGCTTTACATTGGAGTGGTGCTTTGCCATGTGCAGCAATTCTACATAGTCTTCAATCTCCACCCAGGATTCTTCGGGCATAAATAAGCCGACAATATGCAGTTCATTGCCGTCAATTTCGGTGGAAAACTCGCAGCCTGCAACAGTCGTGACAGGGCTGTTTTCACCCGCTTTCATAAACTCTTTTAAGCCCTTGGTGGTATTGTGGTCGGTCAGCGCCAGCGCCGAAAGCCCCTGCTTTTCGGCAAGAGTAATCAGCTCTGTCGGGCTCATCGACCCGTCGGAAAAAATAGAATGGCAATGTAAATCACAAATTTTCATACTTTTCTTTTAAACAATAGATATGGCAACACCAAGTTCTTATTCGGTTTCTTTGACCAAGCCGTTGCTGTAAGCATACAGCAGCTCTTCAAGGGCGGAAATTTTCTTCTTTATCTCGCGGCCGGCATCGGTATCCGCTACCAGAATTTTTTCTTGCGAGTAGAAGGAGCCGACTGTGAAAGATGCGACATCGGTTTCTTTTGTCACCGCATCATATACCCCGGTGAAGGGGTCATGAGAAACGATGAGTAAGCCGTGCGGCGAGTAGATGAGGGTATAGCCGGCAATGCCGGTGACATCCTGGTAGGCTTTGGCAAAGCCGCCGTCGATGACAAACAGCTTGCCGTGCGATTTAATCGGGCTTTCGCCGTTTTTGGCGTGCACCGGCACATGACCGTTGACAATGCGCGAATTTTCACTGTCGAGCCCGAAATCTTTCAGAATGGCATTGCAAACATCGTCGTTATTGCGCCAGTTATAGTAGGGGTCTCTGCCTTCTTCATACGCCACGGGGTTGTTGGTAAAGTAGCGCTCGAAGGTTGTCATCACCTTTTTGCCGAACAGCGGTGAATCCTTGTGCTCCCACAAGAACCACACATGGTCAAGGCACTCGGTCTTGAGCGCGCTTTTCGGGGGCTCGTAGTAAGCCTTTCTGACCGCGGTATCCACCTCGTCAAGATAGGCTTTGCCCGTTAATTGCTTGCCGCGGTAGGTTACCGTGCGCAGCGAGCCGTCGTCATTAAGCGGAATAATGCCGTGGTAGAGCAAATTCCCGTTAAAGATTTTATAGATGCCGCCTTTGCGCAGCATAAAGCGCACATGGCGGTTGAGCTTATCATTGTGCGTGAAGGAAAACTTAATCTTTTCCATGGTATCGCGCTCTTCCTCGGTCAGAGCGCTTTGGTCACCCTCAACCAGTGTCGGGAAGGACAGGTCGTTGAGCGCATAGCGGTTACCCTCGGCAATGAAACTGCCGTTTTCCAAATCCAGTGTATCCAAAATCAAGCGGCTGTCCATTTTAAATTCGGGGTGGCGCTTGATGATTTGCGCTTCATACTTAAACTGCATAATGGCAATGGCTTTGTGCATTTTGGCGATGAGTGCGCTGCTTTCTCCTGCGGGCGGAGCGCCCTCCATCAGTTTGGGCATAAACTGCTCGCAGGGGTCGTTGGCGTAGGTTTTCATCGCAAAGGTTGCCAGCGGCACAAGGTTGATGCCGTAATCTTCCTCAAGCGTTGCCAGGTTGCCGTAGCGCGCCTGGAAGCGGATAACATTGCAGATAAGTGCTTCACAGCCGGCGGCGGCGCCAATCCAACTCATATCGTGGTTGCCCCACT
Organism: Oscillospiraceae bacterium; assembly: GCA_015066575.1. Taxonomy (GTDB): domain Bacteria; phylum Bacillota; class Clostridia; order Oscillospirales; family Acutalibacteraceae; genus RUG714. The sequence continues at coordinate 3,849 of SVOD01000062.1, forward strand.
GAATATCCACCGAGTGGTAGTTCATAAGCATATCCATAATCTGCACGGCGTCGGGACCTCTGTCGTAAATATCGCCGATAACATGTAGGTGGGCTATCGCAAAGCGCTGAATTAAGTAGCACAACTCCGTGATAAAGCGGTCTGCCTGCCCCAAGTCGATAATCGAGTCAATGAGCTCGTTGTAATAGCTTTTTTTGGCTTCTCTGGCATCGCTTTCATTTAAAAACTCTTCGAGAATATATGCCAAATCCGCGGGCATTGCCGCTCGGACTTCGGTGCGCTTGTACTTGGCAAATACCGCCTTGCACACCTGCTTGAGGCGAATTAAGGTGGTTTTGTACCAATCGTCAATATCCGGCTCGTTTTCTTTGATAATTGCTAACTTCTCGGTCGGGTAATAGATAAGCGTAGCCAACTTCTTTTTGCTGCTTTCGCGCATATTGTTACCGAAGCAGTCTTCAATCGTGCTTTTAATAACGCCCGATGCGTTTTTAATCACATGGTGAAATGCATCAAACTCGCCGTGAATATCCGAAACAAAGTGCTCGGTACCCTTGGGCAGCGAGAGCGTGGCGCGCAAGTCAATAATCTCGTTGCACACGCGGTCGGTGTTCGGGTATTGCTTAGAGAGCAACTTTAAATATTCAATATCGTTTTTCAATGTCGTATCCATGATGACACCTCATATTATCACAAAATTTTGTACATAATCATAACTATTTTACCATAATGAAAAAAGTCTTTCAAGTGATTGCAAAAATATTATAAATGGTATAAAATAAAAATAAATTATTATGGAGGGCTTTATGAAGAAAGCACAACACTTTAATGAACTTGCCTGGGTGTTTGCGATGGTACTCATTTCCCTGGCGGTGTGTTTAACCACGAAAGCCGGCTTTGGGGTCTCGATGGTCGTAGCCCCTGCCTACACCATCCACCTGGCGGTGCACCACTTTTTACCCTGGTACAGTTTCGGCACAAGCGAATATGTTTTGCAGGGGGTTCTGCTGGCGCTGATGTGCCTGATTATTCGCAAGTTTAATTGGCGTTACCTGCTTTCCTTTTTGACTGCGGTGATTTACGGGTATATGCTTGATTTATGGCTTTTCATTTTTGGCGGAGGTGAGCCTTTTGCCACGCTTCCGGGCAGAATAGCCTCTTTGGCGGCAGGCATTGTGCTGTGTTCGCTTGCCGTGGCGCTGTTTTTCAGAACCTACCTGCCGCAGCAGGTGTATGAATTGTTTGTGGCGCAGGTGGCAAAATCGATTAATTGGAAAGCGGAAAAGTTTAAGTATATTTATGATTTTTCCTCTTTGGCGGTTGCGGTTATCCTTGCGATTATCGTTTCTCACCGCTTTGAAGATGTGCGCTTTACCGACTGCATCGGCATCGGCACCATTGCGTGCACGGTATTCAATGCCGTTTTAATCAATCTCTTCGGAAAATTGCTAGACAAATGCTTCGGCTTTGAAGCGGCGCTGCCGCAACTTGAAAAAAAGCTCAAATACTGATACAATAATAATATTAATATATTTAGGAGACAGATATGGAATACACATTTACAGCCAGCACTACAGTGCCTTATGAGCTCGACAAAGTATGGGAAGTGTGCCACAAACCCCGCGAGTTGGATTTTGACGGCACGAACTCCAACCGCACCCAAAAGACCAAGATTATTGATGTTTCCGACACCGAGTGGAAAGAAAAACTCGGCGACGGTACTTTTAACATCATTAAAGTGACCTTTGATGAAGAAAAGAAAATTATGGTTTTCAACACCGAAAACCCCGACCACCCGACCGAGATTACCAAAATGACACTGACCTTCTCCGAAGCGGAAGAAGGCACGCAGGTGGATGTCATTTCCTATATGCAGTCCAAATCCAAACTCGGCGTTTGGGTACTCAAAGCCGCCAACAAGAGCGGTAAGGCGAGCGAAGCGACCAAGCAGTCGGTTGCCGATGCCATCAAGAAAGCAATAGAGGGCTGAGCCGCATATTACTATGGGGCAACGGGTAACGGTTGTCTGACAATTTCAGACAACAGATAATAGCTGCGGCGGCAATGCGAAGCGTTGCAATCTTGTAAAGTTCGTAAAAGCGAACCTGCCGACTGCTGACTGCTGACTGCTGACTGCTAAAAAGGATTAATTATGAACGATTATAAAACCACTTGGAGAGAAAAGATTTTTTACGGTGTGGGCGCTATCGGGCTCGACATCAGTTACGGCATGTTCTATTCTTTCTTAAGTTATTACCTGTCGAGCGTGCTCGGCTTAAAGGCGGGCTTTCTGCTTTTGCTGACCCCTATCGCCAGAATATGGGATGGCATTAACGACCCGCTTATGGGCACGATTGTCGACAACACCAAAACCAAATTCGGCAAATACCGCCCGTGGATACTTATCGGCGCCGCCTCCAATGCGGTGGTGCTGTTTTTGCTCTTTACTTCGTTCGGTATGAGCGGGATGAAACTGTATATCTACATCGGCGTGATGTACATTCTCTGGGGAATGACCAACACCATGGCGGATATTCCGTATTGGAGTATGGTGCCTTCTTTTACCTCCGACCCGAAGGATAGGAATATGGTTTCCACCGTTGCGCGCACTTTCTCCGGCTTCGGGCAGGGCTTAATTACGATTGCCACGCCCATTGTGCTGCCGTTGCTTTCGACCGGTATGCAGAAGACCGATAAGGGCTATTCCGCCAACGGTTTTTCCCGCTGGGCAGCCATTTGTGCGGTTGCTCTGGTGCTGTTCAGCCTTATCTGCGTCATTTCCACCAAAGAAAAGAATGTTGTCTACGGCGAGAAGAAAAAATTCTCTTTTAAAAAGATTTTTGAAGTGCTTAAAACCAACGACCAACTCGTTGTCTTTATGGTTGTTGCCATGCTTTCCAACGCCGGCTGGTACTTAACGAGCGGCACGGCGGTTTACTACTTTTCGGATGTACTCGGGCAACCCAAAGCGCAGTCGCTCTTTCAAACTATCGGCGCGGTCGGCTCCATTCTCGGCTTGCTCGTGATTCCCGTACTGTCCAAATGGTTCGGCAAAAAGCGCATTTATCAGATTTCGCTTGTTATGACCATTATCGGCTATGTGCTGATGTATGTGACGGGGCCGATACTGAAAATCCCGATTTTGCTCGATATTTCTTATGTGTTCGCCTCCACCGGCATCGCTTCGATGTTTGTTTCGCAAACCATTTTCCTGGCGGATATTGTGGACTACGGCGAATACAAAAACGGCGAGAGAAACGAATCCGTTACTTTCTCGATGAAGGGCTTTTTGCAGAAAATGGCATATACCATTCAAACCATTATCCTCTTCGGCGGTTTGGGACTTGTCAATTACAATGCGCAAATCACTTCGGCGACAAAAACCGTGAATGCCACCACCAAAACCGCCATCGGCATTATCGCTTTTGCGATTCCGCCGCTGCTTATGTTACTTTCACTGCTTGTGTTTACCAAAAAATATAAATTGCACGGCGAATTGGCAGAAAAAGTGCACGCATATATTCTGAATGCAAGAAGTGAGCAAACAGATACTCAAGATACATCAATAAAGGAGAAGTAAGTATGGACGAGCAAAATAACTATCAGCCTAATCAGGCGCAAGAGCCGGCACAGCCGGCACAACCGCAACAGCCGGTACAGCCGCAACAGCCGGTACAGCCGCAATATCAGCAAGCGCAGTACCAACAAGCGCCGCAATATCAGCAGCCGCAGTACCAACCGGCACAGGCGCAACAACCGGCACAGCCGCAGTTTGAGCAACCGGCACAGCCGCAATATCAGCAAGCGCAGTACCAACAAGCGCCGCAATATCAGCAGCCGCCATACGGGCAAGCACCGGTGATGCCGCCCGTGATGCAGCCGCAGGCAAACCCCGCGCCTTCTTTCGGCGAGTGCATTAAAATGTTCTTCAAAAACTATGTGAACTTCTCGGGCAGAAGCAGGCGTGCCGAATATTGGTATGTTGTCCTCTTCCAATTTCTGGTCAGTTTCGCGCTGGGTTTCCTCAACGGTATATTGACCTATTTGACCGATGGAAATTACGTTGTCGGCATCATTATGAGTGTTCTCAGTTACGGCTGGTCGCTGGCGATTCTCATTCCCAACCTTGCACTGGGCTTTAGAAGAATGCATGATATCGGTAAAAGCGGCGGCTATGTCTTTTTCGGCTTAATTCCGATTGTCGGCACCATTCTGGTGATTGTGTGGTCTGCAACGGACAGTAACCCCGCTCCCAACCAATACGGTTATAGTCCGAAATATACTCCCGGCTTCACCTATGAGCCGAACCCGGCGCAACAGCAGGTGCCGCCGACTTATATGCAATAAGGAGATGTCGCTATGAACGAACAAAACTATCAACCGCAGCAACCTGTGCAGCAACAGCCGGTGCAGCAACCACCGGTGCAGCAACAGCCGGTGCAAGCGCAGTATGTGCAACAGCCTCAACAGTCCTATCAGCCGCCGTATCAGCAGCCCTATGCAGACCCCACCACGCAGGTGATGAGCATCGGCGCGTATATCGGTATGTTTATTATTTCCGCCATACCGATTGTCAACATCATTTGCTGGATTGTGTGGCTGGTCAGCCCCAATACCAATAAGAATAAGAAAAATTACTGTATCGCCACGATTATTTTGTGGGTCATCAGTGTGATAGTGTATGGCATCCTGATTGCCATCTTAACGGCTGCCGGTGTCGATTTGGCGGCATATATGTAATGTAAAAAGGAGATGTAACATATGAAATCATTTAAAAAATATCTTGCCGAATTTATCGGCACAGCCGTGCTTGTGTGCTTCGGCTGCGGTACGGCAATGCTTGTCGGCTGTGATGCGGCAAGCGGCAGCGGCTATTTGTTGACAGCCCTCGCTTTCGGTTTGAGCATTGTGGCTATGGCATATTGCGTCGGTAATATTTCCGGTTGCCATATTAACCCGGCAGTTTCTCTTGCCGTGCTCATCAGCAAAGGCATGAGCGTGAAAGATTTTTGCGGCTATGTCGTGGCGCAAATTTTAGGCGCGTTTGCCGGCTCCGGCATTTTGGCGCTCGTCTTTAACCTCGGCGGCGTTAAGGACCAAACCGGCGGCTTCGGCACCAATGGTCTTGCCGGCGTGAACGGCAGTGTTGGAGCAGGGTTGATTGTAGAGTGCGTGCTCACCTTTGTGTTTGTTCTCTGCATTATGGGCGTAACCAGCCCCAAAGCAAAGCACGGCTCTTTCGGCGGCTTGGTCATCGGTTTAACCTTGACATTTGTGCACATTTTGGGCATCGGTTTGACCGGCACTTCGGTCAACCCCGCCAGAAGCATCGGACCCGCGCTTGTGGCGCTCATCAGCGGCAACAGCGAACCGATGAGCTCTTTGTGGGTGTTTATTGTCGCTCCCTTGGTCGGCGCGGCGCTGGCAGCCCTGTGCTACGGCTTCTTGGAAAAAGCCAAGGATAAGAAAAAGAAATAAAAAAATGTCGGGCTTGCCCGACATTTTTTATTTCGCCAAATAAGAACCTGAGCCACAGGCTCAGAACCTTGGCGTTCGCAATCAGCGATTGCTCGGCTAAAGGATTTGTCGCGCTGTTGGATTAAAAAGTTTACACTGATTTTGTCCAACTTTTCTACCCCTCAGTCGTGCCAAGAAGCGGTAAAGATGAAAACATCGGACCAACTTTGATTGTTTTGTTTGCTCCGCAAACCCTACAATACTAAGATTGTTGAACGCAATTAGATTTAATCCAACAATAATAATCGGGTGCGGGTGTCCCGCCCACTCGCTAATATGCCAATAGGCTAACTGCTAATAGGCTCCAAATAAGGATTTGCGCGCTCGGAGAGCGCGCAAATCCTTATTTGTCGTCTTGACAAAAGCGGAAAAAGGGAATATACTAACATTAGAACATATGAGCAACTATTCATATGTTGTTCGACATCCGATATCCGATATCCGTCGGCAGATTGCAGCTGTTCCTGCAAAGGAGGGAAGGCATGGAAGAAAAGATTTGCAGCGGGGAACACCCGCACCACGATTTTAAAAACTTTGCGCTCGATTATGATGTGCTTTACGATTTATCCGAATTCTTTAAGGTTTTCGGCGACTCCACGCGCATCAGTATTATCGCGGTGCTTTATAAAGAAGGCGAATTGTGCGTGTGCGATATTGCCACGGCGCTCGGCGCCTCACAGTCCGCCATTTCTCACCAGCTGCGCATTTTGCGCACGGCGGGTTTAGTCAAGCCGCGCCGCCTGGGCAAGACTGTTTGCTACTCGCTGGATGATGCACATGTGGAAGAAATCTATAAAGTAGGGTTGGAGCATATACTGCACAAATAAGGATTTGCCGCGCTCTCCGAGCGCGCAAATCCTTATTTGGAGCCTATTAGCAGTTAGCCTATTAGCTAATTAGCGAAAGGGAGGGACACCCTCACCCGATTGTATTAGTTGGATATAATCCAACTTGGTTAAAAAATCTTAGTCCTGTAGGGTTTGCGGAGCAAACAAAACAATGAGAGTGTGTTCGATGTTTTCATCTTAACCGCTTCTCGGCTCCCCTTGACAGGGGAGCTGGCGCGCGATTGGCGCGACTGAGGGGTAGAAAAGTCGGACAAAATCAGTGTAAACTTTTTAATCCAACACTTCGACAAAACCTTATTTAACGAAATGAGGCATAAATATGAACAAAAAGAAAGAATTACATACAACCGAAGAGCAGTGCGCGTGCGAGCACGAACATGAACATGCGCATGACCACGAGCACGAACATGCGCACGAGCACGCGCACGGCTGCGCCTGCTGCGGTGATGGGGCGATTGTAGAAGACAAAAAACAGCAAAAAAAGCAAATCATTCAAATCATTTTAGCAGTTGTCCTGCTGGCGGCGGCTGTGATTGCCGAAAAGCTTTTGGTCAGTGCCGAAATCATTGACGATATGAGTCTGTGGCTCTTACCAATGTATTTGGTGCCGTATTTTATCGCAGGCTATAAAGTTATCGAGGAAGCATTTGAAGGGCTTATTCATAAAGAGCTGTTTAATGAAAACTTTTTAATGCTCATAGCAACCGTCGGGGCGCTGTGCATCGGCGAGTACCCGGAAGCGGTAGCTGTGATGATATTTTACTGTATCGGCGAGCTGTTTGAACAAATTGCCGTTGCCAGGAGCCGCCGTTCCATCAGCTCTCTGGCGGAGCTCAAGCCCGAAAGCGCCCATGTGCTGCGCGGCGAAAAATTTAAAACCGTGGCACCCGAGCAGGTCAAAACCGGCGATTTAATCCTTGTCAGAGTCGGCGAAAAAATCCCGCTTGACGGTGTGGTGGAAACCGGCACCTCTTCTCTGGACACCGCGGCGCTGACCGGCGAGAGTTTTCCGCGCGAAGCGGCAGTGGGGGATACGGTCTATTCCGGCAGCATTAACTTGAATGCGCCGCTGAAAATTCGCGTCACCGAGGAATACAAAGACAGTACGGTCAGCAAAATTTTGGAGCTGGTTGAGCACTCTGCCGAGAAAAAAGCGAAGAGTGAGAAATTTATTCGAAAATTTGCAAAAATCTATACCCCCGTGGTGGTCATTGCCGCGTTGCTGCTGGCAGTGGTGCCGCCGCTGGTAAATATTCTCTTAAAAACCGATTTGTACCTGCAGGGCGGTGCGATGCCTATTTGGACAGATTGGATTCACAGAGCATTGACCTTCCTGGTCATTTCCTGCCCCTGTGCATTGGTCATCAGTGTGCCGCTGGGCTTCTTTGCCGGTGTCGGTGCCGCGAGCCGGCAGGGTATTTTGGTCAAAGGTACCAACTACTTGGAAGTGCTCTCGCAGGTCAAAACCGTTGCCTTCGATAAAACCGGCACCTTGACAAAGGGTAAGTTCAGCGTCACAGCCGTGCACAGTGATGTACTCAACGAAGCGCAGATGCTTGAAACCGCGGCGCTGGCGGAAATGTGCTCCGTGCACCCGATTGCGCAGGCACTCAAGAGCGCCTACGGCAAAGAGACCGATGAAGCGCGCGTGAGCAATATCGAAGAGATTGCCGGCAAAGGCATTGCCGCTACCATTGACGGCAAGCAGGTGCATATCGGCAATGCGGCGTTTATGGAAGACATCGGCGCCGGCTACAAAGAGTGCCACCAAAAGGGCACCACCATTCACTTGGCGCTGGAGGGCGATTATATGGGGCATATTGTGATTGCCGATACGCTCAAAGCGGATGCCAAGCAGACAATCTCTAACCTCCACGCAATGGGTGTTAATACCGTCATGCTTTCGGGTGACAAAGAGAGTGTTGCCGAAAATGTGGCGCAAAAATTAAAGATTGGCAAGTATTTTGCAGAGCTGCTGCCGCAGCAAAAAGCCGAGAAAGTGGAAGCACTCAAAGGGGAACTTTCTAAGGGCGAAAACCTTGCTTTTGTGGGCGACGGCATTAACGATGCGCCGGTGCTGGCGCTGGCGGATGTCGGCATTGCGATGGGCGCACTGGGTTCGGATGCGGCGATTGAGAGCGCCGATGTGGTGCTCATGGACGACCGCCCCGGAGGTGTGGTCAAGGCGATGCGCATTGCCAGGCGCACCAAGCGCATTGTCACGCAAAACATCGTCTTTTCCATTGCGGTCAAACTCGTTATTCTTATTTTGGGCGCGCTGGGGCTTGCCAATATGTGGCTTGCCGTGTTTGCGGATGTCGGCGTATGTGTGCTTGCCGTGCTTAACGCCATGCGGGCATACAAATAAGGATTTGCGGAGCCCCTTGCGGGCTCCCAAATCCTTATTTGAGTGTTCAGTGTTCAGTGTTTAGTGTTCAGTAGCAAAAGGGCAAATGTTTAGTCAGCGCATAGGTAAGTCTTTAGTGTCAGCGCATAGGTAAGTCCTGTTGAAAGTCAGAACAGTAAAATAG
>SVOD01000063.1 GCA_015066575.1 Oscillospiraceae bacterium
GCAGTTAATCCCGCACCTTTCGACTTGCAAGAGCCCGCAGACCATGCAGGGCGCGATTACCAAGTCCTACTGGGCGGAAAAGAACGGCATTGACCCGCACAAGATTGTCAGCGTATCCGTGATGCCTTGCGTTGCCAAGAAGTTTGAAATCACCCGAGATGATGAAAACGGTGCCGGCGAGGATTTGCAGGATGTGGATATCTCTATCACCACCCGCGAGCTTGCCTCTATGATTGAGAGAGTGGGTCTGAACTTCGTCTCCCTTCCCGACGAAGAGTTTGACAATCCGCTCGGTGAAGACACCGGCGCAGCCGTTATCTTCGGTGCTACCGGCGGTGTTATGGAAGCAGCGCTCAGAACCGCAGCCGATGTGCTCGAAGGCAAAGACCTCGAGAATGTGGACTACAAGGAAGTGCGCGGCACGGCAGGCATCAAAGAGGCTACCTATAAGGTTGCAGGTATGGATGTAAAGGTGGCTGTGGCTTCCGGCGCGAAGAATGCGGCTATCCTGATGGATAAAGTTGCCAAGGGTGAAGCGGATTATCACTTTATTGAGATTATGGCGTGCCCCGGTGGCTGTGTCAACGGCGGCGGTCAGCCGATTATCCCGGCGAAGGTGAAAAACTTCACGGATTACAAGGCGGTGCGTGCTTCGGCGCTTTACAAAGCAGACGAAGCGGCTACCCTGCGCAAGTCTCACAAGAACCCCGAAATCATCAAACTCTATGATGAATACCTCGGCAAACCGAATTCTCACAAGGCACATGAGCTGTTACATACCAGCTATGTTGCGAGAAAGAAGTATATGGACTAAGGGATTTCTCTCATAAAAAGTCTTTGCTAAAAACAGTATCTTTTTAGTGATAACTACAGAAAAAAGCATCATTAGGCGTTAGCCTTAATGGTGCTTTTTTGCTTTGTTCTAACAAAAAATCTATCTGTTTTTCGTGCTTTGCAGGTGAGCCCGATAAGAGCGACACCCAAAAGCCTTTTTATGGAAGAAATCCCCATATGTTGCTCCGCCGCAAGGCGGAGCGTTATTTTTTTGGTCAATGCGGAATGCGGAGTGCGGAATTCGGAATTAAAGGGCGGGACACCCGCACCCGATTAATAAGAGTTGGGTTTGCGGAGCAAACAAAACAATTGCAGTTGGTTCGATGTTCAATTTATCCTCTTCTTGTCGCCCCTTTGATGAGGGGTGACTCCCTGCAGTGCAGGGAGATGTCGCCACAGGCGACAGAGGGTACGGGCTCCCGTCAGGAGATGTCGGCAGAGCCGACAGAGGGGTAGACAAAAACGCAAACAAGGCAAAAGGCACTTGCTGTATTTATATTGACTTCAAATGCATATAATGCTACAATGAAAGAGCCAAATATTAACTGAATATGTACTACTTGAAGTGTGTCTTTTTATCTTTTGATAAAAATGCATGCTCTGTTTTGGCATACTTCGATGTAGTGTGTTCAGTTAATGTTTGGCGACAGTTGGAGCGTTGCGTTTTTTGGCGTGGCTTCGGCTGCGCGTTTTTTATTCCAAATATTTCACTATTTTTTCCAAACAGTTGCAAAACGGGTGTCAAAAGTGATTAAATATTATTAGTTTTAAGATTTTTTATTATATTGGAGTGAACAATGAAAAAAACCGTATGGATAATTGTGATTGTCTTTGTTTTAATTGCTTCATCTGTTTTCGGGATTTATTGGCTTACGAACCGCAAAGAAAACACTTCTCGGTACACTTTGTTAACCACATCCGTTTCGCCGGATGGCACCTATACGCTCAACGCCTATCGCACCGAACCGGGGGCGACAACGGATTTCAGCATCAAAGTATTTCTTGAGAGCGGCAAACAGGAAAAACGCATTTATGATGCGTATCATGAAAAAACGGTAGACATCAGTTGGGTCGACAATGACCGCGTTTGTATTAACGGCAAAACGCTTGACCTTTCCGAAAAGGAAACTTATGATTGGCGCAAGCAGTCTTATCAATAGCGCCGGGTCGGTTCCGGGATGGATGTAAAAAAGGAGTAAAACGATGAAAAAACTATTTACTTTTTTATTAATAACGCTTATGGCTGTTTTAATGTGTTCTTGTTCTTTAACAAAAAGAGTTGCAGATTATGTAACCGACCCAAATGTGAAAACGGAGCCCATTGTTACGGGAGAAGAGCGAGGATATATAATCTATAATAATAAGACGTTTTACGATATTCCGGCTGACAAAGACATTGATGCCGATTTCGTTACTTATAAGGACATTTGGATGCCGCTTTCCAATGTCACGCACAATGCAAATGCTCAATATAAAAGCACATTGGGTGAAAGCACGGTAACGATAAATGTGTTCGATGATAAAGACTTATCAATGTTTATTGTGTATGAAGATTTTAACGGAAAATGGCTCTATTGCGATCAGGATTATAGCTTGCCGGATTATTTAAAGGAGTATCCTGTGGAAATCTGTGTCTCAACGGATGAACTGACAAATGAAAGCAATGATGAGAATATTGTGATAATCGATTCCGAAAAAATAATCAGTGTGATTAACGAATTACGACAAACATCAAAACACGATGTTAAAGCTGCCGAAAATGACAGTGAACTTGTACCTGATGCAAAGGCATATAATATTAACTTTAAGTTTAACGGTGTGAACGCTTATTATTATTTCGGCAACCTGCTTCAAACAAAAAACGGGTATTCTGTTGGTTGTCAAGACAGTGCAGGCAATGCGGTGAATATGCCGGTTTCGGAAAAGGTTGCGGATATATTACTTAATAAATAGTCAGCATATCTAAAAAACATTTAGAAACACGAGGGACAGTTCATGCGGTAAGCGGTTGAACAGATAACTAATAAGGAGTTTTTATGATTTGTCCAAATTGTAACAAGATAATCGCAGAGGGTAGCGAGACTTGCCCGTTTTGTAAAGCGCAGCTTACTGCAGCGCCGGCACCGGTACAGGGTGCTGCCGCACCGGGGGCAGCGCAGATGCCGTATGCACCCTACCCGCCACCGCCGCTCACGCCGGAGCAAAAATACCAAACATTGGGCGGATTGCTGCAATTTCTTGTGGTGGTTTGGAAATTTGTTTTACCGATTCTCTCGGGGCTCCTTTTATTATATGCTCTCGTTGTTTCTTTTTCTGGCATTTTAAACCCTGAGAGTATTTCTTGGGAAGGTATAAAACCGCTATTGAGCACCGATATCACAATTCTTCTGTTGGCAGCCAACGCAGTTTTGTATTGTATCACTGCCATCAAAATCGAGCGAAGGAAGGCTTCGTTTCTTGCCTTTTGGCAACTATCGGTAATTGTTTTGAGTGCTCTTGAGACAGGCGCAACGCTTATGTTTTCCGGTGGTTTATTTGCCGCCCTCGAGCTTGGAACGAATGTTGTGCTATTTTTTATTTGGAATTTGTATTTCACAAAGTCCGTCAGGGTGCGCATCTACATGGGTTCGGATGCTTATTTGCGCACAAGTATTTTGAATAAAAAAACACCGGCACCCGCACCGGAGCGCCCCAAAAGCGAAAAAACAAAGGTAATTCTTTTGGTAGCTGCCTTGCTGCTTGTTTACTTCGTGCTGGCAGGCTGCAGTGTGAATTTCACTTTCAAAGAGAACGCTCCGTCGCTCAAGGATGCCATAGAGGCAAGGGGGCAGGAAACCACCTATACGGATGAAACAGCGGGGGTGAGTTTCACCATTCCGAAGGGATTTGAAGAAAATAAAGACTTGGAAACCGAAGAAATACCGCTGGCGCTTGAATGCCCCCATTCCAATTTCGAGGTCGTTGAGTATGCGTCATTTGACCTTTTGAAAGATGTCAGCGAAGAGGAAAAGCAGCATATCAATCGCAAGGAGATTAACAACGCAGCGTTTACCCGGCAGGAAATTCAGGAGCAGGTGGTGGAAGATTTTGCCGCTGCAAGCGGTGTTTCCGACCTTAAAACAACAGTGGAAAGAATCGGGGACTATGAGTATTATGTGGTATCTCTTAAGCAAACCGATCAAGCCGGAAATAGCGCAGAATGTATTAATTATGTGCATTATTATAACGGCTATCAGCTTTTGTTTCACTACGAAACAGGGTTTACACAAGTAAGTTTAGACTCTGTAAAAGAAATGATTTCTACTGTCACGATTGAAGGGGAAGCGCCGCTTCCCGCACAGGAATAGTAAAAAGTAAGGTATGGGGACGGTTCTTATACATCAAAAAAACGATGCATAAGAACCGTCCCCATACTTTGTTTTTGTTTTTGTGATTTCCACAGGTTTCCACCTTGTTTTTTGATATGGGATATTGTATAATTTTTTTATATTATAAAGTTTTATTTATTTCATTACATTACATTTAGAGGTGTGATTATGAAAAAAGTAGCCATTATTTTACTTACACTTGCCCTGGTCTTTTCCTGCGCTGTGGTTTTGGGCGCTGCCGACGGGGGCGCTCCGCACATTACGGGCTTAACACCGATTGCAGGCGGGTTTAAAATCAACTACACCGCCTGCGAGGGAGCAGCCGCTTACAAGCTGCTTTGCAAAACCGACAGCGATTGGGAGGAACTTGGTACGACTGCCGAGACTGTTTTTGCCTGCGACAAATTGACCGACGGCACGGCATATACCTTTGCGGTCAAGGCGCTCGATGAAAGCGGCAATGATATCGGCGAGTTTGAGGAAGCCGGCTACACCCAAACCTACTACAACCCGCCGAAACTGCGCTCTCTTACCTGCACGCAAGAGGGCATGCAGCTGAGTTGGGATAAAATCGAGGCAATTGATTGGTACGCCGTTTACGGCAAAACTGCGGGGCAGCCGTGGTCGCTGCTGGCGCTGACCGACCAAAATACCTATCTGGACACGGCGGTCGCTTCCGGCACGAAATATACCTACACGGTAAAAGGCGTTGCCGAAAACGGCCACAACCTCACTTTCCACGATACCAAGGGCATTGCGGGCACTTTTGTTGCCGCGCCTAAAATCACGGGGCTTAAAAACCTTGCCGACGGTATGCAGATTACCTGGGGTAAGTGCACCGGTGCATACAAGTACCGTGTCTTTTTAAAGAACGGCAGCAGTTGGAAAAAACTTGCCGATACTTCTGCCTGCACTTTTACTCATAAGTCTTTGAAAAACAACACCTCTTATACCTATACGGTGCGCTGCCTCAATAAAGTCGGCGCCTATATCAGCGCGTTTGATGCTGCCGGCAGAACCAATGTCTTTCACAGTGTGCCGAAACTGACTTCCGCCGTCGCGGCTTACGGTGGCATGAAAGTGAGTTGGAATGCGGTCGCGGGAGTCAATGAATACTTAGTCTATGTTAAGACAGCCTCCGGCTGGAAACAAATCGCCGTTGTCACCACCAACAGTTATCTTGATAAAAATGCCGTTTCCGGCAAAACCTATACCTACACGGTCAAGTGCTCCAAAAACGGCGGCAAAGCCGCTATCAGTTGGCACAACACCAAGGGTGTGAGCGGCACCTATGTCGCGGCACCGAAAATCACCGCCTTTGAAAATCAGCGAAACGGCGTAAAAATTTCCATTCAAAAATCCGCCGGCGCTTACCGGTACCGCTTCTTTGTCCACACCGCTTCGGGCTGGAAAGCCTTTGCAACGACAACCGCGCTTTCCGCCATTCACACCGGGGTGAAAAACAACGCAAAATACACCTACACGGTGCGCGCGATGGATAAAAGCGGTAAATATATCAGCGCCTATAACACGGCAGGCACTGCCAACCGCTTCTTTGCGCCTCCCGCCTTTAGCGCGGTAAAACTCGCCCAAACCGGCAACACCCTCAGTTGGGAAGAAAATGCGTATATCGATATCTACCGTGTTTATAAAAAGACCTACGGCGGCAGTTGGGTGACCCTTGTCAACACCGCCGAGACTTCTTTTACGGATACAACTATCAAACAAAACGAGTTATACACGTACACCCTGCGCTACTACAGCAAAGCCGGCAAGGTGCTCAGTTTCTACCTGACAAATACCAAGTATTACTACAACGGCGCGGTTGCCAACGGCAAAATCACCTATGGCGGCAAAACCCTTAACTTTACCGATGGCGAGATTTTGCAGGGCTTAATTAAGCGCGGCGGCAAGTATTATTTCTACAACTCGACAGGCTTTTTGCAGAAAAACGGCATTGTCGGCAACAGCAAGGCGGGCTACTATTATGCCAACAAGAGCGGTGTGATAGACTTTAGTGTGCGCGCCGGCATTAAGTACAACAACAGCCTGTGGTTGGTCTTAAACGGTAAGGCAAAGAAGGTCACTACCGAGCATGATAAAACCCTCTACCGCGCGTTCCAGCTTTTGAAGGAATGCACCAACTCTTCCATGACAAAAGAGGAAAAGCTGTATGCAGCGTTCCGCTACCTGCAAAAAATCACCACGGAGATGAATCCTCGCATTCCGCACTACACCGGCAATGATTGGTATTTGATTTATGCCAATGATATTTTTGTAGGTCGCAAGGGCAACTGTATGAGTTACGGCGCCGCCTTTGCCTTTATGGCAAAAGCCATCGGCTATGACACGGCATACGCCTGCAACAGCGGCGGTCACGGCTGGGCGGAAGTCAACGGCCTTGTGTATGACCCCGAGTGGGATATGCACCACAGCAGAAGCTTTTATGCGCTCAGCTATGATGTGAACAGCGGCAACGATTATAAAGGCGCTATTTCCGCCGGCTATTCTTGGATGAGAGTGAAGATTTAGGTAGTATTACATGGTATTCAGTTCGTTTGTATTTCTGTGCATATTTCTCCCGGCGGTATTTTTGCTGTATTGCATCATACCGTCGCTCAAGGCGAAAAATGCACTTCTAATCGCAGCCAGCCTTGTGTTTTATGCTTATGGCGAGCCGGTCTATGTGCTGTTAATGATAGGCTCTTCCCTGTTTAACTACCTTTTTGCCAGGTGGGTGGCAGCGGGAGAAGCCAAGCGCAAAAAAGCCGCACTGGTCTGCGCCGTGGCGGTCAATATCGGCACGCTCGCTGTGTTTAAATACAGTGCGATGTTGGTGAGCACGCTCAATACTGCGCTCGGGGTGCACATCCCCGTGCCGGAAATTGCGCTGCCCATCGGCATTTCTTTCTTTACCTTTCAAGCGCTCTCTTATGTCATAGATGTATATCGCGGCACGGTGGAAGTGCAAAAAAATTACTTTCGCGTGCTGTTATATATCTCCTTCTTTCCGCAACTGATTGCGGGACCCATTGTTAAATACCGCGACATTCACGCGCAAATTGAGGCGCGGCAAATGGATAGAGACAAAATCGCGCGCGGCTTGCGCCGCTTTATTTGCGGGCTGATGAAAAAGGTGCTCATTGCCAACACTTTAGGCAGTGTTGCCGATATCATGTTCGGCACCGCGACAGGGGAACTCTCCGCCTGGAGCGCGTGGCTGGGGGCTATCAGTTACCTCTTCCAGATTTATTACGATTTCAGCGGCTACTCCGATATGGCAATCGGACTGGGGCTGATGTTCGGCTTCGAGTTTAAAGAAAACTTTCTCTACCCCTACGGTGCCAACAATATTCAAGAATTTTGGAGAAGGTGGCACATTTCGCTTTCCACCTGGTTTAAAGAGTATTTATATATTCCGCTTGGCGGCAACCGCAAAGGGAAGTTCAGAACCGTTATCAACAAACTGATTGTGTTTTTCTTCACCGGTCTCTGGCACGGGGCAAACTGGACCTTTGTGTTGTGGGGCATGTGGCACGGGCTGTTTTTGATTTTGGAGACCTATATTCCGGCGCTTAAAAAACTGCCCAAAGGGCTTTCGCAGGTCTATACCCTCTTGGTAGTCACGCTCGGCTTTGTGGTCTTTAGAGCCGACACAATCACGTATGGGCTGGGTTACATCGGGAAGATGTTTACGGGCTTTTCGCTTTCGCACGCGGCAGGCGCTTTGGCGCTCGAGCAGCTCACCCCGTGGTTTATCGCGGTGCTCATTGCCGCCATCATCGGCTGCGCGCCGATAAAGCCCTTTGCCGACAAGTGCAGAGCCGGCGCTGCTTTGCTTCAAAAGACGAAAGCACAAAGCGCGGTGCAGATTGCGTTGTATGCCGCGGCTTTTGCGGGGCTGCTGTTTTGCCTCATTCACCTGGCACCCGGCGGTTACAACCCCTTTATTTACTTTCGGTTTTAGGAGGCAGGACAGATGAAAAAAATACTGACAATTCTTTTTATTTGCCTGTGTATGGGGCTGTGCCTCATTCCTTCGGTAGGGATGCTCTTCCAAAAAGAACCGGAAACTGTGGGCAATGAAATCAAAACCGAAAAGCCGACCATAAAAACGGAAGCCGGCGCACTCAATACCGATTATCTCCCCCAGTGGGGCAATTATTTTGAAAAGAATTTTGCCCTGCGCAGCGCGGCAATTACCGCCGACAACCGCCTGATGAGCACCCTTTTCGGTGTTTCGGACACCGCAAGTGTGACAGTCGGAAAAGACGGTTGGCTCTACTATACTTCCACTTTGGATGATTACCTCGGCAAAAACACTTTAAGCAAAGCACAAATGCAGGGCTTGGTACAAAATATCGAGATTTTGCGCGATTATGCCGCCAAGTGCGGCAGTGAGTTCTTACTGTGTGTGGCGCCCAACAAAAACACCCTCTACCCGGAGCATATGGCGTATTATTACGCGCCGGATGCCGCAGCGCCGCGCAACCGCGATTTGCTGCACAAGGCGCTTGCAGGCAGCGACATTGCTTATTGCAACCTCTTCGATGTATTGGCAGCAGAGCAGGAAACGCTGTATCTGCAAACCGACTCGCACTGGAACAATAAAGGCGCGCTGCTTGCATATAACGCGGTGCTCGACAGTTTGGGCAAACCCCACGAAGACTTTGCATCCGCCGAAGTGACAAGAACAAAAGATTTTCGCGGCGATTTGAGCAAAATGCTCTACCCCGCGGCGAATGATACGGAGTATAATTTTAATTATCCGACAGATGAGATGTTTTCTTATGTGACGGATACCAAGAGCACCGAAGACTCGCTTATTCAAACGCGCAGCGAGGCTTCCGGGAGCCTCTATATGTACCGCGATTCCTTCGGCAATGCGCTGGTGCCCTTTTTTGCCACAGCGTATGAAAGCGCCACTTTTACCAAGAGTTTCCCCATGATTCTGGAAAACGATGTCACGGGCGGCTCTGCCGACACGGTCATTTTTGAAATTGTGGAAAGAAATATCAACTGGTTCTTAACACAGCCGCCGGTGGTGAGTGCACCGGAACTTGCGGTGTACGAAGTGCAGGCGGGCAGTGCCTGTGACACCGCGCTTGAAATGAATCCTTGTGAATATTCGCCGGCATACATTGAAATTTCCGGCAATTTGGAGTATGATAAGAGAGAAGGCTCCCCGGTGTATGTGCGCCTGGAGAGCGAGAGCGGGCAGACACACACTTTGCGCTGCTTCAATCACCTCACAAAAGATGGGGAAGACGGCTATTTGGCATACCTCAAAAGCGATATGTATAAAGCGGGCGAAGCTGTCAAAGTGAGCGTACTCATCGAAAAAGACGATGAATTTTATCAAATAGATGAAAAATCCGGTATTTGGAGGGAAACTAAAAAGTGAAAACACTAACTAAAACCATTATTTCGTTATTACTCATTGCCGCGATGGCGGCAACATTTTGTGCCTGCGGCACTGCCGTGAGCATTTCGGTGCGCGACGGCGCGCAAACCACCAAGGTGGAGACCAAAACCGGCAAGAAGATTGCCGCCGTGTTGGAAGAAGCAAAAATTACTATCGGCGAAAAGGATGAAACCGAGCCTGCGCTCGATGCAAGACTGACAAAAGATGTCAGCGAAATTGTCATCAAGCGCTACGCCAAGGTGACGGTCGTTAAGGGCAAGGAGAAAAAAGAAGTCGAACTTGTCGGCGGCACAGTCGAGCAGGCAATCCAAAAAGCCGGCTTTAAACTGGATAAAGACGAAAGCCCCGATGTCGATGCCGCCGATTTCTTAAAAGACGGCATGACCATCACCATCGAAAAAGCGCTCACTGTCACTTTGGTGCATGACGGCAAGACCGACAAGGTGACCACCAAGGCAAAAACGGTGGAAAAACTCTTGGAAGAGCAAAAAATCACCCTCGGTAAAGACGATGAAATCAGCGCCAAGAAAGATGCCAAACTCAAAGACGGCGCGAAAATTGTTATCAAGAGAGTGGAGTATAAAACAGAAAAGAGAACCGAAAAGGTGCCCTATGCCACTACCAAGGAGAATACCGATTCGCTTTCTGCCGGGCAGACCCAGGTAAAGCAAGCCGGGCAAGATGGCGAGAAGGAAGTTACCTATAAGGTCAAGTACGCCGACGGGAAGAAGGAGAGCGAAAAGGCACTTTCGGAAAAGGTCACCAAAGAGGCGGTCAACGAGATTATTTTGGTTGGCACCGCATCCGAAGACAGCGGCGATGGCGGCAAGACCATTGTCAGCAAGACTCCGACCTATAACTGCGACGACCAGTCCCACGGCTATTACACCATTGTGTATTCGGACGGTTCTGTAGAGTACGAAGAGTTTTAATGAAAATATAATCGGGCTGTCTTATGACAGCCCGTTCAGAGTATCGATAAAGTAGCCAAAACCGCACGTATTAAAAAAACAGAATTAGGGTTAACATTTCATTTCGAAGAAATAAAACAGGAAGCAAAAAATCGGCGTTTTTATCGCCGATTTTTTGCTTTTCCCGACCTCTGCCGGCGTGTAGACAAACGAGTTTGTCTACATGCTAAAATATCCGCCCGCCGGGCGGATATTTATTTGTCTCTATGAAAACTTAATGGAAAAACATCGCTTTACCGGCGATAAATTGTGCCATATTTCGATTGATTATCACAGAGAAAGTGCTATAATGGAAAAAGTAACACGCAATCAAGATTTAAGGTGATGGGATGATATATGTATTTCGCTTTGCTACTTTCTTTATGATCGGCTCCGCCGGCGGGTGGGTGGTCGAACTTTTTTTCAGGCACTTTGTGCTGCTTTCCAAGGGAAAAAATCGCTGGGTCAACCCGGGCTTTTTGGCAGGTCCCTGCCTGCCGATTTACGGCTTCGGGCTTGCGATACTTTACTTTATGTCGTATTTCGGCGATATGTTGCCGATTGAAAACGCGGCGCTCAAAGCGCTCGTGATTGTGCTTTGTGAAGCGGTGATTATGACTTTGGTCGAACTCATTGCCGGCGAAATCTTTATTATTCGCATGAAAATCAGGCTCTGGGATTACAGCCGCCGCAAGTGGAACTACAAGGGCATCATTTGCCCGCTGTTTTCCTGCATTTGGGGCTTGGTCGGTGCGGCTTACTATTTTTTGTTTCACTCCTGGCTGCCCGGTGTGGTCGATTACCTCATTTCGCAAAACTACATTCTCTTTATTTTCGGCGTGTTTTACGGTATTTTCTTTGTCGACTACGCGTACTCCATGCAAATGGTCAAAAAGGTCAAGCAATTTGCCGAAGAAAACGGTATTGTTATCTTCTATGACGATTTAAAGGAAGATATTACCGCTTCGCGCGAGCAGAAAAAAGAGAAAACAGAATTCACCTTTGTCTTTCGCGGCAATATGCAGGAGCACTTAAAGCACTACTATGCCAAACTCAAGGGCTCTGCCGAGAGCGCGGCGCAAAAGGTGCAGGAGCACACCGAAGCACTCAAGGCGCAGTTGCAGGAAAATACCGATGCCCTTAAAGAAAAGGTACAGGAGAATACCGATGCTTTTAAAGAAAAAGTACAAGAGAATACCGATGCTTTTAAAGAGAAGGTGCAGGAAAACACCGAGCAGATTAAAGAGAAAATAGGCATTAAGAAATAATGCGGAATTCGGAATGCGGAATTCGGAATTAGTGGGCGACACATTCGCGCTTGAAAAAAAGTGCCGCAACGCGGCACTACTGAACACTGAAAACTGAACACTGAACACTAAAAAGTAAAAAAAGCCTACCGCGAAAGCGGTAGGCTTTTTTTTACTTTTTCAATCGGAACAATCTGTCGTAACCCTTTGCCCAGCGTTGCACGGTGTATCTGCCGTAGACCTTGGGCATGGTGGCGCAAATCGCTGCCGCTTTGCCGATGTCTCTGCCGAGCCTGATAACGAGCGTGGTCAATTCTTTATCCTGAAACAGGTTCTTTGCCTTGCCGAACAGTGAGGGGTCGAAACTGAGCATGGAGCCCAAGGAGGTGCTGTCCGCCGAGATGGTCAGTTCATCCGCCCCCAAAATGCCGTTGTCAAACAGGTAGTCGAGCTGTTCGGGCGTGATTTTGGCAAGCAGGAGTTTGACCAGTGCAAGCGGCGCCATACCGCTGCCGAGCTCTTTAAAATACTTCACCTGGTAATTCCACAGGGTTTCCGCGCTGTAGGTTTCGCTCCTGTCGGCAATAATGGTATCCGAGAGCATTTTGGAAGCCTTAAAGGCATTTGCCAAGCCGGAGCCGATGACCGGCACGGTCATAAAGGCGCTGTCGCCGATAGCGGCGTAACCGTCTGCCACCATAATGGAGAGCGGCTGCCTGACCGGGATTTCCACCATATAGCCGCCGCGCAGCACCTTGTCGCCCAAAATCGGGTTATCGTTTCTGAAAAATTCCGCCTTTTGCTCGGCTTCTTCGACTGTAAAAGGCTCAAATTCGCCGATGAGCAGGTCGGCATACTCCTCTTCCGAGGCTACCCAGCCGATACCCATTCTGCCGTTAGGCAGCATATAGACCT
>SVOD01000064.1 GCA_015066575.1 Oscillospiraceae bacterium
ACGGGGTGATGCCTTCAAATGAGGGCAGAGGCTATGTGTTGCGCCGCTTAATCCGCCGCGCTTGCCGCCACGGCAGGCTTTTAGATGTGAATGACCCCTTCTTACATAAAGTGGTCGATACCGTTATTGCCGAAAACAGCGGCGCTTACCCGGAACTTGCCGATAAAGCTGAGATTATCAAAAAGGTCATCCTTGCCGAGGAGGAATCTTTCGGTAAAACGATTGATGCCGGTTTACAGCGCTTAAATGAAGCTATTAAAAATCTTGACGGTAATGTACTCAGCGGTAAAGATGCCTTTAAACTGAACGATACCTATGGTTTTCCGCTTGATTTAACCAAGGACATTTTGGAAGAATACGGCATTGAAGTTGATGAAGACGAGTTTAATTCATTACTCGAGCATCAAAAACAAATGGCAAGAGCCGCGCGTAAAGACGCCGGTGCCGATGCCTGGAAGGGTTCAAACATTAAAATTGATGTTGAGCCGACCAAATTCCTCGGTTATACCGATTTTAACTGCAAGGCAAAGGTCTTAGCGATTGTCAACCAAGAGGGTGAACTTGTTGAGGCACTCGGCACGAGTGAAGAAGGCGCTCTCATTCTTGACCAAACGACCATGTATGCGCTTTCCGGCGGTCAAGTCGGGGATACGGGTGCGATTAAAGCCGGTAACAATGTGTTTTATGTCGGTGATACAACGAAAGATGAAAATAAGATTTACTTCCACGCAGGTTCTGTTAAAGAAGGCATTATCAGTGTGGGAATGGATGTCAGTGTTGAAGTCACCGAATATCGCAGGCGCAATATTATGCGCAACCATACCGCTGCGCACTTGTTGCAAGCGGCGCTCAGAGAAGTTCTCGGTACCCATGTAGAGCAGGCGGGTCAGATGGTCAATGATGTTGAGGTGCGATTTGACTTTACCCACTTTGAAGCGATGACAGAAGCTGAAATCACCAAGACCGAGGTTATGGTCAATGAATTCATTATGTCTGCAACGCCCGTCACCATGCGGGAAATGCCGATTGAAGAAGCCAAGAAAATGGGCGCAATGATGCTCTTTGGTGAAAAATACGGCGATATCGTCCGCGTGGTCAAAGCCGGTGATTTTTCCACCGAATTCTGCGGCGGTACCCATGTAGCCAACAGCGGTGAATTGGGGCTGTTTAAAATCCTCAGCGAATCCTCCGTCGCTTCCGGTGTGAGAAGAATTACGGCGGTAACCGGTGCAAACCTCTTCACCATGCTCAAAACGATGGAAATTACGACAAAGCATGTTGCCGAAATCTTAAAAGCCAATGAGAGTGAAGTTATCGGAAAATTAGAGAGCGTTATGAGCGATTATAAAAGCGCCGAAAAGAAAATTGCTTTACTCAACGCGGAGATTACCCGCTTAAAGAGTGCCGATTTGTTTAAAGAACCGGTCAAGATTGGTGAAATAGATGTGTATACTGCTTCTTTGCAGGATGTGACACCCGATGCTTTGCGCTCCATGGGTGACGATTTGAAAGCAAAGGGTGATAATGTGGTGGCAGTGCTTGCCACTGTCAATGGCGATAAAGCCAACTTTGCCACCGTATGCGGTAAAGCAGCGATTGCAAAAGGCGTTAAAGCCGGTAACCTGGTTAAAGAAATTGCCAAACTTGCCGGCGGCGGCGGTGGCGGCAGACCGGATAGCGCAATGGCAGGTGCCAAAAATGTTAGCGCCGTGCCGGAAGCGATGAGTAAAGTCGAAGAAATCATTAAATCAATGTTAGGATAGGTGAAGAAAATGAGTGATTGTATTTTTTGTAAACTTGCAAGCGGCGAAATACCGACCAATAAAGTGTATGAGGATGATACTGTTCTCGCGTTTCACGATATGGACCCGCAGGCACCGACACATATCTTGGTCATTCCCAAAGCGCACATTGCTTCGGCTTCCGAGATAGATGAAAGTAACAGCACCGTGATTGCACATATTTTTGAAGTGATTGCTAAAATTGCCGCTGAAAACGGTTTTGAAAATGATTTTCGCGTGGTCAATAACTGCGGCGCTCGCGCCGGTCAAACCGTGCACCACTTACATTTTCATTTGATGAGCGGCAGAGAATTCACTTGGCCTGCCGGTTAATTTACGAAAGATGATATTTAAAATTTAAGGTGATAATTATGGATTTTTATACAATGAAAATTGCAGGCTTGGAAAGAAACCTGCCTATTTGTCAAGTTAATGAGCATTTGGATATAGCGGGATTTGTCATTTTCGGCGACGCCGAGTTAACGGTAGCTTGTGCACAGGAATTGCTCAAAAAGTGTCCGGAATTTGATTATATTGTTTCACCGGAGGCGAAAGCCATTCCACTTGCACACGAAATGAGCCGGCAATCCGGCAAGCGCTATTTTGTGCTTCGTAAAGGCGCTAAACTCTATATGAAAGAGCCCGTAAGTGTGCATGTTCGCTCGATAACGACCGATAAAGTGCAAACTCTGTACATCGATTCTTTGGAGGGCGAGCAGTTGCGAGGCAAGCGCGTATTAATATTAGATGATGTTATTTCCACCGGTGAGTCGCTCAAAGCAAGTGAAGAACTTGTTAAAAAGTTTGATGGTAATATTGTTGCCGAAGCGGCTATCCTTGCGGAAGGTGATGCGGCAGAGAGAGAAGATATCATTTTCTTGGAAAAATTACCGCTTTTCTTTAAATAATACTACTTGGTTATTGGGGGTGCAAATATGGGAAGACCGTTTGCGATTATCGGTTTTAGCATGTTTGCATCTCTGTTTTTTATTTGTTCTTTAGGAATTACGAGCGCATTTGTGCTCATGGCAGTTGGCGCAATAACGCTTTCGGTAATGCTGCTTGTGCCACGGTTGCGGCAATATAAGGCAGTGATTGCTGCCGCGACTGCAGTTCTGCTGGCAAGCGGACTGTTTTGCGTGCGTTATTACATCGCTTACCGCCCTTGCCTGCAATACTTTGAAAAGCCCGTCAAGGTTTGCGCTACACTGAATGATTATCCGGACTATAAATATGATAAGTATTATTTGGAAGCTAAGGTTGAAAAGATAAACGGTAAGCAAGTAAAGCCTTTCGGGGTACGCTTGAGCACCGAGGAAATTGCCGATGCAAAACCCGGCGATACGATTGAGCTTTCGACCACCCTTTACCAAGCCGGTTCCGATGCAAAATTTTCACAGCTTAATTACATTTCCAAAGGCATTTTTGCTACCGGTTACTGTAGCGAAGAACCGCTTATCGATAATGTGAATTCAACCAAAAGCATTTCGATTTTGCTTGCAGAATACCGGCATGCCATTGTACTGGCGCTACAACGCCTGATGCCGCCGCATAACGCGGCATTGGCAAGCGCTGTGCTTATTGGTGAAAAATCTTATATTGCGCAGGACAATTTGGAAGAGATAAATACAGCAGGTATCAGTCATATAATCTGTGTTTCGGGGCTGCATCTGTCCATTCTCGGCTTTGCAGTGATTCGCTTTTTTAGTGTGCTGCGCTTTTCAAGAAGATTGAAGTATCTTACGGCAGCGGCATTTATTATCTTTTTTATGGCGCTGTGCGGGTTTTCCAACAGCGTTGTCAGAGCGGGACTGATGTTTTTAGTCTTTATTGCCGCAGAGCTGCTGCTTGCAGAGCCGGACTCGCTGAATTCTTTGGGCTTTGCCACGTGCATCATTTTACTCAATCCCTTCAGTGCCGGGAACATCGGGTTTATTTTCTCCTTTGCGGCGACTTTTTCTATCATAACAGCCGGTGCTAAGATAACGGACCACTTTAAAGAAAAATGGAATATAACCGAACAGCCGCGGTATAAGGGTGTACTGTTCAGTTTGTTTGAAATATTGGTAATATCTTTGGTAGTCAATCTTTTCTGCCTGCCCTTTAGCGTTTTAATTTTTCAAAAAATCGGGTTGGTCGGAATTCTTGCCAATGTATTGATTTTGCCCTTTGCCACAGTGCTGTTGATTGCAAGCGGTTTAAGTGCATTATTCGGGTTATTCGGTTTTTTCTTTACGGATATTGCAGCGTATCCTGCGGCATTTATCGCATCACTTTTGTGCCGCTATATTTACGGTGTGTGTTCTTTTCTGGCACGGTTGCCGTATTCTAATGTGTATACGCGTTCGCCGCTGTGGTTAGTGCTATGTGTATTCTGGATGGTCGGATTAGCGCTGTTGTATGTGCTGCGGCGCCGCAAAGCAGTGTTACGCTTTACAGCAGCCGGTATTGCGCTATTATTTGCAGCAGGGATAGGCATACAAGTTTATACGGATTACCACCGTGTTAATGTAACGGTGCATTCACTTGGCAGTCAGGTTTGTATTACTGTCAACTGCGGTAAAGAATTTATCCTCATTGATGCCGGCAATCATTCTTTTACCTGCAACAAAGTCAAGGACAGTTTATTTGCCGGCAATGCGAAAAACATTGATTACTTTTTGCTGACATCTTCGGCGAAAAATCAAAGTGCGAAAGCTCAAAGCGTTTTTGATTCCTTCAATGTTTTGCATTGCTATGTGCCGCAAAACAGCAATATGCAATATACCGGCTCGGCAGCAAACACGCAGTTTCACCAAACAGCTTATGCTTCTTTCCAAACCGAAAACGCAATAAACTTATCTTACTATGCGTTGAAATTTGCAGCAGTACATATCGCATATGAGAATCAAAGTGTCTTGTTTCTCAACAAAGCCGAAGCGGATATTTCCGTTTTGCCGGCGCATATGCAGCACTTTGATTACCTGGTTGTTTGCGCAAATACAAATAATAGCTTTTCAAACCTGAAAACTAATGCTATAATTGAAATAAGAAGTCAGCGAGATGCCGCACATGAGGCTGATTTGCAAAAGGCTTGCAAGCGCTATTATGCAACGGATGCACTCAATGATATTTGCATCACACTCGCCCGTAATCATTCGACCATAGGGAGTACCAATACATGGCAGCAATAGGTGAAGATGTATTAAAATTGCATATTAAAGACGCTAAGTTTTCTTCGGCTTATATTTTTTACGGAGAAGACGATTTTATGAAGCGCTTTTATTTGGATAAAATAAAAGCAAAAGCAGTGGGTGATAATCTGCCGGAGTTTAATTTGCATGTGCTTGACGGCACGAAAGCCGGTATAGATGAAATCCTCGAATTAGCGATGAGCATTCCGATGATGAGCGACTATGTGCTTGTCATTGTCAATGATTTCGATTTTTCCTCAGTGAGCGATGAAAAAATTGAAGAATTGTTCGCTTCTCTCGGGGAAGGCATTATTATGCTCTTTTACTCTCAAACAGTCAAACCCAACATGCAAAAGGGTGCTTGGAAAAAAGCCATGAAACTCTTTAAAGAAAAGGGGAGTAGTGTTAAGTTTGAAAAGAAAGATGCCAGAGAACTTGCCAAAATTGCGATGAGTGCCGCAAAAAAGCGCGGCTGTTATTTCCCGCAGTATTTAGCGGCTTCTTTTGTCGAGCGTGTAGGTAATGACCTCTTTTTGATTAAAAATGAGGTAGAAAAACTCTGCGCAATGAAGGGCGAAGGAGAAATCACGGCTGCGGATATCGATGCGATTACCGTCAAAACGCTGGATGCTTCCGCTTTTGATTTAACAAAAGCGCTCATCAGCGGTAATCCGAACAAGGCGTTCGACATCTTAAATGATTTGAAGCAGCAGCGCGAGGAAGCGATTATGATTCTGGGTGCAATCAATTCTTCTTATATTGATATGTACCGTGTTAAAGTGGCTTCACAAAAAGGCTTGGAACCTGCTGCAGTTGCCAACTTTTATTCCTATAATAAAGCCGATTGGAAACTAAAGAGAGCGGCGTTTAATGCCAAAAATCTTTCCGTTTCACAGCTAAGGCGCAGTATTAATGTGCTGTGTGATGCGGATGAAAAACTCAAATCGGTCAATAACGATGCGACCGTCGTGCTCGATGAGACACTTGTTAAACTCATGCTTATTGCCGCAAGGAGTCAGCAATGATAAGGACAAACAGGCTTGTCATTGTAGAAGGCAAGTATGATAAAATCAAGTTAGAGAGCATTATCGATGCCATCATCATTCCCACACACGGTTTTTCCATTTTCAAGGACAAGAAAAAGTGTGCTTTTATTAAGGAATATGCGAAGAAGCACGGTGTGCTGATACTGACAGATTCGGATGCAGCCGGGTTTAAAATTCGCAATTATATAGCGTCTATGGTGCCTGCAGAATATATTCTCAATGCTTATATTCCCGATATTTTAGGAAAAGAAAAACGCAAAGCGACATTTTCGAGCGAGAGAAAGCTCGGCGTGGAAGGTGTTGAAAGTCAGATTATTATTCAGGCGCTTAAGAACGCCGGCATCGAGGATGAAAAGGTAGTCGAAAGTCACACTTCATCCTATGACTTATATCGATTAGGCCTGTTTGGCAGACCTGATTCCAAGAAGCAGCGCCTTCGGTTAATATATCATTTGCAGCTGCCGGAGCGCATTTCCAAGAACAATTTATTAAAATACATTAATCGCAACTTTACCAAAGAAGGATTTGAAGCAATCGTTGCAGAAGTGGAGGAAGAATATGTTTAACCAGTTAGATGCACCGCAAAGCGGTGAAACCACACTCACCGTGCAAACCGATTTTGGCGATATGAAGTTTCGGCTTTTCCCGGATAAAGCGCCAAAAGCCTGCGAAAACTTTATCACTCATGCCAAAAACGGGTACTACGACAACTTGATTTTTCATCGTGTCATCAATGATTTTATGATTCAGGGCGGCGACCCGACCGGTACCGGTATGGGCGGTGAAAGCATTTGGGGCAAAGCGTTTGAAGATGAGTTTGATATTGATTTGAGAAACTACCGCGGTGCGCTCTCAATGGCAAATTCCGGACCCGATACCAACGGCTCACAATTCTTTGTTGTACAGGCGGACAGAGTGCCTGCCATGATGCTCGCACAAATGGAAGGTCTGAGTGAACAGGGTTACCCGTATGCAGTTCAGGAGAATTATAAAAGAGTCGGCGGTACGCCGTGGTTGGATTTTAAACATACGGTTTTCGGGCAGCTTTACGATGGCTTTGATGTGCTGGATGCGATTGCAGCGGCTAAAGTCGATGCGCAAGACAAACCTGTTGAAGAAATTAAAATTTTAAAAATAGAATTGGGTTAACAGAAAGTTTTTCGACAGAAAATACTCTATCGGCATAGTATTATTGGTATATGATAATCTATGCCGATATTCTTTTTTTGCTCAATGCATTTATGGATTATGTGCACTTGCTCATTTGTGCCATAGTGCTCAAATCACCGCTGCGGCGCAAACGCTTTTTGCTCGCTTCGCTTCTTGGCGGTGCGTATGCTTTAAGCCTGCTGGTCGCAATACCGGTTGTGCCGGCGCTACTGTGTAAAATTGCCGCCTGCGTGTTAATGATTTTGATTGCGTTTGGAAAAATGAATGTGCGCCTTTTTATTTGGCATAGCTTGATTTTTCTTTTGTTAAATGTATTTACCGGCGGAGCGATTCTGCTACTGCAACAGTTTGACAGCCGGCACTTTTATTCCAACGGTGCAGTTGCCTACATACACATCAAGCCGCTGTACTTTATCATAGCACTCGGTTTTTGCTACTTTGTTATGAATATCGGCAGCAGAATTCTTCACAAAAAGCGTACTCGAGCTTCGATATATCGCGTGTTAATTGCATATAAACGGAAAACGTATACACTTTACGGCTTTGTTGATACGGGAAATGCTTTGAATGAACCTTTTTCCGCACAGCCGGTCAGTTTGATAAAAGCCGGGATTGTTGCGGATTTGGAAGATGAACCGCTCAAACGCGTGATTCCGTATTCCTCACTTGCCGGTGACGGAATACTTTTTGCCGTAAAAGTACAAATGACTGTTTATGAGGGAAAAAAAGAACTGTTTCGGCGACAAGCGTATGTCGCCCAAAGCCGAGAAGCGTTTAAGGATATGCAATATGATATAATCTTAAATCCAAAGCTATTGTCGGAAACGGAGTGCTTATGAAAGAGTTATCCATAAAAAAATATTTACGCGCCTTATGGCTAAAATTTGAGCGCGCACATTTTCACTTTATGAACGGCGTAACCGGATTGCCGGCGCCGCTGGGGGCACAAAGAGAAGCAGAGGTGCTGCAAAGAATAGCACAGGGCGATGAAAGCGCGTCAAAAGAATTGATTGTACATAACCTGCGCCTGGTCGTGTATATCTCCAAAAAATTCGAGTCCTCCGGCGTGCCGGTAGAAGATTTGGTCAGTATCGGCACCATCGGGCTGATTAAAGCAGTGAAAACATATAAACCGGAGAAGAATATCAAGCTGGCAACCTATGCAAGCCGCTGTATTGAAAACGAAATATTGATGCATTTGCGCAAAATCTCCAATCAACGCAGCGAATTGTCAATTGAAGAACCGCTCAATGTGGATTGGGACGGCAACGAATTGCTTCTCGCAGATATCTTAGGCAGCGATGCAGACGAAGTGAATAAGAATTTGGAGCATGAAGATGAAAAGCGCGTACTGCTGGAGCTGGTTGCCGCACTTTCGGGCAGAGAGAAGGAAATCATGATTATGCGCTACGGTTTGATGGGGCACGAAGAAATGACACAAAAAGAAGTAGCGGATTTGCTCGGAATATCACAATCCTATATTTCGCGCTTAGAAAAGCGCATTTTAAAAAAATTGCGCCGTGAAATGGAAAAAATAAGTATATAACTTGATAAATACATCCCTTTTTGTTATTATATTAATAATAAAGAAAGGGATTATCTTATGCTTGTTTTAACCCCACGGCTGCAAGCGGTAGCGGATTTTGTGCAAAAGGGGAGTGTGATAGCCGATATCGGCACCGACCACGCCTACATTCCCGCGTATTTACTGCAAAGCGGTATGATTGAAAAATCATTTGCTTGCGATATTCGCAACGGCCCTTTGGATAATGCGCGCCAAACCATCGCCCAATACCGCTTGAGCGGTGTTCGCTTTCTTCTCAGTGATGGTTTGAAGGCACTTGAAGGCGAAGCATTTGATACGATAATCATTGCCGGAATGGGTGGGGAAATGATTTCCGAAATTTTGGAAAACAGCCCCTGGTGCCATAATAAAACGTATCGCTTTGTTTTACAGCCGATGACGAAAGCCGATGTCTTGCGCCGTTATTTGTATGAGCGCGGTTTTGAGATTGAGGAGGAAACATTTGCAGCGGAAAGGGATAAGCTTTACAGTATTTTGAGTGTCGGCTATTGCGGGCATAGTCGCTCTATTACGCAGGCGCAGGCACTGTTGGGCAATGCCGTAGCGCATCCGCTTTTTGAACAAAAGCGGCAAAGAGAGCTTCTTCGTTTACAACGAATTGAAGCTTCGTTACAACAGAAAAAAGATGCCGAAGCTTATCGGCAGGAAATACAAGAAATCATGCAAGAAATTAAGGAGTATTCATGTTAACCGTCAAACACATTTACAAATTTTTAGATAGACAAATGCCTTTTGACTCTCAAGAGGAATGGGACAACAGCGGGCTTTTGGTCGGTAGTCCCGATAAAAAAGTCGATAAAATTGCCGTGATGTTAGACGCGACACCGACTAATATCACAAAAGCGATTAATAACAATGTGGATTTAATTGTTTGTCATCATCCTATTATTTTTCAACCGATGCGCGACCTGCCTGCAGACAGTGCGGTGTATCGCTTGGCGCGCAATGATATTGCGCTTATCGCCGTACACACTCCGTGGGACAAAGCGAAGGATGGTGTCAATTACGCTCTGGCAAATGCACTCGCGCTTGAAAGAGTAGAAGTGTTTCCGACAAAAGAATGCAACGGAATCGTGCGTTTCGGCTATTTGCCGAGTCCGATGCCGGAAAGTGCTTTCTGTGCCAAGATTAAACAGAGTATCGGTATTCCTTTTGTCAAATATGTATCCACCAAAGAAAATGTCAGAAAAATTGCTGTTTGCGGCGGCGTAGGTACCGATTTTATTGATGAAGTAGCCGCAAAAGCAGATGCATTTGTCACTTCGGATGTCAAATATCATCAGTTTTTACATGCGCAGGATATCGGATTAACTCTTATTGATGCCGGTCATTTTACCACCGAAGATATTTCAATGAACGCAATTTCCGTTAAACTTGCCATGGAATTTGCCGAAGCAAAAGTTTTAAGACTTAAATCGGTTGACCCGATTTCTTATTTGTAATATGGCTTTAGACGGATTGTTTTTATCGCAATTGGCGAAGGAATTATCTTCACAGTTGCAACAAGCAAGAGTAGAAAAAATATACCAGCCCTCCAAGGAAGAGCTGGTATTTGTTATGCGCACAAGGCAGGGCACTAAGAAGTTATACTTTAACAGTAGGGCAGACAGCGCCCGCGTTCACCTGACCGAACAGAGTTTTATCAATCCTGCTAATCCTCCGATGCTTTGCATGCTGCTGCGCAAGAAGTTTACTTCCGCATGGTTGGATGCCATTGAACAGCCCGGCTTTGAAAGAATATTGCAATTGCGATTTACAGCGCTTAATGACTTCGGTGAGCGTGTTCCGCTTAGCATCGTTTGCGAGATAATGGGCAGGTATTCCAATGTGATTTTCTTAGATGAAAATGATGTGATTTTAGACAGCCTCAAACGCGTCGGCGCTTCAAAATCAGGTGTTAGAGAAATTCTCCCGGGAAAGACTTATGTTGCCCCGCCGGCACAAGATAAGAGCAACCTTTTGAATACGCAACCGGAATTGCTTGTGGAAAAAATATGCGAGAATAAAAATGCATTACTTTCAAAAAGCATTTTAAAAACCGTGCAGGGGATTTCTCCATTGCGCTGCATGGAAGTGGCGCTGGAAGCATATGGGGAAGATAAAGCGATTTATGAAGTTGAAAAAAACACTTTGCCCTTACAGCAGGCACTTGAACAGTTATGTGTATCATTAAAGCAGGCGCCTGCACCCTGTATGGTGCGAGAGGAGAATAAAGCCGTAGCTTTTTCTTTTACGGATATTCGGCAGTATGACGGCTTATGCCGCAAGCAGGCGTTTGAAACACTCTCGGAATTACTGGATGCTTACTATGAAAACCGATTAAATACGATAAAAAGGACAGCTTCCGGCGGTGAATTGCTCAAGCGAATTGTCGGCGCTATCGATAAAATTACGCGCAAATTGGCACTGCAACGCAAGGAATTAGCCGAGAGCGAAGATAACGAAAAATATAAACTTTACGGCGAACTCATTAACGCTAACCTGCATGCGCTTGAAACCAATGTATCGCGTTATCGCATTCTCAATTACTATACCGGTGAAATGGCGGAAATAGAAGCCGATATACGGCTGACTCCGGCGCAAAACGCGGCGCGCTATTATAAAGAATACCGCAAGCGTCAAAATGCACAAACCTTTATTCGCGAGCAAATTCAAATCGGTCAACAGCAATTGGATTATCTCGAGAGCGTGCTTGATTTGTTGGAACGCGCCGAAACCCCTGAAGAAATTGCCGCGCTGAAAACGGAACTTGCAGCGCAGGGATATTTGAAAAAGAAAGTTTCCAAGCGCGAAAAAGCACCCAAAGAATTACCGCCTTTTTCATTCCAAACAAGCGGCGGCTTTACAGTCAAAGTAGGTAGAAATAATCTTTCTAATGATAAACTGACTTTTAAAACAGCAGGCGGGAATGATATTTGGTTTCACACTAAAGAAGTGCACGGTTCTCATACGGTGCTCTTTGCAGGCAATGAGCCGGTCGCACCGGAGGATTTAATTGAGGCTGCCGGTATTTGTGCTTATCATTCAAAAGCCAGAGAGTCGAAGAATGTGGCTGTCGATTATTGCCGCATTAAATTTGTGAAGCGACAACCGGGAGGCATGCCCGGGCGCGTGTTTTATACCGACTATAAAACACTTTATGTGAATCCTATTAAAGATGAAGTGGAAAAATTAAAAAAATAAGAGGAAGTTTCGGGTGCCCCTCAAAACTTCCTCTATTTCTTTTAAGTGAATTTAATGACATTGGCAGGTGAAAAGGCATATACCTCCGCTTTCTTCGATTGTCGGTAAACGCTCATCACAACGCCTATTGCCAAATACACCGCGAGGTTAGATGACCCCCCGGCACTAAAGAAGGGAAGAGTGATACCGATAACCGGCAGCAGGCGCAGACACATTCCGACATTAATCAGGGTTTGACCGATAATCATGGAAGCAATACCCATATCGATAAAGTAACCGTGCCCGTCCTTCGCGGCTTTGGCGTTGAGCATAATCTTTATGACAATAAAAGCAATAATGCCGATAACGGCTATTGCACCTAAAAATCCGAGCTCTTCACCGGAAACGGAAAGAATCATATCATTTTTTGCTTCCGGAATCGCGGCGCTTTGGACATAGGTGCCGTTAAACAGCCCTTTTCCGGTAACCTTGCCGGAACCGATGGCATTAATTGCCTGGTTTTGCTGGTAAGCGGCATCGCGCGCGTATTCTTCCGCATCATAATAAATCAGTGCCAAAAAGCGGCTTTTTTGGAAGTCTTTTATTAAGCCGGTTGACCAGGCAAGAGGAACAGCTGCCGCTATACCGAGACCGCCGACTAAAAAATAGCTCCAGTGTAATCCGGCAGCGATGAGCAT
>SVOD01000065.1 GCA_015066575.1 Oscillospiraceae bacterium
TAAAGAGCCCCTCTTCGCCCTGCAAGAGCGCTTCGCCTTCGCCCACCAAACACAGCGGCACAAAAAAGCGCTGGGTACTGCCGCTCTCGCGGCAGGCAAGCGGTCGGGCAGGCGAGGTCGTAATCGGGTTGGCACCGCGAATGTGCACATCTTTCCCGACCCACTCGACCTGTGCGCCGATGGCTTTGAGGCAATCCATCGTAGCAAGCACATCTTCGGAAGCATCAATGCCGGAAATTACACTTGTACCCTCACTCAAACCGCCGCATATCAAATAGCGGTGCGCCATGCTCTTGGAGGGCGGCGCCGCCATGGTGCCTTTTGCTTTGCTCCCTGCAATTTTAACTCTCACTCAAATAGTCCTTTCTAATCGCTTCCGCCACTGCCGCGGCATCGGCTGTTACTGTAATTTCTTTATCGGCGCATTGCTCATAAATACCGTGTCGCTCGCGGTAACGCTGCTGCAATGCCGCCCTGTCAAGTGCCAAAGGTCTGTCGACTGTCGGCACAATATCTTCAATGTTGCGGTTGATATAATAGATTTTCGCGTTGCGCTTTAGGGCATGCACATTCGCGGGGTTGAGCACCGCACCGCCGCCGAGCGCAATCACCGCGCCTGTCGGCTGTTCGGCAACGGCTTTTACCGCTTCGCTCTCCAACTGCCGAAACGCGGCTTCGCCGCTACCGGCAAAGATATCGCGAATCGCCATGCCTGCGTTTTTTTCAACAAGTTCATCGGTATCCGCAAAGTCGCGCCCGAGCGCCGCTGCCAGCTGTTTTCCCACGGCGCTTTTGCCGCAGCCGGGCATTCCCGCCAAGGCAATATTTTGCATCTTATGCAAGATATTTCTGTATTCCCTTTCAAAGGTTTCCGGCGCATAGGCGGTGCCGGTAAACAGTTCGCTCGCATACACCGCTTGCGCCACCAGCATATATAAGCCGCCGGCGGCGACCAGCCCGCGCTGCCTTGCCAGCAAAACCAAATCGGTGCGCAACGGGTTATACACCGCATCAAATACGGCTTCCAAGCACTCTAACCGCCCGATATCCGCCGCCGCACCTTCAAGGTGCGGATACATTCCCACAGGCGTGGTATTGATGAGCACCTGCACGCTACGGTAGCGGCTGTAAAGTTCCTCATAGGTTATGCAGCCCGGTATTTCGCGCCGACTCACGCGCACAACGCGGTCAGCGCCCATATCCGCTGCCACCTGCCGCGCAGTCAGTGAAGTACCGCCGGAGCCCAATATCGCCACGGTTTTGCCTTGGAGCGAAACGCCGTTTTTTGTAATAAGCGCTTTTAAACCGAGGTAGTCCGTGTTATAGCCCTTGAGTTTGCCGCCGGTGTTGACAATGGTATTGACCGCACCAATGGCTGCGGCGGCAGGGTCTATGGCATCCAAATGCGCTATTACCGCCTGCTTATAGGGAATGGTGACATTGATTGCCGCAAACTCATGCTGTTCCAAGAACCCCGCCAACGCTTCGCGCGGCAGTTCTTTCAGCTCGTAGCGATAGTCTGCCATGCTCTCGTGAATGATTTTGGAAAAACTGTGCCCCAGTTTTTCACCGATTAAACCGTATTGCATATAATGCCTCTGTTTTCCTGATGACTAATTTGCCAAATAATCCGTACCGAAGCGCAGCGCGAGCATATCGCACAGCACCAATGCCGTCATGGAGTCTGCCACGACTCTGGCGCGGTGAATAATCGCCGGGTCATGCCTGCCCTTGATTTTAATAGTTGCGTTTTCACCGGTCGCCAAATTAATGGTTCTCTGGTCTTTAAAGATAGACGGTGTGGGCTTAACAGCGGTTTTAAAGATAATCGGCATACCGTTGGAGATACCGCCGTTAATGCCGCCGTTATGATTGGTGACGCTAACCGCTTTGCCCTCTTCCATGCGCCATTCGTCATTGACCTTGGAGCCCAAGTATTTGGCAATATCAAAGCCCATACCGAACTCCACGCCCTTGACTGCGGGGATGGAAAACATCGCGTGCGCCAAAGCGCTCTCGAGCGAGTCAAAAAACGGTTCACCCACACCGGCGGGCATACCGATGACTGCGGTTTCCAAAATACCGCCTACACTGTCGCCTACTTCGGCGGCTTTGCCGATGACCTGGCGGATTTGCTGCGCAACGGAGTTGTTGAGCACCGGAAACTCGGCTTGCTTTAAGAAGGCGATTTCTCTTTGGTAATCCGCAAAGGCGTTATCGCGCAAGGTCGCGCACTCAAAAATGTGGGTGCCGATAAAAATGCCTTTTCTCTCAAGCGCCTGCATCGCAACAGCCCCTGCCGCTACAAGCGGCGCGGTCAGCCTGCCGGAGAAATGCCCGCCGCCGCGGTAATCTTCAAACCCGTGGTACTTGCAGTGGGCACTGTAATCGGCATGCGAAGGTCTGGGGAAATAGCGCAAATCGCTATAATCATTCGACTTTTTGTCGTTATTCTCAATCAAGAAAGTGATGGGGGTACCGGTGGTTTTACCGTTAAAGACACCGGAGAGGATTTTGACTTCATCCTTTTCGCGGCGCTTGGTCGATAATTCGGCAAGCCCCTTGCGCTTTTGCATTTGCGCGGCGATAAAGCCCTCATCCACAGGGATGCCGGGGGCAAGCCCATCGAGCACGGCACCGATTGCCGCGCCGTGGCTTTCCCCGAAAAGGGTGATACTCACACTGTTACCGAAACTGTTTTTCATCTTCCTATCCTCACACAAGTTTGGAAAGTGCGTCCAAACTCACTTTCTGTATCTCGAAACTGCCGATGGTATTAACCACGACAATATGGAAACTGTCGCCCGCCCGCTTTTTATCGTGGGCAATCGCGCCGAGCACTGCCTGCCTGTCTGCACTATAATTTGTCGGCAAACCGTAGCGCTCTAACACGGGCAACAAGCGCGCTTTTACTTCGTCGGAACACATCGGCAGCATACCGAGCGCTACACACTCACCGTGGTAAAGACCGCCCTGCGCTTCAATCCCGTGCCCTATCGTGTGACCGAAATTGAGCACGCGGCGAAGCCCCGCTTCCTTTTCATCCTGCTCGACAACCTTGGCTTTAATGGCAATACTCGCCGCAATGATGCTATCAATATCTTCATAAGGTGCACCGGTTTCAATCTTTTCAAATAAGTTTTTATCAAAACACAGCGCCATTTTGATGGCTTCCGCCATCCCGGAGGCTGTCTGTCGCGGGTCGAGAGTAGCGAGCACCTCACTGTCAATAACCACTTTTTTGGGTTGATAAAAGGCGCCGACAATATTTTTAATGCCGCCGAAATTGACTGCGGTCTTGCCGCCAACGGAAGAATCCACCTGCGAAAGCAAAGTAGTGGGAATGTTGTAAAAATCAATGCCGCGCATATAGCAAGCCGCCGCAAAGCCCGCCAAATCGCCGACCACCCCGCCGCCGACTGCCACCACGGCATCGCTGCGGGTGAATTCGTTTTCGAGCATGGTGGATAGCAGCGCTTCCCACTGTCGGGTACTCTTGCTGCCTTCGCCTTGTGCGACAGTTACCACATAGGCGCTTTTGCTCGCATCGGCAACCGCCCGGGCATACTGCGCCGGTACACCGCTATCGGTGACGGCCAAGACTTTGCGCTGCAAGTTCAGGTAATCGCCGATGTGCGCAAGCGCCCCGCGCTCGATAATGATATCATAACTGTTTTTATCTAAATTGACTGTAATCTTCATATCCTATTCACTTAATTCTTTGACATCTTTATACGAACCGATAAGTTTAATCGTGTCGCAATGCTGCTCCAGTTCTTTGAGCATTGCCTGCCCTTTTTTGGAATAAATGTCGCCGACTGCTTCCACAAAGAAGTAGTACTGCCATGCACCCTCCAGCGGGTGCGAGCGCAGCACTGACATATTAAAACCGCTATCACTAATCACATTAATCGCCTTAGCGAGCGAACCGGTTTCATCTGCCACGGTGAACATCAAAATAAAGTGGTTTTCCTTGTGCTTCTTTCGCACATTTTGGTTGCGGGAAATCACGGCAAAGCGCGTTGTGTTGCGGTTAGAAGCATTAATATCGTGGTCCAGCAGTTCCAAGCCGTAAAGCGAAGCAGTTACTTTAGAAGCAATCGCCGCTACCGATTTGTCGCCGGCTTCGGCAACCGCTTTCGCTGCCATCGCCGTGTTTTCAAAACTATCACTTTGGAAGTGATGCTCTTTGATGTAGCGGTGGCACTGCGCAAGCGCCTGCGGATGAGAAACGACCTTTTTAATATCACCGATTTGCGCGCCGGGCACACCGATAAGGTTGTGCACTACACCCAAATCATAGACACCGTTGACAAAGAGGCTGCCCTCAAACAGAATATCCATTACCTGCCCCACATCACCGGCATAGGAGTTTTCAATAGGCAAGACCGCGCAATCGCACTCGCCGCTCTCGCATGCTTCGTAAGCCGAGTGAAAATCACCGAAGGGTATCAACTCCGCGTCCGGGAAAATGCGCCTGGCGGCAATCTGCGCAAAAGCGCCTTCCACCCCGCAGTATGCCACGCGCAAGCCCTGCAATAAGCGGTGCTGGTAGCGCTTTGAGATTTCCACATTGCTTTGAATGAAGTTGACATAGAAATCACGAATGGCATCATCCTCAATATAGGCGCTGTTTTTTGCGATAATCGCCTTTTCGCGCGAAGAGTCCGTAATCGGCAGCCCATGCGCGCGCTTGTAGGCGCAAACGCTCTCTACCGCATGCATGCGCGCTTCAAAAAGGCGCGCCATTTCGCGGTCAATCTCATTGATTTGTTCTCTTATCTGCTCTAAAGTAACCATAACCACCTCAAAAAAAGAAAGGTTTTCTTTCATTGCAATTAAACAGTACAAAAAAGTTAGCACTGTTAACCTTTATACTTATTATACACAATTTTTTTCTACTGTCAATATATAATTATTAAAAACAATATAAAATGGCAAGTCTTCTTGCCTTTTTGCAGTCATCGGTTGACGGTTGACGGTCGACAGTCGCAGTCGCAGTCAGTATTCTCCAATCGGCGGGCGCTTTTGCGGCTCTCCTCTTCTGCATTTTCATAAAAGTTCGTAAAAGCGAACTCGCTATCTGTACATGTTTATCTTTCATTTCCGGTCTGCCGGAAGTTGCACGATAGCAGTCGGCGGACAGGCGCGCAAATTCGAAAAAGCAGAATTAAAGGGAAGGCGCAAGCCCTCTCCCACATACATAATTAGAGCAAAGCGAAACAGGTACGGGGGCCTCTTCCTCAACTCTTCATTTTCATTCCCCATTGCGTGAAAGGCACTTTCAAGCTACCGCCCCCATACTCTGTTTTTAAAAACCGGGGAAAAGAACCGTCCCCTTCCCCGGTTTTATATCCGCCCATACTGAACACTAAATACTAAAAAATAAGGAACGGTTGCCCGTTCCTTATTTTTTTATTGTAAGCTTATTCAGAAAACTTATGCTTTTGCCAATGCAATGACTGCATCCACATCCACATCAACACCGCCGCATTTTGCTGCTGCGATTTGATACTCGGTGTAACCATCGGTAGAAACAGCCATCTTTCTTGCCAATCTGATGTCGGCAATGGAGATTTGACCATCGCCATTGATATCGCCGTAAATCACGATATATTTTTCTACTCTGATTTCACCTGCTTGCATCAATTCCACTTTGAAGCCGGTACCGATGCTGGCTTTTTCATTGGTCACTACCGCACCGTTTGTATCGGTGAAGACAAGAGAAGCTGTGCCTGCGCCGCCGTCATTTGCCTCTAAAGTAGTGGTTAAAGAGCTGGTGTTGGCATCAATTCTCAAGCTGCCGTCGGCAAGGGTTTCCACCGCACCGTCAATCTGCAAGGTGGAAGCTTCGAGAAGAGCATAGGCGTCATCTAAAGCTGCCTTCGCGGCATCGACATCTGCCTGGGTGGCTTCATCGGTATTGAAGTCAATCTTCTGGCTGATGGGAGCAAATGCTGCCAAGAATGCATTGTAGGAATCTACGGTGTATTGGTTATTATCGTTGTTGACCGCTGCGCACTTATCAAAGGTTTCATTGTAGGCAGTGGGAGAAACGAGTTTGCCAATGTTTTCAAGAATAGCAGTTGCATAAGCATCTACAATTGCCTGGTCATTGATCTTCAAGGTGTAGTCCACATTATTAACACTTGCAAACAAGCGGTTGTAGGAAACCTCAGTGTAATTATCTCTGAGCTCTGCATACTGCATTGCCTGGTCAACGGCTGCATTGACTGCCGTGTAGTCGGCATCGAGATAGTGAGCTTCAAACTGTGCGGTGTAAACCGCATCGCCGGTAACCTCAACAAACGCGGGAGTCCAACCGATGAATTCATAGTAGTAAGTGTCATCATCCGGCTTCATCGGGGTGATGTCTTCCGGAGCAACCGGTGTTTCACCGTATTCATAGCTGACTTCCTTGAGGGTTTCGCCATCATAGTTTACAAAGTAAACGGTGTAGGCATTGACAAGCGGCTCATACTGAGCGGTATAAGTGGCATCTCCTGCTACGGCAACCACTTCCGGAGACCAACCGCTAAATCTGTAAGAATACTGATCATCAGCAGGTTTTGTCGGGTCTGCGGGAAGCTGCACTTCATCGCCCCAGTGAAGGGTGTAAGTAGCGACTTCACTTTCATCATAATTGACAAATTTAATGGTGTAGTCTTTATAAACAGACTCATACTGAGCAGTGTAAGTAATGCTGCCGGAAACAACATCTACTTCCGGATCCCAACCGATAAAGTTATAGGTATAGGTATCATCTGCCGGTTTGCTCGGGTTTTCGGGAAGCTGTACCGTATCGCCCCAGTGAAGGGTGTAGGAAGCAACTTCGCTGCCATCGTAATTGACAAATAAGATATCGTAATCTTTATAGGTTTCGGTGTACTGCGCCACATAAATCGCATCGCCTTCTACCGCAACCACTTCGGGAGACCAACCTAAGAATTCATAGGTGTAGGTGTCGTCTGCCGGTTTTTCCGGATTATCGGGAAGCTGCACTTCATCGCCCCAGTGAAGGGTGTAGGTAGCGACTTCGCTGCCGTCATAATTGACAAACTCAATCGTGTAATCTCTATACACTTCTTCATACTGAGCGGTGTAGGTAGCATCGCCTGCTACGGCAACCACTTCCGGAGACCAACCGCTGAAGGTGTAGGTATAAGTGTCATCCTGCGGTTTGGTCGGATTTTCGGGAAGCTGCACTTCATCGCCCCAGTGAAGGGTGTAGGTAGCCACTTCGCTGCCATCGTAATTTTCAAACTTAATTGTGTAATCTTTATAAACCGGAGTAAAGACTGCTGTCACGGAAAGGTTACCGTTGCAAGTCTCGGGAAGAGAAGGATTCCAACCTGCAAATGTGTAGGTATAGGTGTCATCCTCTGCCTTAGTCGGAGATTCCGGTGCGGTAATTGCATCACCATAATTATAGGTTTGGGTGGTGTATTCGCTACCGTCTTCCTTCAGGTAAGTGATGGTATAGTTAATTTTCTCTGCAGTGAATACGGGGATGATATCGACAGATTCGGTTACATTGGTAAAGTTGCCGTTCCAATGATCGAAGGTGTAGGTGTAGGTATCGTCAGCAGGCTTAGTCGGGTTGGTAGCCGGCGCGGTTGCGCTGCCGCCGTAATCGACTGTCTGAGAATCAAAGACAGAGCCGTCGTAATTCAAGAAGCGAACGGTAATGCTGTTGCGCACAAGTGCATCGATTGCCGCGCGCACCAAACCGGTTTGCTCATCCACCTGTGCTTGGGTAGCGTTGTCATCATCCAGCACACCCTGTGCCACGTCAATCGCGTTTAACAGGTTTTGCACGGACTCGGGGGTATATTCGCTCTTCGCCGCTTCGATTCTACCTTCGTTAACGGTATTGGAAAGGGTTAATTTATTGGCTCTCAAAACCAAAGCATCTAACGCATTGCCTAAAGCGGTCGCCGCGTTGTCAACTTCAGTCTGTGTAGCAAAAGCGTTGTCGTACACAGCCTGTGCAAGCGGCACCTGTGTGGCTACTGCTGCCCAGGAATTCGGGGTGTAATCGGCTTCCACTTTGCTTGCAGCATCGGCAAGTTTTTGCGCCAAAACGCTTTTGTCAACAGCTGCATAAATGTTGAAGGTGCAACCTGTGGCGACAATGTTTTTGGTTTGCACACTGCTGCCGGACTTAATCGAAACATAGTTCTTGGTGCCTTGGTTAGCGGTAATGCCGGTTTCGCCGGTATAGTCGCTGTCTGCAGTAAAAATGATGCTTGCCACAACCGCTTGCGTACCGGAAACGGTAGAGCCGGCTTTGATGGAACCGCCGATTAAGATGTAAGTACCTTTATCGGAACTGGTGCCTCTCCACTCCTGCGCAAATGTAGTGCCGCCGTAGGTCAAGCCACTGTCATCAAAACTGTAGCCGAGCATCCAGGCAACCAATTCATCGCTGTCCGGATTTTCAAGGGTTACATCGATTGTGAGGGTGTCGCCGCCTACGA
This sequence comes from Oscillospiraceae bacterium, assembly GCA_015066575.1. Lineage (GTDB taxonomy): Bacteria > Bacillota > Clostridia > Oscillospirales > Acutalibacteraceae > RUG714. The sequence continues at coordinate 8,481 of SVOD01000065.1, forward strand.
TGGGAGTTGTGCCGTCGTAAGGCTCGCCATTGACTTTAGCAAGCGTAAAGGAAGCGCTCGGGTCTGCCGCGTTAACGCTGAACGGAACCACGGAGATGAGCAGCACGACTGCTAAAACCAGTGCCAGTGTCTTCTTGAGTCTTTTCAAAATAAACTCCTCCTTTTTCTGAATAAAGCATATGTGTAAATTCGCACGCCGCACTGCGAAAGGGCGCAGTTGTGGCTATGCTAATATTCTACAATTTATATAATACTATATATTTAAGTGAAAATCAATGAAAAAGAATATTTTTTGTCTTGTTAAAATGCACAATATTGCGCCGAAAAATTCTCTGTATTCCACAAAGAAAAAACAGGGTTCAGCCGTGCCAAATCCTGTTTTTAATGATGTAATATATGACCAAAGCAGTAATATGCAGAATCTTTGCCCGACAAGGTTATTTTTCTACCAGTTTTACTTTCACATCTTTCGTGTCATATTTTTCTGTTTTTTCGTTCTTATGGGCAATGGTCAGGGTGATGGTATCGCCGGGCGATTTTTCATTTATGATTTCAATAATGGAATATTTATCGGTAATCTTCTTGCCGCCGACAGCGATAATAAAGTCCCCTTCCGCCGCTTTGCCGTTTAAATCGCTCTTTTCATCAATCGAAGTGATAATCAGTTGCTTATAGTTTTCATCAAAATACGAAGCCGCCACATAATATTCAATACCTAATTTGGCGCCGCGCGTTTTCAAACTTTCGGCAATAATCTTATTGGCTCTTTCCACCACGGTGTTGCTGGGAACGGCAAAATTCATACCCTCGTAATCATCCATTGCGATTTTCGAGTAATTGATGCCGACAACCTGCCCGTAACGGTTATAGAGGGCACCGCCGGAAGAACCGGGGTTAATGGCGGCATCGTGCTGAATGCACTTAATATTTTGAGAATTGAAAGAAAGCATTCTGTCAGTCGCCGAAACCACACCTTGGGTGACGGAACCGAAGAATTCAGAGCCGCCCGGATTTCCCACCGCCACAACGGTTTCACCTGCCTGCAAAGTAGAAGAATCGGCAAAGCGCACGGCATCAAAGCCTACTTTTTCAACCGAAAGTACGCCGATATCCCGGCTGGCATCATAACCGACAACAGCCGCCAAATATTCCTTTCCTGCCGCATCCACAATTTTGTAGACATAGTTTTTTTCTTCATCATCTACAACATGGGCGCAGGTGATAATATACGACTTTGTCTTTTTGGAATCGGTGCCGGCAACCACGCCGGAGGCTTCCCCTTCCAAAATGCCGGAGGTTGAATATACGCTGATACCCAACACGCTGTTGCGGCTGCTTTGGGCAATTTGGCTGGTGCTCATTTCTTTGCCGGCTTCACCATCTAATTCAATTTCTAAATCATTGTTGCCGCTGTCTACACCGGGCTTAAGCGCATTGTCATTGAGCGAATCATACTGCTCAATTTCCGAAGAAGGGTTTTGCCCCTTTTCGCTCTCATCGGAGCGCGAAGCAGTCAGCACACTGTGCACCAACACCCCGAAGCCAAAGACAACGGCAGCCGCTAAAATGCAAATAAACACAATGATGCCGGTAGGCAATTTTTTCTTGGCTTTTTTTCCGTAAACAGGCGGATACGGCGGGTACTGTCCACCGGGATACGGGTAAGCGCCGGGCGCATAGCCGTAGGGCGGTATGACCGCCTGTCCCGGGCGCGCAGCGGGATTGCCCTGTGTGTAATGTTGCCCCCCGGCGGGAGCGGTGTGGGCTGCAGGCGCGACCGGTTGCCCTGCTGCTTGCGCGGCAGGCGAAGCACCTTGCGAGATTGTTTGGTTGAATTGATTTTGTTCCATTTTATCTCCGTTTTATTGCTCCGGCACCCAGAACAGGAATTCACAGTTTTCGCCTTCCCTGCTTCTTGCCGTTATCTGGCCGCCGTGCATATTGACAATTGTTTTGGTAATATATAAGCCCAATCCGAAGCCTTGTGAATTGCGGCTGCCGGAACGGTCTACTTTATAGAAACGCTCAAATATTTTGTTAATATCTTCCTTGGAGATGCCCTTGCACTCATTGACAATGCGAAATCCCACTTTTCCGCCGTTTTCGGCAAGCGAAACAAAGATTCTGCCGCCCGGGTCAGTGAATTTCACCGCATTATCGGTCAGGTTATAAAACACCTGGTACATCATATCTCTGTCGACACTGGCGATGACATCATCAATTTGGTCAAGCCCCATCACTTCAATATGTTTATTTTCAATCGCCTGCTCAAAGGAAATCATTACACCAACAAGCATTTGTGTAAGATTGACCGTTTTTTTCTCAAGCTTTCTCTCCCCTGCTTCGATTTTGGAGAGATTGAGCATTGCCACCACCAGGCGCGACAGGCGCTTGACTTCTTCGGAAATGATTGCCAGGTAGTGGTCTTGTTTATCCCTGTCAATCGTACCGTCCATAATCGCATCAATATAGCCGCCGATAGTGGTCATGGGTGTTTTTAATTCGTGGGAAATATTGGCAATAAAGTTGCGCCGCGAGGATTCCAGCGCCGCCAAATCCCGCGCCATACTGTTAAAAGCGTGACCTAAGTAGGCAAATTCATCTTCCCCATCAATTTCCACGCGGAAGGAGTAATCCCCCGCACCGATTCTTTCGGTCGCCTTTTTAAGTTGCGAAATCGGTTTATAGACGCGGTAAACCAGGTAATAGGTAACCGCTACGCTGATAACCAGTGAGCCCAGCGCGGAGAACAGGAACATCCGCAATACATCTTCCATCACCGGAAAAAAGGTGCTCACTTCTTTAATCGCAACAACTTCCCCAATCGGCTTGCCGGCGCTCTTGACTAAGGAATATATCAACAGCACCTTGCTGTCATACCTGCTCAGCTCAACAGTCTTCTCTGCCGCACGCGGTTCCGCATAGAGCGCGTTGTTCTCCTGCTCTTTAAGCGTTTCGGAGTCAATTTTGCAACCGACATTTCTCTGCAGAATATTCTCATCTTCATCGGCAATCACAATATCGCAACCGTTCACTCTGGCATATGCCTCTAAACTTGCAACAAGCGTTTGCGTTTTGACGCGACCGGCGAGCGGCGGCACCGCTGCCGAATCGGTTTGGAGCATCAGTGCCAAATCATCGGTTGCCGTTTCGATGCTCTCGTAGGTTTTCTCCTGCCAATAACCGTACAAAAACGCGGAAAAAACCAAGCCTAAAACCAATAACCCCGCTATCACGGTTGCCGCGATGGCGATGTAATACTTGGTAAATAGGCTCATACGCTTTTTATTCTTTTTGCGCACGGTGTGTTTTTCCATGAATTATTTGGTCTCGAATTTATAACCGACACTCCAAATAGTACGCAGTTCCCACTGGTCGGAAACGCCTTCCAGCTTCTCTCTCAAGCGCTTGATATGCACATCCACGGTTCTGGAGTTGCCGTAGTAATCAAAGCCCCACACTTCATCAAGCAGTTGGTCTCTGGTAAAGACACGGTTGGGGTTAGACGCCAAATGGTAAATCAGTTCCAGCTCCTTGGGCGGGGTATCCACGGATTTTCCGTCCACAATCATTTCGTAGTTGGTGATGTTGATTTTGAGTTTATCATATTCCACAACACCATCCTTTTTCTCCGGCTCCTTAACCGCGGCACTGCGGCGCAGCACTGCCTTTACTCTGGCGACCACTTCCTTGGAGTCGAAAGGCTTGACAATGTAATCATCCGCACCGAGTTCCAAACCGAGCACCT
>SVOD01000002.1 GCA_015066575.1 Oscillospiraceae bacterium
TTCCCCGCCTCAGCGCAGAGACTGACAAATTTCATCTCACTTTTTCAACATCTGCCAGCGTGTCGAAAACAAGTTTTCGACACGCTGAAAAGACGGTGGCACCGTCTTTTTTTCTTTTTTCTGTTGCCTGTTCTTTGTGCTTTTTGCCGAATTAAAGCCCTCTTATATCGTGCTATTTGCACAAAAGACCGATTTTTGACAAAATATGAGGTTTTTCTATAAAATATTTGATTTATTTGTATATATATAGTATAATTATTTTGATTGTGAGTAAAAATAATCTAATAGCATCAATAGACATAATGTGGAGAATAATAACATGAAAAATGTTTTGGAATTTTTAGAAAACAGCACCGCCGCTTTCAGCGAAAAAACGGCGGTCAAAGATGATGTGCAGTCGTATTCTTACCAAGAATTGTCGGCAAAGAGCCGCCAAATCGGCTCCGCGCTGTGCACCAAGACACCGACACGCAAGCCGATTGCCGTGCTCATGGAAAAGAGTTGCGAAACCCTCGCCGCCTTTTTCGGCATTGCCTATGCGGGCTGCTGCTACACCCTGCTCAACCCCTCGCTGCCCGCTTCGCGCCTGCAACAAATTAAAGAAGTACTCGGTGCGCACATCATCATTACCGATGCCGACCACCGCGAGTTTGCCGCAGAGATTGCCGCGGCAGGCGATGAACTTTTAGATATTGCCGCCCTTTTGGAAACAGAAGAAGATGCCGCCGCACTCGCAGCCGTGCGCCGCGATGCCGTCGACACCGACCCGCTTTACATCAACTTTACTTCCGGCTCTACCGGCGTGCCTAAGGGTGTTATTATCAACCACCGCAGTGTGCTGGATTTCATTCCCGTTTTCACCAAGACCTTCGGTATCGGCTCCGGCGATATTTTAGCCAACCAGGCTCCTTTTGATTTTGATGTATCGGTCAAAGATATTTATTCCGCCATGAGTACCGGCGCTACCCTCGTGATTGTACCCACGCGCCTGTTCTCCAGCCCCACCGATTTACTCGACTATTTGTGCGAGAATGAAGCCACGGTCATGGTGTGGGCGGTTTCGGCGCTGTGCCTGATTTCCACCTTCCACGGGCTGGATTACAAAGTGCCTTCCACTGTCAAAAAGATTTTATTCAGCGGCGAGGTAATGCCCGCCAAACACCTTTCACAGTGGATGGAGAAACTCCCCGAAACAACCTTTGTCAACCTCTATGGTCCGACAGAGATTACCTGCAACTGTACCTACCACATTGTTGACAGAGAAGCCGACAACGACATTCTCCCGATTGGCAAACCCTTTGATAACGAGCGCGTATTCCTGCTTGATGATAACAACCACCTTGTCAGCGAATGCAATCAAACCGGTGAAATCTGTGTAGCAGGCACCGCCCTGTCCCCCGGCTACTTCAATGCGCCGGAGCAGACAGCCAAAGCCTTTGTGCAAAACCCGCTCAATCCCTACTATCCCGAAATCATTTACCGCACCGGCGACTTAGGGCGCTATGATGAAAACGGCAACCTGTTCTTCAGCGGCAGAAAGGATTTCCAGATTAAGCACATGGGGCACCGCATTGAGCTTGAAGAAATTGAGCGCGCGATTCACAGTGTAGAAGGCATCCGCCGCTGCTGCTGTATTTTCGATGAAAGAAAGAGCAAACTCTACGGCTTCTATATCGGCAACTACGAGCGGCGCGAGCTGTTCCAGCTTTTAAAGGACATGCTCCCCGAATTTATGATACCGGGTGCACTGCGCAAGGTGGATGAACTGCCGCTGACCAAAAACGGCAAGATAGACAGAAAAGCATTAAGGGAAAGGGTGATAAAAAAATGACAGAACAATGCAAGTTAGAACTTTTAGAGCGCTACCCCACTCCCTTTTATGTGTTTGACAGTGAGGTGCTGCGCGCGCGGGTGCAATTTTTAAAAGAACATTTACCCGCAGGAATTGAGCTGTGCTACGCTGTTAAAGCCAACACATTTATTTCTCCGTATATTGCGGATTTAATCGACCGCTATGAAGTCTGCTCCCCCGGCGAACTTGCCATTTGCACCGAGCAGGCAATCGCGCCCGAAAAGCTGGTGATTTCCGGTGTTTACAAAACGCCCGAATTAATCGAGGGGCACATTTGTTCCGACAACTGTGCCGGTCACTACACCGCCGAAAGTTTAGAGCAATTCACACTCTTAAAACAGGCGACGGTCACCTCCGGTAAAAAAATTAACATTTTATTGCGCTTAACTTCAGGCAACCAATTCGGTATGAACGAAGAGGATATTAAAGAAATTATCCGCACCGAAAAAGACAATGAGGCTTTTGAACTGTGCGGCATTCAATTCTTCTCGGGCACTCAAAAAACTTCCATGAAGAAGTATAAGCGCGAAATTACCCACTTGGGTGAATTCTTAAACGAGCTGGAAAACGAACTCGGCTTTGTAAGCAAAGAACTCGAATACGGCACCGGCTTCCCGGTATATTATTTTGCCGATAGTAAGCCGTTTGATGAAGCTGCATTTTTGGCGGAATTTAATGAGATTTTAGCTACTCTCGGCTACGATTGCCACATCAGCTTGGAGTTAGGCAGAAGTATCGCCGCTTCCTGCGGCTCCTACTTTACCAAAGCCGTTGACAGCAAGATGAATCACGGTGAGCGCTATGCGATTATGGACGGCGGCATTCACCACATTGCTTACTTCGGGCAATTTATGGCGATGAAGCGCCCCTACTTTGACCTGCTTCCGCACCGCGAGGGTGAGCCGGAAGAGTGGAACCTCTGCGGTTCGCTGTGCACGGTCAACGACCTGCTGGTAAAAGGGTTGCCGCTTGCCGATTTCAAAATCGGCGATGTCATTGAATTTCAAAACGCAGGCGCCTACTGCCCGACCGAAGGCATTTCCCTTTTCTTAAGCCGCGCGCTGCCCGGTGTTCTTATCCTGGAAGAGGGCGGCAAGGTTACAAAGCTCAGGGGCGCTGCCGAAACCTATAAGTTTAATTACTAAAACAGCACTTTTCCATTCGATATTATACATCAAGTATGTTCCGAAAAATATATAAACAACTAAGCGAGGAAACATGAGTTCTTATATATCAATAACATATTTACTTATCTTCCTGCCCATCGTGGCACTGGTCTTCACAGTGGTGCCGCGAAAGGCAAAACCGTTTGTTCTGCTGGCAGCAAGCCTGGTGTTTATGTACCTGTGCAGCCATTTTTGGATTGTGTATTGGGTCTTTACCACCGTGAGCATCTTTGTCTCGGCTCTCTTGGTCGAAAAATCCAAGAAAAAATGCAAAGAGGCGTTGCCTGCCGCAGAAAACAGAGAACAAAAGAAAGCCATCAAAAAAAGCTTTGCGCGCAAGCAACTGCTGTTGGTGACGCTCATTATCGTTGCCAATATCGGTCTTTTGGCTGTGCTGCGCTATTCACAGTTTTTCGTTGCCAACTTCAATAAGGTACTGCAACTGTGCGGCAGTGATTTCCAATTTGCACTGCCGAAGTTTGCCGCTTGTATCGGTATTTCCTTCTACACCCTGCAGGCGGTTTCCTATATTCACGATGTCTATAAAGACAAGATTCAAGCCGACCATAATTTCGGCAGGCTGGCTCTGTATATGAGTTTCTTCCCGATTATTATGGAAGGCCCCATCTGCCGATACAGTGACACTGCCGAAAAATTATGGAGCGGCGAGAGAATTACTTATAAAAATTTCACCTTCGGTATGCAGCGCATGGCGTTCGGTATTTTAAAGAAAGTGGTGGTTGCCGACCGCTTAAATGTTATTGTCACTTCCATTTTCAGAGAGTACCAATACTGCGATTATGACGGCGGCATTATTTTCCTCGGCGCCGTACTGTATACGATTGAATTGTATATGGAATTTTCCGGTACGATTGATGTGGTCATCGGCAGCGGCGAAATCTTCGGCGTAACCATTCCCGAAAACTTCCGTCAGCCTTTCTTCTCCAAGAGCATTACCGAATTTTGGCAACGCTGGCACATTACGCTGGGTACCTGGTTCAGAGATTATATCTTCTACCCCGTGACCATGAGCAAGCCCATGAAAAAGCTGACCAAGAGCGCCCGCAAAAAACTCGGCAGAAACTACGGACCGATGCCGGCAAGCATTTTTGCCTTCGGTTGCGTGTGGCTGTGCAACGGCTTGTGGCACGGTGCCGGTTGGGAGTTCATCTTCTTTGGCTTCTACCACTTTGTGCTCATTTCTCTGGGCAGTTTGATTTTACCCGTTTCCACCAGACTGTTTGAAAAGTGGCATTTTGACCGCAACAAATTGCCCTACCGCATCTTCACCATAGTGCGCACGGCGATTTTGGTCTGCATCGGCGAAATGTTCTTTAACTCCAGAGGCTTAAGCGAAGGAATGAAAATGTTTAAGGTGCTTGTCACCAAATTCACCTTCAAATCCTTCTTTAACGGCGCGATTTTCACCATGGGTATCGACCGCTTCGATTACATCATTGTGCTCGTGGTGATTCTCTTGGTATTCGCTGTCGGTTTGATGAAAGAAAAGGGCATTTCCCCGCGCGAGTGGATTGCGCAAAGAAATGTGGTTATTCGCTGGAGCATTTTCTTTGCAATGATTCTTTTCATTGTCATATTCGGCGCTTACGGCACGGGTTATATTCCGATTGACCCGATTTATGCGAATTTCTAAGGGGGTGCCGCAATGAAAAAGATTTTTAGTAAAGACAATATCAAAAAGTTCCTTGCCTGTGTGCTCTTTATCGCCATCGGCGTCGGTTTATTAGGCGGTGCTTCCTACCTCTTTACACCGGAACGCTTTCACACCGATACGGTCAAGGATGTAAAACCTTACGGTCTGCTCGCCGAACCCGAGAATACGATGGATGCCATCATCTACGGCGACAGTGAAGCGTTTTCCGCCTTTTCCCCCGTGCAGATGTGGGAAGAGCACGGCTTTACCTGCTATGTGTGCTCCAGTGCCTCGCAGTACATCTCGTTAACCGAGAGCTTTGTGCGCCAAACTTTGGAACACCAACAGCCGCAAGTCGTCTTTTTGGAAACGAATGCCATTTACAGAAAGATGAATTCGGATGACCCGGGGCTCAACCAAATCGAAAAAACCTTGCCTGTCTTTAAATACCACAATCTGTGGAAAAACATTGACCCCGCCGGCATCAACGAAAATGAAAACGATTACTGCTGGCAGGATGATTTAAAAGGCTTTAAGTATATTGACATCATCAACAAGTCCTCCCATCCGGACTATATGAAGAAAACCAAACAATATAAAAAAGTGCCCGGTTCCAACCTGCAGCATGTACAAAACATTTACGACATCTGCCGGCAAAAAGGCGTGGAGCTGGTGCTGGTGAGTGCGCCGAGTACGGTCAACTGGAACTATGCCAAGCACAATATGATGGTCAAACTCTCCAAACAGTTAGGTGTTAAGTACATCGACCTAAACCTGGAAAAGAGCATCGGCTTGGATTGGAACCACGATACCTGTGACCGCGGCGACCATGTCAATTACTACGGCGCGACCAAGGTCACTAAATTCTTCGGTAACTACGCCGCCGAAACCTTCTCGCTGCCCGACCACCGCGGCGACCCCGCCTACAAAGACTGGGCACAGTTGAAGGTGAAGTATGAAGAAGTTATCGCCAGAAGCAAAACCAAGTAAACAAAGCGGGTTCCCCGCTGACAAATAAATGATTTAAGGAGAAAACATTATGGACAGATTAATTGAAATTTTGGAAGACATTCAGCCCGATGCGGATTATGAAACCTGCACCACTTTGATTGACGACCACATTTTAGGTTCACTTCAAATCATCTCGCTCGTTGCGGAAATCGAAGATGAATTTGACATCACCATCCCCACCGTGGAAATCAAGCCCGAAAACTTTAACTCTGCCAAAAGCCTGATGGCAATGATTGAAAGATTAGAAGACGAATAAGAATTAACCCCTGCCTATGCAAATTACATCTTATATATCTGTAGCCTATCTCGCAGTCTTTTTGCCTGCGGCATTACTCTTATATACGATTGTGCCAAAAAAGGTAAGACCCTTTGTATTATTAGCTGCCGGTTTTACCTTTTTTTGGTTTATCAGCGAGTTCCTCATCGCCTACCTTTTGGTATCCATCCTCAGCATTTATCTGATTGGTCTGTGGCTGGAGCAGCTCAAAGGTAAGCGCGCCGCCGCACTGTCTGCGGCAAGCGATAAAGAAGAAAAAAAGCGCATCAAAAAGCAAAGCCAAACGCGGCAACTGCTGGTGGTGCTGTTGGGCGTACTTATCAACATCGGCATTCTTGCCGTGCTCAAGTATTCCCCCTTCTTCTTTACCAATGTCAATTTGATTTTACGCCTGACGCATGCCAAGGTCGGCGTGGAAGTGCCGCAGTTTTTAACACCCATCGGCATTTCATTCTACTCGTTGCAAGCCGTTTCCTACCTGCACGATGTATATAAAGACAAAATAAAAGCCGACCGCAATCTCGCGCGCGTCGCACTGTTTATGTCGTTCTTCCCTGTTATAATGGAAGGGCCTATTTGCCGCTATAGCGATACTGCCGATGCACTCTATTCCGGCGAAAGACTGCATTACAAAAACCTTACCTTCGGCGCGCAGCGCATCGCTTTCGGCATCTTTAAAAAGATTGTCATTGCCGACAGGCTTAACATCTTTGTGACTACCATTTTTAAAGACTACGAAGCCTTTGATTATGACGGCGGGTTAATTTTGCTCGGCGCTATCTTTTATACGATTGAGTTGTATATGGAATTTTCCGGCACGATTGATGTGGTTATCGGTAGCGGCGAAATGTTCGGTGTGCGCGTGCCCGAAAACTTCCGCCAGCCGTTTTTCTCCAAAAGCATTACCGAATTTTGGCAACGCTGGCACATCACGCTGGGCACCTGGTTTAGAGATTATATCTTCTACCCCGTGACCATGAGCAAGCCCATGAAAAAGTTGACCAAAAGCGCCCGCAAAACGCTTGGTCGGCACTACGGACCGATGCCGGCAAGTATTATTGCGTTTTTCTGCGTTTGGTTCTGTAACGGTTTGTGGCACGGCGCCGGTTGGCAGTTCATCCTGTTCGGGATGTATCACTTTGTGCTCATTTCCCTGGGCAGTTTAATTCTGCCGCTCTCCAATCTCGTGTTGGGCAAACTCAAAATTGACCGCAATAAATTCCCGTATAAACTCTTTACGATTCTGCGCACCGCTTTGCTGGTGAGCATCGGCGAAATGTTTTTCAACTCGCGCGGTTTTCACGACAGCATCCATATGCTCAAGCGCATCCTGACAACCTTCACCTTTAAATCATGGTTTGACGGCTCTGTTTTCAGTTTGGGATTAGACCCCTATGATGTGCTGATTTTAGTCATCGCCATCGCTGTGGTCTTTACTATCGGCATCATCAAAGAAAAAGGCAAGTCGCCGCGCGAATGTATTGGCGCAAAACCGATTTTCGTGCGCTGGCCGATTTATATTGCACTGGTCGTAAGTATCATTGTGTTCGGTGCCTACGGCGCGGGTTACATTCCGATTGACCCGATTTATGCCAATTTCTAAGGAGGTGAAGAAATGGATAAAATAGATAAAAAACTCGCGATTAAAAAAATCATCGGCGCTGTTATTTTTATTCTTCTGTTAGCGCTGGTTCTGCTTATCATTTCCTATTTCTTTGCCCCGCAAAAGGACAAAAGCATTACAATGCAGGATGTCAAGCCCAACGGTATTTTGGCAGAAAAAGACCAAACCATTGATGTGATTTTATTCGGCGACAGTGAAGCCTACACCGCATTCTCCCCCATCCAAATGTGGCGGGATAACGGGTTTCCTTCCTTTGTGTGCGCAAGTTCCTCACAGTATGTTTCCCTTACGGAGAGTTTTGTGCACCAGGCACTTGAGCACCAAACGCCCAAAGTCGTGATTCTTGAAACCAACGCTTTTTACAGAAAAATGCGTTCGGATAATGCGTTCATAACACGCGTCGAGAATATGTTTTCCGTTTTGCAGTACCATAACCGCTGGAAAACGCTTTGCCCGCTGAAGTTGGATAAAAATGTCAACTATAATTGGAAAGACGATATGAAAGGCTATAAATATGCCAAGCTTTCCACCAAGGGCAATAATAAAGAATATATGATTAAGACCGACGAGATTGAGCCCATCCCCGAAACAAACGCACGCTATGTGGGGCAAATTGCGGACTACTGCCGCAAAAAAGGGGTGAAGGTACTTTTGGTGAGCACACCCAGCTCCAAAAACTGGAACTACAAGCGGCATAACGCGGTTGCTGCCCTTGCCCAAAAAATCGGCACCGAGTATTTGGATTTAAACCTGCAAAAAGAAATCCAAATTGATTGGCATACCGACACGGCGGATGCCGGCGACCACTTGAATTTCCGCGGCACCAAAAAGGTCTGCGCCTTCTTGGGTGATTATTTGGCAAAAACATACCACCTCGCGGATAAGCGGAACGACCCCGCCTACCAAGAGTGGAATGACTTAATCACAAAATATGAATATTTAACAGCAGAAAACAAATAAGGATTTGCGGAGCCCCTTGCGGGCTCCCAAATCCTTATTTGAATTCGGAATGCGGAATGCGGAATGCGGAATTAGTGGTGGCAAGGCTACGCCTTGCATTTTAAAGATTTCTCGCAATCTCGAAATAATAAATCATTAGCTGTTACAAGGTTTTTTTACTTGTGAGTAAAGACTACATTTTCACAATAGAGCGAAGCGGAACAAGTGCGAATGTGTCGCCCTTTAATTCCGAATTCCGAACTCCGAATTCCGCATTGCTGTTCGCAAAACAGCGCGATAAATCCTTATTTGTCGAAGGGAGAAACCTATGAAAATTTTTCACGGTAACATATTAACTTTAGATGATAAGAATACCACCGCTGCTTACCTGGTGGAAGAGGGCGGCAAAATTGCCTTTGTCGGCGATACCCTGCCTGAGAAGTACACCGCCGGTGAAATTGTGGAATTAGGCGAAAGAGCACTCATTCCCTCTTTTGCGGATACACACATTCACTTTGCTTCCTTTGCCACCTTCCATGCAGGGCTCAATGTGATGGAAGCGACAAGTAATAAGCAGATTTTGCAAATGCTCAAATCTTATGCCGCCACGGCAAAAGAAAAACTGCTCATCACCTTCGGCGCTTCCCCCTACTCGGTGGAAGAAGGCAGGCTGGTCAACCGCGAAGAATTGGACAGCGTTTGCCTCGATAAACCGGTCTTTATGGTCAAGTATGACGGGCACGCCTGCGTGGTCAACACAGCGCTGCTTAAAAAAATTGAGAAGAAAGTGTGCAACCTGCGCGGCTACCACCCCGATTCGGGCGAAATGAACCAGGAAGCCTTCTTTGCCGTCAGCGACTATGTCACCAACTCTATTCCGATTTTGAGTTTGGTCAAGAATATGCAAAAAGCCGCCGACTTTATGGCAGGCAAGGGCATCGGTATGATTCACACGGTCAGCGGTGTCGGCTTTACGGCGGATATGGATGTAGATATGGAGCGCTGGTGCGGCAGAGGCTTTGAAAACGGTATGCAGCTGCGCGTATTTATGCAAACGATGACGGTTAAAAACGCGCTCAAGCGCAAGTTACCGCGCATCGGCGGTTGCTTTGCCTGCGCGCTTGACGGTTGCTTCGGCTCCGAGGATGCCGCGATGAACGAGCCCTATGAAGGCGGCGATAACAGCGGCGTACTGTATTACAGCGATGAACAGGTCATTGCCTTTTGTAAAGAAGCCAACCGCGCCGGCTTACAGATTGAAATGCACGCCATCGGCGACAAAGCCTTTGACCAGGCAACCCGCGCGCTCAAAGCGGCGCTTGACGATTATCCGCGCGAGGACCACCGCCACGCCATTATTCACGATTGCCTGCCGACAGAGGAAGGCATCAAAATCTGCGCCGACTACCATATTGCCATGCCGGTGCAAACCGCCTTTATTGACTGGCGCCAGGAGCCGGATGCCTATCTGGAAAAAATTCTCGGCAAAGAGCGTTGCCGAAAACTCAACCCGATTAAAACATTTTTAGACAGCGGCATTGTTATGGGTGCAGGCTCGGATGGTCCCTGTACTTCCCCCGACCCGGTTGTGTGGCTGCACAAGGCGTGTAACCACGCTGTGCCGGAGCAGTCCATCAGTGTGTATGAGGCGCTGAGAATGTGCACCTACAACGGCTATTGGCTGACATTTGATGAAAAAGAGCGCGGCAGTTTGGAGGTCGGCAAAATTGCCGATATGGTCATTCTCTCCGAAAACCCTTATGCTATCCCGGTCAGCGAACTAAAGCGCCTGAAAGTCGAGCAGCTCTACCTGCAAGGCAAAGAATACCGCCCCTGCCAAAAAGGCGCCGTGGGGCAGATTCTCTCCGGCATAAGAAACAAAACGGCGAAAATTTAGCCGCTTTGTTTCGATAACAGATAACGGAATACAGGCAACAGAAAAGCGCGAATATATTGACAGATATCAATATATTCGCGCTTATTTATTATTTGTGCCTGCGTATCATTAAATCTTTTTTATCATTACTACGATGCAAATGAGTGCTGCTACACCGCCTATTCCCATTGTTACGAATCCGCCGAGCGTATCACCGGCGGTCAAAATTTCTTTAGGATTCTCCGGGTTATAGCGAATTTTCACCTCTTTGCCGACATGGTCAGTCGAGGAATATTCTTCCACCCTGACAGTATATTTTGTGCCTTCCGCTTCAAAGCGGTAAGTCGTATACCCTCCTTGCGAGGGCTCCGCCAAGCGCACAATTTCAGCGGTTGTTTCCTCATAATTTTTCGGCAAACTTACATATTCTTTGATGCCGAAGCCGATAACCACCAGGCTTATCGCCAGTCCTATTCCCGCGATAATCCTTTGCAGTAGAGGGTTTGTGATTTCAAATTGCATTGGTTTTCCTTTATTGATATAGTCTTTTTGTCCGCTTGCGCAACAAATATCAAACTCGTTATGATATATCGAAAATCTCTGTAATAGATTGATATCGATGTGCGCCCTGCATTGTAAAAAGTATATTTACTGTTTCGAACTTTTATTGTCGTTATTCTTTGCGGTAGTTATAGAGGCAATTAACATTCTTTGAATCGTTCCCCGCACGTTATTTAACTGCTTATACTCTTTTTCACAAATGAGGCTTTGCCTAAACAACACTTCCAGCCAATACTCTGTTTCCGAACATTCTTTAAGCGATATTTCAAGTTTATTAATAAAATCCGCTCTGCTCTGAGCATACTTAGCCTCAAAAAGATTTGCTCCAATTGAGGAAGAAGATTTAATGATTTGTTGTTTGTAAACTTGATTTCCTTTAATATCTTTACACACTTCGGCAACCGAAATTGCAAATGTAATCGACATCTCTCTTAAATCATTTTTATTATGTTTCATATCTTTCCTCTTTTTATCGATATATTGCTAACTCAATTCGATATGTTGATAAATCAACTCGATATAATCAAATTGTCATTTGATTTCGATATGTTTGTTTCACAAACAAGTTTCGACATAAATCTCTCTTGTTACGCAGGAACATATCGAGTGCGCAGCACATATCGAATCATATATGATATATCGAAAATCTCTGTAAGAGATTTATATCGATGTGCGCGCCCTACACTTCAAAAAATCTTTTTATTTTTTCCAACCGCGCACAAAAACTGCCTCTTGCCATATTGTCGCGCCCGCCGCCCTTGCCGCCGAGTGCGGCATTGGCTTCTTTAACCAAAGAGCCGATATCCGTTTCTTTGGCGGTTATCACATAGCGGTAGCCGTTGTTGTCATCGCCTTCGAGCACCACGATGATGCCGCCGACCTTATCTTTCAAGCCATCGGCAAACAGGCGCAAATCATCGCCCCGAAAATCACATACGGCAAGGTAGTTGCCGGCGGTCGGCACGACTGCCGCCACCGCTTCTGCCACCGCTTTGCGCTTGAGACCGACCAACTCATATTCCGCCGCTTCCTTCGCCGCCTTGAGTTTTTCTACGGCTGTGGCGGTTTTTTCTATTTTGGCACATAACAGGTGCGATATTTCCTGCGCCTGCCCCAACAGCATTGTGTAGTGCTCCAGCGCGCGCTCACCGCACTGTATCCACAGCTTGGTGCCGCCTTTGTAAGATTCGCTGCCGGTAATTTTAATGAGCCCTACCTGCCCCGTGCGCACGCAGTGCGGCGCACAACAGGCGCACACATCGGTGCCCTCAATTTCGACTAAGCGCACATTTTGTGTCAAATCCAATTTGGAGCGATAGTCTGTTTTTGCCAAGCTCTCGGCATCGGGGTAATAAGCACGCACGCCGACATTGCTGAAAACCACCGCATTGGCTTCTTTTTCCACCTGCGCGAGCAGCTCGTTACTTAGCGGCACATTAAAAGCGAGCGTAGTTTCACTGTCGGTAAGCGAAAACGAAATATTATCCGCCCCCGTGTGCATATGAATAATGCCGGAAACAATATGCTCCCCCGTGTGGTTTTGCATTCTGGAAAAGCGCTGTTCCCAATGGAGTCTGCCGCATACTGTGCCGGATATTTCTTCTTTTAAGTAGTGATAAATCACACCATCCTTTTCCTGCACATCCAGGACCTCTTTGCCGCAAAGCGTGCCGCCGTCTGCCGCCTGCCCGCCGCCTTCGGGGAAAAACGCGGTTTTATCTAAAACCACCGCATAGCGCTTTCCCTGTTTTTCGCAGGAAAGCACCTGCGCTTCAAATTCTTTTATAAACGCATCTTCATCAAATAAACGAATTGTCTTCATCCTTCGCTCCTACTGAACCTTGAAAACCGAACACTTTTTTGCAAGGTTTCTGTCGCTTCAATTTCATTTTTCATACTTTTAATCGGGTAAGGGCAGAGCCCTTCCGCAACTCCACTCTCCACTCTTCACTCTCCAAACTGAATAAAGAGCCTCACGGCTCTTTATTCTTTGACACTTAAGAGTAAATCTCCGTAAGTCGGGAAAGGCCACTTGTAGCGCGGCGATGCAAATTCAATCACATCGGCAGGCTTACGCAGTGCCTTCATCAGCGGCAAAACCTTATCGCAGTAGAACCTTGCCTGTGCGTGAATATCTTCAATTTTTTCCGCCTCGTGCACAGCGCTTTCCAGCGCCTCCGTGGCGCGGTACACAAGCTCGGACTGCTCGGAAAGCCTAACCGCCAAGTCATCCTCGGCAAAGGTGGAAATGTGCGCATTTGCCGCGCGCTTGGCAACGGACGCTTCGCACAACTCCCTGGTGTATTCAATCGACATCGGGATGATTTCCTTTTGACTCATCTTCACCATAGAGGATGCCTCGATATGAATAATCTTGGAGTAGTTTTCAAGATAGATTTCGTAGTTCGCTTCTAATTCTTCACGGGTATAAACCCCATACTTTTCATAGAGCGCCACATTCTTTTCATCGAGCAAATGCTCGACCGCATCCACCGTGCTCTTGAGGTTGAGAAGCCCTCTACGCTCGGCTTCCGCCTCCCACGCCTCATCATAACCGTTGCCGTTAAAGATAATACGCTTGTGGGCTTTGATGGTGCGCTTAAGTAAATTGTGCACCGCTTTGTCAAAATCTTCCGCCTGCTCGAGTTCGGTGGCAAATTCATCTAACTCTTTGGCAACTGCCGTGTTAATAACGACATTGGCATCCGCTATCGACTGGTTGGAGCCGACCATGCGAAATTCAAATTTATTGCCGGTAAAGGCAAAGGGAGAAGTACGGTTTCTGTCGGTATTATCTTTGGGCAAATCCGGCAATACAACAGCGCCGATATCCATCTTTTCACCGGCTTTGTCAGTGTGGTGCTCATCGTGTTCAATCGCTTCGAGCACGGCATCCAAATCATCGCCCAAAAACATGGAAATGACAGCGGGCGGGGCTTCATCCGCACCCAGCCTGTGGTCGTTGCCGGCGCTTGCCGCGGAAATCCTGAGCAAATCCTGGTACTCATCTACCGCTTTAATGACTGCGCACAGAAAGACCAAAAATTCGGCATTTTCACTCGGCGTTTTGCCGGGATTTAAGAGATTAAAGCCCGTATCGGTTGACAGGGACCAGTTATTGTGCTTGCCCGAACCGTTGACACCCGCAAAGGGTTTTTCGTGCAGCAGGCAAACCATGCCGTGCTTGAGCGCCACGCGCTTCATTATTTCCATTGTCAGCTGATTCTGGTCGGTCGCGAGGTTGGTGGAGACAAAAATCGGTGCGAGCTCATGCTGGGCGGGCGCTACCTCATTGTGCTTGGTTTTTGCCATAATACCGAGCTTCCACAGTTCCTCATTAACTTCATCCATAAAATCGGAAACGCGCCCTTTGAGCGAACCGAAATAGTGGTCATCAAGTTCCTGGCCTTTGGGCGGGTTTGAACCAAACAATGTTCTGCCGGTGTAGGTAATATCTTTTCTCTTATACGCCGCCTCTTTGTCGATAAGGAAATACTCCTGCTCGGCGCCGACGGTGGATTCGATTTTCTTGATATCCGTGAACCCGAAAAGCCTGACAATGCGCAGCGCCTGTTTGCTGACCGCTTCCATGGAGCGCAACAGCGGCGTTTTTTTATCTAACGCGTGCCCGCCGAAAGAGCAAAATGCAGTCGGAATGCACAACACGCCGTTTTTAATAAACGCATAAGACGTCGGGTCCCAGGCAGTGTAGCCGCGCGCTTCACAAGTGGTGCGTAAGCCACCGCTCGGGAAAGAAGAAGCATCCGGTTCACCTTTGATAAGCTCTTTGCCGGAAAACTCCATGATGACCTGCCCGTTTGGCGCCGGCGCAATAAAAGCATCGTGCTTCTCCGCCGTGGCACCGGTCAAAGGCTGGAACCAGTGGGTATAATACACTGCACCGTTTTCAATCGCCCACTCCTTCATGGCAGTGGCAACCTCCGTAGCAATATCTTCACTGAGCGGTGCGTTTTCATCAATTGTTTTCTTGAGTGCTTTATAGGTCGCTTCAGGCAGTCTTTGCCGCATGACTGTTTCATTAAAGCACATAGAGCCAAACAATTCGGGTATGTTTTTCATAAGAACCCCTTTCAAAACTCGAAAAATTAAATCTTAAATTTCTCCATTATATATAATATTATATTATTGTTTTTTATGCAAGAAAAATCTTTTTTATGCTTAGTATATTGATAATTATCAATATGTTGAAAATAAAAGCAAGCCGCCTGTTGCGACTTGCTTTTTTAAAGGGGGCGTAAAGAAGACTTACTTCCTTACAATAAGGTAATTTCTTTATTTTGTTTTCTTGCGAGTAGCCACCACTACACCCAGTGCAAGTACCGCCACAGCGGCAATGCCGCAAGCGGCAAAGCTGTCGCCGGTAGCGGGGGTAGACTGCTGCGCGCTGCTGTCGGCAGCAGTGGTCGCCTGTGTGGTAGCATCCTCGGAAGAGGTGGTCGTTTCGGGTTGCGGCTCATCTTGAGAAATTATGTTGTAATAAATCAGCGCTTTCAAAGCGTCTCTGGTCGCATAATTGTCTGCCGTACCGCCGAGGGCATAGGCAAAACCGCCGTTTTCGGCTGTAAAATTATCCACCAACAAAGCGTAAACCTCATCGGCTTTATCCTGATTTTCCAAAATCGAATACATAAACAAAGCGGAAGCGGTGGAGTTACCGTTAGCATCGGTGCCGTATTCTGCCAAATAATAATAACCCTTATCGGTCTTGGCTTTTTCCACCACATTGACCGCATCTGCCACCAATTCGTCGTCCGTGCTCATTGCGGCAAAATTAGCAGAGTTATCACTGCCGAAGCCCCAATAATCGTAGCCTGAACCTTGCGTGTAGTTCGCTTTGAGTTCCTCTTGAATTTGCTCCAAATAAGTACTGTCCTCCGCAAAAGCAATCACAAAGAAGTAATTATAGGGTGAATCCGCCGTTAAACCCGCATCGACTATTTTTTGCTCTAAGTCAATTTTGCTGTGGTCGTTGAGTTCAAATGCATTCACATCAACGTCCAGCTCTTTCAGACATAAACCTGCCAAAGCAATTCTGTCTGCCGTGTTCATACTTCCGGCTTCAAAAGCATCTTTGACACTTTGGATATAGGCGTCTTTAAAATCGGCGCCGTCACCACCTGCTAAAAGGTAGAGCAGGAAATCTAAACTTTCTGCGGCGGTAAACTCTGTTTTTTCGCCGTAGAGATAGTCTCTCGCTGCTTCCATTTTTGCTTTGACTTCATCGCTCTTCTCGCCTGCGAATGCCGCCATGGGCAGCAGGCTGATAATCAGAAGCACGCTGATGATAATCGCAACTGTTTTTTTCATGTTTGTTCCTCCTTAAGTTATGCTTTATAAATGAATTCTATATAATCCCCATCCGAAAGCGCATATTTATCGCACGCTTTCGGCGGATATTTCCCGTTTACGGTGTAGGTCCAACCGCTTGTCTTGCCGGTTTCTTTTTCGGCAAGACCGCCGATAGAGCTGACATACATGCCGTACATTGTTTGGCTTGCCACCATGTCAACACCGTTGGCATCACAACATTTAACCAGCGCCTCATAGGCATTCGCCCCGTTACGGACACTCACTCCCGCCCCTTTCAGGAAATAGCCGGATTTGGGGAGCCCTTCCACCTTACCGACTGCCTGCGAGCAATCAATCGTAAAACTGACTGCCAGCGTTTGTTTTTTGCTTGTGGGCTGTTTGGTTTTCGGCTGCTTGGTGGTTGCCGGTGCCTTGGTGGTGGCTTTTTTGCCGGCAGCAGTGGTTTTTTGCTTTGCCGCAGCAGTGGTTTTTCCTGCGGCTGTGGTTTTCTTTTTCGCGGCAGCGGTTTTTTTATCACCCTTTTTTGCAGTGGTATCTTCTTTGCTCTTTCCCGCGGCAGCGGTGCTGCTCTGCACCTGACTTTGCGCGGCAGTGGTGCCGGCATCGCTTTGATTGCCCGCCTGTTTGGAACAGGCGCAAATGCTGCCCGCAATCAGCAAAGCCAAAAAGATACTAAAGCCTTTTTTGAACATAAAAAAACCTCGCTCTCAGAGCAAGGATACACAAAGAAGGCGAACCGAATCGCCGTTGTTACTCTTTATCATTGCCCTAAAGAATATACAGTACCACCCAACAATAGTCGGGCAAAACTACGGCTCGTCTCCTGACTTATGAAGGGAAAACATTCAAACTTTTCCCCGAGGTGCCTTCTTTTGCAATGGCAAACCCTCTTTACTCAAATACAGTAATGGCGATTGTGCGAGATTCTCACTCGCTTCCGATTTACACTTTTGTTACAAAGCCACCATAGTTCATTCAATTTTTAACAAAAACATTATAGCACTAACTTTTGAACTTGTCAACAGATAAGAACCTGCCGCAAGCGGCAGAACCTTGGCGTTCGCAATCTGCGATTGCTCGGCTAAAGGATTTGTTGCGCTAATGTTCAGCAGTCGGCAGCCGGCAGTCGGCAGCCAGTCAAGGGCGGGACACCCGCACCCGATTTATATGCGTTGCGTAGCAACGCCACCATTCGCTAACTGCTAACCGCTAACCGCTGACTGCATAAATAAGGAATTGCGCGCTCTCCGAGAGCGCAATTCCTTATTTATATCAGCGATGTACTGAAATACCGCTCGGCGCGGTCCGGCAAAACGGTTGCAATCACTTTGTCTTTGCCGTACTTTTTCGCCATCTGTTTAGCGGTCCAGACATTGGCGCCGGAAGAGGTGCCTACGAGCAGCCCTTGAATTTTCGCCAACTCGCGCGCGGTTTGAATAGCGTCCTCATCCGAAACCTCAACAATGTCGGTAATAATAGAAGTATCTAAAATATCCGGAATAAAGCCGTCGCCAATTCCCTGGATTTGGTGCAACCCCGGTTCGTGCCCTAAAAGAGCGGAAACATTCTGCGGCTCGGCAGCCACAATTTTGCAATCCGGATTTTGCTCTAACAGGTATTGCGAAACGCCCTGCAGCGTACCGCCGCTGCCGATACCGGAAACATAGATGTCGATTTTCTTGCCCAACTGCTCCACCAATTCCACGGCGGTAGTGCGGTAATGAATTTGCGGGTTTGCCGGGTTTTGAAATTGCTGCGGCACAAAGTACTCCGCAGAGCCGGCGGCAATTTCCATTGCCTTTTCCACAGAACCGGCTATGCTTTTTTGCGCATCCGTCAGCACCAACTCCGCGCCCAAAGCGCTGATGATTTTTTTGCGCTCTTCACTCATATTTTCCGGCATCACAATGATAACGCGATAGCCTTTGCGCACGCCGCACAGCGCCAGCCCTATGCCGGTATTGCCCGAGGTCGGCTCGATAATGGTCATACCGGGGCGCAGTTTCCCGTCTTTTTCCGCCTGCTCAATCATATTGAGCGCAATGCGGTCTTTAATGCTGCCGCCGGGGTTTAAAAATTCCGCCTTGGCATAAATCTGCAAACCGGTTGTCTGCTCCAAGCTGATTAACGGCGTATTGCCGATTAAATCCACTACATTGGTATAATACATACTGTTTCCTTTCCTATGCTCTATTCGCTTTGTTTTTCAATTCTAATATATTAGGTGCAAAAGTGAAGTTGCGCGTTACCTTGCAGTGAAGTTTTGCAAAGCAAAGTGAAGTTAAGTTTGCCTACTCTTTAGCGTAGCTAAAACTTCACTCATCTTGTGAACTTCACTGTTTTTTTACAACTTCACTTGCCGCAGGCAAACTTAGTTGCGAATCAGTTTCACAACTGATTCGCAATGCGCCGTGCGCGGGAATAAATCCGCCGCACAGGCGCGCACCGCCTTGTAGCCTTTGCTCTCCAAGCGCTTTAAATCCCTTGCCAGCGTAGCCGGGTTGCAGGAAATGTAAACAATCCTCTGCGCGCCGAACGCGACAATATTTTCAATCGTTTTTTCATCGCAGCCCTTGCGCGGCGGGTCAATGACCACACAGTCGGCATGCAACCCCTTTTCTTTTAAAATACCGGTTGCCGCGGCGGCATCCGCACAGAGAAATTGCGTGTTTTTCAAATGATTGAGCGCTGCGTTTTCTTTGGCGTTTTCCACCGCTTCGGGCACAATGTCTACCCCGATTAAGCGGCAGTCGGCAGGGGCTAAACAAATGCCCACCGTGCCCGCACCGCAGTATAAATCGAGCAGGGTTTCGCCCGGTTGCAGCGCGGCATATTCCGCCGCTTTGCTGTAGAGCTTCTCGCACATATCGTGATTGACCTGATAAAAGGCAGCCGCACCGATGCGAAAGCGCTTGCCGAGCAGGCTGTCTTCTATATACGCATTGCCGAAAATGCAGCGATAGGTTTTGCCCAAAATCACATTGGTTTTTTCGGTATTTACATTGAGCACTATGCTCTTAAGCGCCGGAAAATTCCCGCTCATAAATGCCGCAAATTCGCGCTCATACGGCAAGCCCGTGCCGTTGAGAACCAAACACAGCGCGATTTGCGCGGCACCGCTGCTACAGCGCAAAAACAGGTGGCGCACCAATCCCGTGTGCCGGTGCTCATCATAGGCGCTGATATGTTTTTGCTGCATAAACCACTGCACTGCCCGCACTATCTCGCTAAAAATTTTCGGTTCCAGCAGGCAATCTTCGCAATGGATAACGCGGTGCGAATGCTTGGCAAAAAAACCCGCTTTGAGTATGCCGTCTTCTGCGCGCAGCGGGTACTGCGCTTTATTGCGGTAGCGCAGGGGGGATGCACTGAGAATCTGCTCGGTTGTTAAGTTCAGCCCGCCGATGCGCCGCAGCGCATCATCCACCGCCTGCCGCTTCTCGCGCAGCTCGGCTTCGTAGCGCATATGGCGAAAATCACAGCCACCGCATTGCCGGTAAATGGCGCAATCCGGCTCCACCCGGTCGGCAGAGGGGGTAAGAATGCAATCCACCTTGGCAAAGGCATAGTTTTTTTTGACCTTTAAAATGTGCGCCTGTATGCGGTCGCCCGCACAGGTCATCGGGGTAAAAATCACAAAGTCATCGGCTCTGCCCACACCGCTGCCGTCGGAACTTAAGGATTCGATTGTCAGTGGTATTTTTTCGTTTTTCTTCAACATAAATTGCATTCCTGCGAAAAATTAGCAGAAAGGGCAATACCCTTTCCGCTAATGACAAATATGGTTTTCGTTATTTAAAGAGCATAAAGCGCATCAGCATCTCTAATTGAGAGATGACCGATTTTACCGTATGCATCACCACGCGAATGCCGCTCATCAAAACGAGTGCCACGAAGGAACTGTATTGGTCATAGAACTCTTTCCATTCGGGCATTTGAGTGAGCGTACTCAAGGAAATAATGAGCAGAACAATGCCCAATATTGAAACAAGTGTTCCCACAATGCCCAGCACCAAGCCGGCAATTGCTTTTGGCCTGTGCTCTCGGCTGACTTTGTTCATGCTTATGCCGCCCAAAATAATGGCAATAATGCCGGCAATCACACTCAGCGGTGTTAAAAATGCACAGGTAAGCAGCGGCACCGCCAACGAAACAATACCCAGCGCCAGTGACCAAACCGCTTTGGTTTTTTGCGTATCCTTCATCAGCGGAGAATAGGCGCCGTAGGGGTACATTCCCTGTTGCATATAGGGTGGCGGCATCATCGGCATCGGCTGGTAAGCGACCGATTCCGGCTGTGTTTGCGCAGGTGCTTCTATCGGCTGTTGCGCCGTTTCCTGCCCAACGGCAGGCGGTGGTGCCGACTCTTGTGCCGGCGCTGCCGCGGCGGGTTGCACCGCAGGCTCCGGCATAACCGGTGCACTTATCGGTGCCGCGGGATACGGCGATACCGGCTGCGCAAAGCGCATATCATAAACAGGGGCGGTGAACGCAGGCGCCGCAAGCGGCGCGTACCAACCGTATGCCGGCGGTGTGACAACCGATACCGGTGTCACGGTATAGCCCTGTGCCAACGGCTGCACCGCAGCCCCTTGGGGAATTTGCGATTCTGATTTCACGGCAGGCTTCGGCGCATGCAACACACTGCCGCATTCGCTGCACACCTGTGCCGTATCGGAATTTGCCATTC
Source organism: Oscillospiraceae bacterium (assembly GCA_015066575.1). Taxonomy (GTDB): domain Bacteria; phylum Bacillota; class Clostridia; order Oscillospirales; family Acutalibacteraceae; genus RUG714. The sequence continues at coordinate 20,982 of SVOD01000002.1, forward strand.
CGCAATTTTTACATACCATAATGATTTCGTCTCCCGGGCAATTCCTTCCGTGCTCAAATCTTTTGTCGAGACGGCTTTACCCTCTTCGTAATATACTGCTCATGCCTATTCAACGGTAACGCTTTTGGCAAGGTTTCTGGGTTTATCAATATCACAGCGCCTGGCAAGCGCAATGTAATACCCTAATAACTGCATGGGAATCACTTCGAGGCTGGGCATTACCAACTCGTGGGTAGAGGGAATGACCAGTTTAAAGTCGCACTCTTCGCCGGGGTCGGCGGAGTTTTCGGTGATAACCGCCAAGGTCTCCGCTCCGCGCGCCGATACTTCCTTAATGGAATTCATTGTCTTGTCATACAGACGCTCGCAGCAGCACAGCGCGCAAACAAAGGTATCGTCTTCAATCAGTGAAATGGTGCCGTGTTTGAGTTCGCCCGCCGCATAGGCTTCGGAATGAATATAGCTGATTTCCTTAAGCTTCAGGCTCGCTTCAAGCGCTACGGCGTAATCCAAATTCCTGCCGATAAAGTAGGCGTGCTCCAAAAACGCATAGCGGGAAGCAAGTTCCTTAATTTCATCCTTCATTTCAAGAATTTTTGCCACCTGGTCGGGCAGTTTGCGAATCGCTTCAATGATTGCCCGATACTCGCTGTCCTCTATTTTACCCATCAGTTTTGCGGCATAGAGCGCAAAGAGGTAGATAATGGTCAGTTGCGTGCTGTATGCTTTGGTCGTTGCCACCGCAATTTCGGGACCCGCCCACGTGTAAATAACATCGTCGGACTCATTGGCAATCGTGCTGCCGACCACATTGACAATCGATAGCACTCTGGCGCCTCGCTTTTTGGCTTCGCGCAGCGCTGCGAGGGTATCAGCGGTTTCGCCGCTTTGGCTGATGACAATCGCCAGCGTATTTTCATCCACCACCGGGTTTCTGTAGCGGAATTCGCTCGCAAGGTCACACTCTACCGGTATGCGGGTCAACTCTTCAATCACGTACTTGCCGACCATGCCCACATGCCAAGCCGAACCGCAGGCTAAAATATAAATTTTCTTAAAGCCCTCGAGTTTTTCTTTGGTTAATGTAAAACCGTCAAGCACAATTTCGTTATCATCCGTTAAGCGCGGAGAAATTGTTTTGCGAATTGCTTCCGGCTCTTCCATTATTTCTTTGAGCATAAAGTGCCGGTAACCGCCTTTTTCCGCCGCTTCCACGGTCCAGGTGATTTTGACAACTTCTTTTTCAATCGCTTCGCCCTGCGGGTTAAAGACCTGCACGCTGTTTTTCTTTAAGCAGGCAAACTCGCCGTCGTTAAGTTGATAAATCTCTTTGGTATATTTTAAAACCGCCGTAATGTCGGAGGCTAAGAAGTTTTCATCCTTTCCCAAGCCGATAATCAGCGGGCTTGCGTTGCGCACCGCCCAAATTTCATCGGGATAATCGGCACAGAGAATGCCCAACGAATAGGCACCCTCAATTTTGGAAAGCACTTTGAGGATGGTCTGCTTCATATCGCCGTTGTAGTATTTGGCGAGCAACTGTGCCACAACCTCCGTATCGGTCTCCGAAGCAAAGCGAATGCCCTCATTTTTTAAATCCTGCTTGAGGGCGACAAAGTTTTCGATGATGCCGTTGTGCACCACACTGAACTTGCCGTCGTAACTCATATGAGGATGGGAGTTGACATCACTGGGTTTGCCGTGGGTTGCCCAGCGGGTGTGCCCGATGCCGATAGTCGCATTTCCCTTGTATTCAAGTTTTACTTTTTTTCTTAAATCCGAGATTTTTCCCTTGGATTTAATGGTCGTAATCTGCGCATTTTCCAGTGCGGAAATGCCTGCCGAGTCATAACCTCTGTACTCGAGTTTTTCCAATCCGTCTAACAGAACGGGTGCCACATCTTGCGAACCGATATATCCTACAATACCACACATAGTATCAATACTCCAATGCTTAAAAATCTTTAACTAATAAATTATATCATAATTTCGCACAAATAGCAATCATTTGCGCCTATAAAACAGAAAATTCATAAACCGTTTCGGAAACGAAGTGTTCACCCGCCGCAAAGATGCACTGCTCAAACTGCGGGTGGTTCGGAGAATCGGGGTAATACTGCGTTTCCAGGCACACTGCCCCGTGCTTAACCATGCGCACGCCGCCCTTGCCGATATCCGGCTGCAGGAAATTGCCAGAGTAAACCTGTATGCCGGGCAGGTCGGTGTAAACTTTGAGCACCCTGCCGCTTTCTTTTTCGCTGAGCACCGCCGCTTCACGCAGGCTGCCGTTTGCGCCGCGCAGGCAGAAATTGTGGTCAACCCCGCCGGGAGCCGCAAGCATCGGGTCTGCCAAGACCGCTTCGCTCAAGCGCTTCTCGGTTCTGAAGTCCAGCGCCGTTCCCGCCACGGGCAAAATGTTGCCTGTGGGAATCAGCGCATCATCCGCCTCGGTAAAGCTGTCCGCCGCGACCTGCAAATAGTGGTTGTAAATGGTCTTGGACGGGTCGGCATTCAAGTTAAAATACAGATGATTGGTTAAGCAAATGGGTGTTTTTTTATCGCTGACAGCATCGTAGTCAATCACCAAAGAGTGGTTTTGGATGCTGTATTTGACGCGTGTTTTCAAGGTGCCGGGAAAGCCGTTACTGCCATCGGGCGAAGTATAGCTAAAGCACAAAAAGTTTTCACCCGCCTCGCACAGTTCCCATTTTGCATTGCGAAACTCATTGTTGCCGTGGAGCATATTTTCACCGTCGTTACAGGGAATTTGGTACTGCACGCCGTCTATTTCAAACCTGCCGTGTTTAATGCGGTTGGCGTATCTGCCAATCGTAGCGCCCTGGTTGTCGCCGTATTTCTCATAGTCCTGTGCCGTTGCAAAGCCGACGGCAATATCGCCCGCTTTGCCGTTTTTATCGGGCACCGACAGCGCAGTTACCGTAGCGCCCAAATCCATTACGCTCAGCGTAATGGAGTCACTTTCAATCGTATATTCATACACATCTTTACCGAATGCCGTGCCGAAAAATCTCTTTTGCATATTCCTGTCTCCAATCACAGATATAGTTTATTCTAATTATATATTATACTATATATTGCGACCAATAGCAACGACAAATAAGGATTTGGCGATGCCAAATCCTTATTTGAGTGTTCAGTGTTCAGTGTTTAGTGTTCAGTAGCAAGGCTACGCCTTGCTTTTTTTGAAACCGCCCTATCAAGGGCGGTGCGTGCATAGCACGCGGTGGGTGAAACTGAAAACTGAACCCTGAAAACTGAAAACTGACAAATAAGGTTTGTCGAGCTGTCAGCTCGACAAATCCTTATTTGAACAGTGTTTCAATCACCTTTTCGCAGCCGGGCGGGCTGTAGCGCCATACATCCATATGCGTACCTGTAAAGTAATATTCCGGCGGTGCCGGCTCCGCCGCTTCAAAACTGTCGATAATACTGAGTTTAATTTTCATTTTTTCGGGAATAATGGATTTTATGTAGACTGCTACCGCCTGCCCCGCGACAACGCTGTCGCTATATTCGGCAAGCCCTGCCAAATTCGGCGCCAGTTCAATGAAAACGCCGTAGTTTTCCACGCTTCTGACAATGCCCTGCACCGTTTGCCCCGCCTCAAAACGCGCGGCATTTTCTTCCCAGGTGCCGAGCAGTTCGCGCAGCGAAAGGGTCAGTTTTCCTTCCGCCTTGCTTTTAAGCACACAGCGCAGCACCTGCCCTTCACAGACCCTCTGGCGCGGGTGCGCGATGCGCGAAACCGAAAGCATATCTATCGGAATAAGTGCATTGAGCCCTGCGCCGACATCCACAAAAGCGCCGAAGCGGTCTAAATGGGTTACTTTTACCTCTAACACATCGCCCGGCTGCAAAAACCGAATATACTGCTGCTTGCACTGCGCCTGTACCGCAGCGCGCGAGCAAATCGCCATCACATCCGCTCCGTCCCTGACAAACTCGCGAATGACAAACTGCACGGGTTTTCCCACTTTGGAAATAAAAGCAATATCCTTCATCTGCCCCGCTTCGGCGCCGAGTGCTCCCTCACTTTTGGGAATCATACCGTCCACAGCGCCGAGCTTGACATACAAATTCTGTTCACTGTCGCACAGATAGCAAACACTCTCGAGCACGGTTTGATTGATGCGCGCCTCTTCCAAAGCAGCCAAAGAGCGCATTGCCTGTACATTTGCCTTTGTCTTGCATAATTTACCCTCAAAACAAAACTCTTTCATTTTTCTTTCCTCCAAAAATAATACATCCCTAAATTTTATGCCGACAGCCCCAAAATTATTAATAGTTTACAATCCGCGAATTATGTGTTAATATATACTGTGATTATGTAATAATAATTAATAATATATAATTATTTAAGGGTTCAGATGGATATTCAAGTCGGTCAAATTATCAAAACCAGGAAGCCGCACCCCTGTTCGGGCGATGAATGGGAAGTGCTGCGCGTCGGGATGGATTTCAAACTCAAGTGCCTCACCTGCGGCAGAGAAGTCATGGTCCCGCGCAAAAAGGCGGAAAAATCCATCAAACAAATCATAAAGTAGGTACAGCACAGATGTTAGATAAATTAGAAGGCATTTACAGCCGCTTCCAAACCGTAACCGAGCAGCTTTGCTCTCCCGAAGTGGTTTCCGATATGGAAAAATACACTTCGCTGATGAAAGAGCAAAAGAAGCTCGAACCGATTGTTGAAAAATACAAGGAATTAAAAACCGCCACCGCGAATGCCGCCGAAGCGGAACAGCTGCTTGAAGAAGGCGGTTCGGATAAAGAGCTCAAAGAGCTCGCCGTGGAGGAACTCAAGCAGGCAAAGGAACAAATTGAAACCTGCACGGAGGAGTTGAAAATTCTCCTGCTCCCCCGCGACCCGAATGATGATAAAAACGTCATTGTCGAAATCCGCGGTGGTGCCGGCGGTGAAGAAAGCGCGCTTTTTGCAGGCACGCTTTACAGAATGTATACCATGTACGCCGAGTCCAAAGGATTTAAGCACGAAGTGCTTTCGGCGCAGGAAACCGGGCTTGGCGGCTTTAAAGAAATCTCCTTTTCCATTTCGGGCGACGGCGCCTATTCCCGCTTCAAGTTTGAAAGCGGCGTACACCGCGTACAGCGCGTGCCGGAAACCGAAAGCCAGGGGCGCATCCACACCTCGACCTCTACCGTAGCGGTTCTTCCCGAAGCGGAGGAAGTCGATATTGATATCAACCCGACCGATTTGCAGATTGATACCTTCCGCTCCAGCGGTGCCGGCGGGCAACACATCAACAAAACCGAAAGTGCGATTCGTATCACCCACATCCCGACCGGTACGGTCGTAGAATGTCAGGACGAACGCAGCCAACATAAAAACAAAGATAAGGCGATGAAAATTCTGCGCTCGCGCATTTTGGAAAAAGAGCGCGAAAAGCAAAACGCGGAAATCGCCGGCGACCGCAAAGCGCAGGTCGGCACCGGCAACCGCAATGAGCGTATCCGAACCTATAACTACCCGCAGGGCAGAGTCAGTGACCACCGCATCGGCTTAACGCTCTATAAATTAGAGCAGATTTTAAACGGTGATTTGGATGAACTCATTGACGCTTTGATTACCGCGGATACCGCAGAAAAACTTCGCGCCAGCGAATCAGAAACATAAAGGAATTCTCATATCCATGAACACAAAGGTTTTTACCAAAAATGAATTACGGGAAGCCGCTGCCATCATCAGAGAAGGCGGCGTGGTCGCGATGCCTACCGAAACGGTCTACGGTCTTGCCGCAAACGCGTTAGATACCGAAGCGGTCAAGAAGATTTACGAAGCAAAGGGCAGGCAGAGCGACAATCCGCTGATTGTGCATATTGCCAATATCTCCGACTGGGGCAAGCTGGTCGAGCAGATTCCGCAAAACGCCAAGCTCTTAGCTGAGCGTTTTTGGCCGGGTCCGCTGACCATTGTGCTCAAAAAGAGCCCTCTGGTGCCCGACATTGTCAGCGGCGGGTTAGATACCGTGGCAGTCAGAATGCCAAAAAACAAGATTGCTTTCCGATTCATTAAAGAGTGCGGGGTGCCGCTCGCCGCGCCGAGTGCCAATATTTCCGGTGCACCCAGCCCCACCAGGTTTTCCCATGTTTTTCAGGATATGAACGGTAAAATTGATGGGATTATAGACGGCGGCGACTGCATGGTCGGTTTGGAATCGACTGTCATTTCCCTGGTCGAAGATATCCCGACCATTTTGCGGCCGGGCAGAATTACTGCCGAGCAAATCCGCAAAGTCATCGGTGAGGTCACCATTCACCACACGGCGACCGGTGAACTGGCAGCGGGTGAAAAGCCCCTGTCACCGGGCATGAAATATAAGCACTACGCACCGCGCGCCGCGCTGCAATTGGTTAAAGGCAGCGACACCGATTATATTACTTATATCAAAGAGCACGCAGCAGAGAATACCGCCGTGATTTGTTTCAACGAAGACTTGAATGCGCTTACCGACTACAACACCTTCTCTTTGGGTGCCAAGCTCGATAGTGTTACCCACGCAAAGCGCCTGTTTGATATTCTCAGAGCCATCGATGATAAGGGGCTGACAGAAGCCTTTGCCCCGCTGGCACAAAACAACGGTGTGGGGTTGGCGGTCAATAACCGCCTGCTGCGCGCTGCCGGCTTCAATATCATTGACTTAACACTTGTTTCTTCCACCGATACCGCGCAAGACTCACAACAGGGTGCACAGGACACGGCAGACAATATAAACCCGGTTGATTTAAAGGAACTCGGCGACAACAAAATTGAAACCGCCGCTTCTGCCGACACGCAGGAGGATACAGGGGTGCAAAAAGCACCGCAGCCTGCGCAACAAAGTGAAACCGCCGCCGCGAAAGCACCGGAAGAGGCTCCTGAACAGGCACAGAACACGACTCCCGCGCCTCAAAGCGAAAGCAGCGAAAACGACACACCGGATGACCCGCTCGCCGTAACACTCGGCACAATGGAAGAGGACTCGGCGATTTTGGCGCTTAACGATATCCGTTTCGGTGAAGATTTCAACGAAGATTTCAGCAAAGCCATTAGCGATAATATCACCGTAGTCGAAAAGACCGAAGAAGACGACCCCACAAAAATCTTCTATGAAGCCCTCATTGATGAGGACGGTATTAAACCTGCCGCTTACCCGGTTGATACCATCGATGAAGACTTCCAATTCGATGTCTACGACGATGATATCCCGAAAAGAAAAGGCTTGTTTTCTCGCATTTTCGGCAAAAAAGAAGAGGAAGAAGACATCGAACCCGAACCCTTCCTGCCGCTGCCGAATGCCCGATGGAATTCCCAAGCCGCTCTTCAAGAAGACGGTGGCGCACACGAACCTGCAACCCCCGCCGAAAAGGCAGATAGAATCGGGGGCGAGAAGTATGAGAAAATTCCCGGCATTCGTGTTGTCGGTATCACCGGTAAAAGCGGTTGCGGCAAAACCTATATTGCTAACCGCTTGGCCACCAAGACACCCAACAGCATTGTAATCAACGCCGATGATGTCTACCACTCTATGTTGAACAGCGACAGCTTGGTGCTGAGCATCGTCGTCGCATTCGGCGACGAGGTTTTGGACGGAAAAACCATCAACCGCAAAAAATTAGCTTCGCTTGCCTTTAGCAGCGAAGAGAATTTAAATAAGCTGAACCGCACAGTATTGCCGGCGGTAGCGCAAAAAATCATTTCTTTGATTGAGCACGCCAAGGCAAGCGGTGTCAAAACTGTCTTTTTGGATGCGCCCACACTCATTGAAAGCGGGCTTAATCAAGTGTGTAATGAAGTAATTTTCATTATCGCCGACCCGGCAATCCGCCAGGAGCGCATTGTGGAAAGAGATAATATTACGCTCGATGAAATCGGTCAAAGAATGCGCTTTGAGAAGGATGATACCTTCTATGTGCGCTATGCCGACAGAATTATTCGCAACAATTAACAGGAGTTGATTTTTATGTCACAAGCAAAAGACCTCAAGCAAAAGCTCTTCAACAAGTTTGAAAACGGCTACAAGGCAATGAGCGAACAGGCGTTGGAAACATGTAATACCTATGCCAAGGGCTATATTGACTTTTTAGACAAAAACCGCACCGAAAGAGAGTGCGCCGTTTTTGCCGAAAAGGTGTTGCGCGCAAACGGCTTTGAGCCTGTTGATGAGCAGCGCACCGAGCCTTATAAAGCCGGCGATAAAATTTACAAAATCCAGCGCAACAAAGCGGTGATTGCTGCCGTTATCGGCAAGAAAGACCTCGCCCGGGGTGTCAAAATTGCCGCTGCGCATATAGACTCTCCGCGCCTGGATTTAAAACCGAACCCGCTGTATGAAAGCGAAAATATGGCGTTCTTTAAAACCCATTACTACGGCGGCATTAAAAAGTACCAGTGGACCGCCATTCCGCTGGCACTTCACGGTGTAGTGTGTAAAGCAGATGGCGAGAAACTCACCGTCAATATCGGCGACGACTCGGCTGACCCGCAGTTTGTGGTCACCGACCTGTTGCCCCACCTGGCAACCGAGCAAATGAAGCGCGAAGCAAGGCAGATTGTAAAAGCCGAAGAGCTTAACCTGCTGATCGGCTCCGTTCCGTTTAAAGATGATGAAGAAAGCGAACTGGTAAAACTCAACATCTTAAACCTGCTCTTTGAAAAATACGGCATTTGCGAAAGAGATTTCCTCTCGGCAGAACTGTGCGCCATTCCTGCCTTCCCGGTTAGAGAAATCGGCTTCGACCGCTCCTTTATCGGCGGCTACGGGCATGATGATAAGGTCTGCGCTTACCCGGCGCTGACTGCACTGCTCGAGTGTGGTGTGCCCGAAAATACCTGCCTTGCCGTTTGGGTGGATAAAGAAGAAATCGGTTCCGAAGGCAATACCGGTATGAAGTGCGACTTTTTGCGCTACTTTATTGCAGACTTGGCAAGAACTGTCGGCTTGCAGGGCAGAGATGTCATTCGTCACTCCTCCTGCATTTCTGCGGATGTGAATGCCGGCTTTGACCCGACCTTCGCGGATGTGGTCGATAAATATAACTGCGCTTATGTCAATAAGGGCGTGTGCCTGACCAAATACACCGGTGCCGGCGGCAAGAGCGGCTCGAACGATGCGAGCGCCGAGTTCATTGCCTACCTGCGCGGCATCTACGATAAAGCCGGTGTGCTGTGGCAAATCGGTGAGCTCGGCAAAACCGACCTGGGCGGCGGCGGCACGGTCGCCAAGTATGTGGCAAATTTAGATATTGAAACGGTTGATTTAGGCGTGCCGGTATTAAGTATGCACGCACCGTTTGAAATCATCGGCAAAATCGACCTCTACAACGCCCATTTAGCCTTTAAAGAATATTTCAAAGCATAACAAAAAAAAACTCCTACCATTAAGGGTAGGATACGTGGTTTTGAGTGAAGCTAAAAGCGGCGGCTTGGAATGCATTCCAAGCCGCCTTTTTTATCGATATTAATAGACAAATTCCCAGTCCCAGACTTTTCCGTTACTGTCGAAATATACCCAACCGTAGTCATAATCTCCCCACTCGTAGTACCATGTTTCACCATAAGAACTCTCGTAAATACGCGTTGGATAGCGATAGTCCGGCACCAGCTTTACCATAGATTGTGAATATCCCACCTTAATATAGTCGGTATAGTACACAATATCGGTATACTTAATCATGCCCTGCCCAAACTCATTGGCATATTTTAAGGTGATTTTTGTTCCGGCACTATGATAACCGACTTTCAAAGAATAGTAAAACTTCTTACTGTCTTTTGTGACTTTTGCGGTATAGGTCTTGCCGCCTATCGTCACCAGAATTTTCGTGCCTTTGAGCGCATTGGTGACATAGCCCTTTATCACATTTTGGCTTTTATAAATATAGTTATTGGATAATGTTTTATCAACAGGAAATACGCGGTGCTTTGCCGCCCAATTACCGTAAACAACCGTACCGTCTGCCCACTGTTTATACGCTCTGACCGTAACGGTGTAAATCTTACCTTCAACTAATTTTAATGTATATTTGACATTCTTTGTTTTATAATACTTCCAGTTGCCGCCCTTTACCTGTACGGCAATCTGGTAGCCGGTGACACCGCCGCCGCATTTATTATATTGCAATGCTGCCCGGTTGAATTCCCAATCATCCTCATTAAATTTCTCAATCAATCCGGTAATTTTAGTCGTTTGCGGAATGATGTAGTAGTATTTCTTGACACTGTCCACAAAATCGCCTGTTCCGGTAATGGTGACATAGCGGTAGCCGATGTTTTTATTGTCGCTGTATTTGACTTTAACCTTGATGGCTTTGCCTTTATAGGTTACCTTGATATTGAGCGGCTGCGCCTTGCCGTTATAGATTTTGTTTTTGATGCCGCTGATTTTGCAATCTGCCAGACTTAAGCCTGCTGTGCGCGTTTGCACCTTGCTCCAGGTGCCGAATTGATAATCACCATCAATCAAGGCATAGGTGCGCACGCGAAAATCATACTTTGCTTTGTTCTTTAAGCCTGAAAAGGTCTTTGTCGTTGCACTCTTCAAGTCATAATTTTGCCAAGTGCCGCCGGATTTTCTAAACTGCAGTTGGTAATACACCTCGCCGGAAAATTGCTTAATATCCGCGCGAATAGCGGTCTTTGCCAGCTTAAAGTTAGAAAACGCTGCTTGCGGCAAGCGAATGGAAAAATACAGGCGCTTACTGCCAGTAAAATTGCCTGTACCGGTAATATCCACATATGCTTCATCCTCACATGGATTTATGTTGTTAAAGTATTCCGCGCTGAAGGTCGCCTTATGACCATTGTAAGAGATATTCATTTTTTGCTGCACAGGTGCCCCCGTGTAAAGCAAATCCTTAAAGCCGGTGATGCTGCAGTCATTCATGTCAACCGGTAGCACATTGATTTTGATAGTGGGATCCTCTCTTTCCCAATAACCTTCTTCTTCCTCATACCAACCATAGTAATCATCCACTTTAATATAATATGTTCCGGTTTTTTGCGCAGTTAATAAATAGTAGGGCTCTTCTATTAAATCGTACTCATCATCACTAATACATTTTTCAACTAAAAAACCTTGATTTAGTCCGCTTAAATCAACATCGCAATAATATTCATTTGTCAAATAAAACGAATCATAGACATGTATGGTGATTTCGCGCTCACAATCATACACATCATACATATCATACTCATCATCAAACCACTCATCTTCCTCTGCCGCGGCATTGACTGCACAGGCAGAAAAAACAGCTGTCAAAAGCACCGCGAGAATCAGTGTAGCCCATAATACTCTTTTCTTCATACATTCATCTCCTTTGTGATATACTCTAACACTATCATAATACATATCTGCTTTTTGCGCAAACATTTTTTTGAGTTTATAGATAAAAAATAGGTAAAAACCGAAATTTCAAAATTACTTTTGGAACTTGGGTTTTTACCTATTTCTTTTGCTTATGGGCAATGCTTTGCACAATTCAAAAGTGCACTTTTCAGCTTTCTCGTTTTCCCGGCAGGCGTCATGGTAGCTGTTTGCCTGTTGGCGGAAAACTTAAAGCACTGCCTGTATTGTTGCACCGCCGCCTGTTGCGGGCGGTGCCCCCGCAAACGAACTCTCGGTGCGGGAGCGGTCAACTCCCGCACCTATAATGGAGTTCATTTAAGGTCTGTTACCGCTTTTTAAAAACGGTAAAAGTTTTACTTGAAGAGTTAGAAGTTTTCCTTTCTTCTCTTCTTGAGGGTTACAACTGCAAGACCGATGGAGGAAACAAGGATGATGGACATCACAACTAATGTCGCATTATCGCCTGTGCGAGCAGTTCTGCTGTAGGAGCTTCTTCTGCTGCTGTCTTTCTTATCGGTATTGCCGCCTTCTTCCTTAATCTTTCTTGCATTGTCTTCGAGATACTTGAGATAAGAAGCCATTTCGTCTACTTCAGCCTGATTGGTAAACTCATTGTTGTCATACTTGTCATAAATATCATCGATGTAAGCTTTGATTGCATCAAGATCTTCTTGGACATACTTACCGGTCTTCACCATTTGCTTATATCTCTCAACAAGCTTTTCAATGTCGGTCATATCCGGAACAAACTTGGTGTCAACCTGGTAAATTGCGGTGTAGACTGCATCGCCTGTTGCAGCAACCACTTCCTTATCCCAACCAACGAAGGTGTAGGTGGTGTTACCATCTACATAATCATCCGGGGACGGAACGGTCGGCATAGCGCCATCTTCTACAGTCTGGAAGTGGTCAGTCAAGTGACCATCTTCTACTTCTGCTGCACTCTCGGCATATATGAAGTTAATGGTGTAGGTAGTGGTAAGCGGGATTTCATCATACACAGCCGTGTAGGTGGTGTCGGCTTCTGCCACGCCTACTTCCTTATCCCACTGCTTGAACTTATACTGCATGGTAGCGGTAGTAAAGTCGTCCGGAGTCGGGATGCTCGGCATAGCGCCCTGTGCATACACAGCGCTGTGATCAGCATAGGAGCCGCTTTCAGCCTGGGTAGCATCGTCAGCATACTTGAAGTTGATGGTGTAGGTCGGGGTAACAACCGGAGTCTCGGTGTACTGAGCGGTGTAGGTAGCATCGCCGTCTACCGGTGCGATTGCCGGATCCCAACCGGTGAAGTCATACTGTGTACCAGCCACAACAAAGCCTGTTGCCGGGTCTGCGATAGTCGGCGTGTCACCAAAGGCAACATCCATCGTATCGGTCACGGTCGAAGCATCTGTCGGGTCTTTCGTCACAACAGTAATGGTATACATTCTCGGGCTTTCGTTGAATACAGCAGTGTATTCAGCATCACCCTGGCAAGTGGTAACCACTTCCGGAGTCCAACCTGTAAAGCTGTAAACCGTGGAAACGGAGGGAGCCTTGGTCGGATTATCCGGCAGGACAACCGTATCGCCATAGTGGAGAGTCTGAACATCGTAATCTGCACCGTCTACAGTAAACTTAACAGTGTAGTCAATGTAAGTCGGGGTGTAGGTTGCCTTGTAGGTTTCATCGCCCTGGCAAGTAGCCACTACAGCCGGATTCCATCCTGCAAAGCTGTAGGTGTAGGTTTCGTCATCCGGTCTGGTCGGATCATCCGGAACCGTAATGGTATCGCCCCAGTGATAGGTACCACTGCTGATGGGTTCATCATTGTAATCTACGAATGCAATGTCATACTCAATGTAGGTCGGGGTGTAAGTTGCCTTGTAGGTCACATTGCCTTGGCAAGTAGCCTCAACTGCCGGATCCCAACCTGCAAAGTCGTAGTGGTAGGTTTCGTCATTCGGTCTGGTCGGATCTACCGGAACCTGAATCGTATCGCCCCAGTGATAGGTTTCACTGCTGATGGGTGTAGAGTCATAATCTACAAATGCCACCGTGTACTCTTTATAAGTCGGGGTGAAGCTGCCGTTATAGGTTGCATTGGCAGTTACCTTTTCGGAAACCTGCGGTTCCCAACCTGCAAAGGCATAGGTGTAGGTATTGTCTTCCTGCTTCACCGGGTCTACCGGAACAACGAGGTCAACATTGTAGTTGTAGGTGCCTGTTGCATATTCCTGACCGTCTACATTAAAGGTTACGGTGTAAACAATCTTCTCCAAGCCGGTGATAGCATCATTAATTGCTGCAGTTGCATCATCCACCTGTTGCTGCTGGGATTCACCCAAGCCGGGTTGTACATTATTGTCAACCGCATTCTGCAAAGCTCCAAGAGTTTCCTCTGTGTAAATCTTATCGGCATCCGGTGTGGTCAAAATGCGCTCTGCATTGCCGACGGCAGTCTCGTTTGCACTGTAGTCTGCCGGCAGGAACTGACTGCTGTAGTCAGCAACATAAGTGACATTCGCAGTAGCCGGAGCGATTTCGGCAGGCACGTTGTCAACCTTCCACTCAAGGAAGGAATACTCGTAGTCATTCTCCGTGTAGTTCGGAGTTGCCGGAGCTTGCGGAGTCTCACCGTAATCCAAGATTCTCTCGGTGGTGCCTTCGTGAGTGATAAAGGTGATGGTGAACTGGTTCGGCACTAACTCGAAGTTGTTGAGTTCGCCTGCCTTCGCGTCCACATCGCCCTGTTGGCTCTTGAGCGGTTCGCTCTGTGCAAGTGCATTTGCCTCGCTGACTAAGCGGTTAAAGTCTTCTGCATTTGCATACTTCTCATCGAAGTTTGCTTCTTGCTGCTTCTGCTCTGCTGCAGAAATAGCATCATTGAGAGTAGTAAGGTCAGCATAGTTCGTGGTTTCGCTATACTGAGCGGTATAGGTAGCATCCTGGGTCGGGGTGGTTTCAACCTCTGCGCCCCAACCGGTAAAGGTGTAGGAAGTATTACCGTCTTGAGAATCCGGTCTGGTCGGATCCTGAGGAACAGTGATGGAGTTGCCGGCGTTCACGGTCTGCGTGGAAATCTCGCTACCATCCCAATCCTGGAATACGATAGTATAAGTGGTCACAGGTTGACCCTTCGGCACCAAAGTGCTGTTTTTGATTGCGTTGGTCAACGCATCAATAGCGCCCTGTTGGCTCTGACCAATCTGTGCGGGAGGATTCAGATATTGCTCTGCTTCGCCCAGCTTCTGATTAAGAGCTGCAACAGATTCATCTGTCCATTCGGTACCGCTGTCTCTCTCGGCAATCTTATTGTTGACTGCAGTCTGGAGCGCAGTAGTATCTGCCGGTACAAAACTACCCTCGTACTGAGCATCGTAAGTAGCATTGCCATCTACCGCTGCAAAGTCGGGTGACCAACCGGTAAGGGTGTAGTGATAATCGCCATCATCATAGCTTTCGGGAACTACGGGTGCCTTTGCGGCAACAGCCTGCGCGGTAGCACCGTATTGGAAGGTTTCCGTAGTCGGGTCACTGTTGGGAACCACATAGGTGATGGTGTAATCCTGCAAAGTCAAAGCAGTGATGGCATCTGTGATAGCCGTTGCCATTGCGTCTACATCGCCTTGCCGGCTGACAGGCAGGTCGCGCACAACGCGATTAATGGCATCTGTCAAAACTTGCCTTGAATCCCCTGTGTACTTCTTCGCATAATCGGTTTGACCGGTCATTTCATTAGCTGCTGAAATAGCATTGTCAACAGCGGTGTAATCTGCCTTGTTGGCAACCTCGTTGTACTGAGCGGTGTATTCGGTAACACCTGCCGAAACCGTACCGAGAGCGGGATCCCAACCGGTAAACTCATAAGTGGTGTTGCCATCTGCAGTGGTAACGGTCTGTGCATTCGGTGCATAGTTCGCTACACTGGTGCCCAGTTCCGCTGCCGGAACATCGAGCGTTGTTAACTCTGCATTAGCATCTCTGTAATTGAAAGAAATAGCAATGGTCTTAGCAACCGGATCAGCATATTTTGCAGTGAAGGTGGCTTCGCCGGAGCAAGTGGGAAGATCTACTACTTCGCCGGTGCTGTCCTTCCAACCCTGGAATGCCTGGGTATAGGTGTCAGCATCAATATCTGCTTGGGAACCTTCGGGAGCAACGATTTGCGCACCTTCGGTGAACGGAACTGTGGTGCTCTGTTCGCCTTCAGCGGTCTGCCATACAAAGGTGATATTATAGGTCGCTGCAACCGGTACTAAGGCTCTTCTGGCATCTACCAAATCATTCAAAGCGGTTTCAATCTCGCCAGCGGTCGGCCAATCTGCGGGATTCTCGCTTGCGTTGTTAGTCAAAACAGTTTGTGCTGCCGCTAACTTTTGAGCAAAGGTATCCCAACCGGACTGATAATCTTCTTCCTTAAGAGCTTCGTCGCTTGTCACTTCGGTTTGAAGTGAAGAAGCGTCGTTCTTCGTCTTTGTGTACTGTGCAGTGTAGGTAGCATCTGCAGTAGCAGGATTGACAACTTCTTTATCCCAACCGTTTGCGGTATAAGTAAAGTTGCCATCGGTATAATTGACTAATGTGGGAACTTCAAATTCATCCACACCATCATTGGTGATTTCGACATCGTCTGCCGCGGTACCGTCTGCCTTCTTAATGCCGGTGAATGTAACGGTATAAGAAGAAACCGGATCAAAATCGGAAGAGAAGCCGATATCCACGCTGTTCGGGTAACCTGCAGCCTCTTTTGCGCTGGATACATAGGAAAGTGCATCGACAACGCTGGGGGTGCCGGAACCGGGGCCGATATCGGAATCGGTGCCCAAATTGATTGCTGCTTTACAATCGGCAAGAGTTTTGCCTTCCTGCGGTTTCAGGTAAAGGTGAGAGAGCGTAACGGTAACCGGGCCGGTTGCGGGTGCTTCCTGTTCCCAGTACTCATAACCATCTTCACTGTTACCTGCCATCTGGATAATCACTTTACCCGCCGTGTTCTTAGAAAGCGTAGACATGCTGTTCATAGCAAATGTCGCGGTTTCTTCTCCGGTGTCATCCAGCGGAATTTCAGCGGGGATTAAAGCCCAATCCTTAGACGCGTTAATGAACTTGAGGCTTGCTTCATCCACTAAGGCAAGCATTGCAGCCATATTCGGATTGCCTCTGGTGCGGCTCGCTTTACTGACTGTGCTCACAACGTCAGGGTCGATTGTGATAACCTGATTAAAGGTTTTTAAGACTCTTTCATCGCCTTCTTCAAGCTTAGAATAGTCGATAGTGGCTTGTAAAGCAACATCGATTAAGCCTGCATACTTACCGGTCGATTCATCGGCGATAGAAACGTCTACATACAAGTCAGTAGCGTCACCAATCTTGTTTTTTTCGACCCCTGCACTCGTAATCAGTTGGATCGGAATCATGGAAAAGACCATGACCAATGCAAGTGCAAGGCTCAAAACTTTTTTGACCTTCATAAATTTACCTCCATGAAATATTTTATATACATAATCTTCAAGATTTGCATTTTTTGATCATCTGCTACCAATATTGACTCAAAAAGTGCATGCTTTCGGATTAGTTATAACGATTTTTTCTTTTTATTTTTAAGTAAGATAACAACAATGACTGCTGCCAGAGCCGCAACGGCTGCACAGATACCGATAATCAGCCACTTGGATTCGCCGGTCTTTGCCGGTGCCTCCAACTTTTCGGCAACTTCGGGGAACTCTTTTTCGAGTGCCTCCTGTGCCTTGCGCAGATTCTCGAGCGCCTGTTGCTTTTGCTCAGGTGTGGCATTTTTATCTGCCAACACCGCTTCTGCTTCCTCTACCGCCTTTTCATAGGCTTTGTAGGATGCACTTTGCTTTTGCTCGGGTGTAAAATCAACTGCTTTTGCCGCAGCCACGCGCTGTTGTAACTCACTTTCCACTTGAGCTTCGCTCATCTCGCTGACCGGTTTGGTCGCCGGCGCCGCGGTAGTGGTTTTTGTTTCTTTCGTAGTTTTCTCGGTTTCCTTCTGCTTGGTAGCAGGCTCGGTTTCGGTAGGCACCTCGCCGCCATCCATCAGCGCTTCATCCACTGAAAGCTGAATGGGACTGACCCCTTTACCGATTTCGGTTTTGGAACTGATTTCGGTCACAAAGACAGCTTTTGCGGGGCAATCTTTACCGATTTCCGCCTGCTTGCAAAGCCTGATAGCGCCTGCCGGCAGTTTGCCTTCGGCTTTGGTTTTGAGGTAGAGGGTTGCCACTTTGGTTTTTTGCGCCAAATTGACACCGTTGTTGGCATCGTTTGCCATACCGCACAAGAAGATGTACATCTGCTTGCTGCTTTCGTTGTAGGAAGCGATGCTCAACCCTCGAAAGCCCGAAAACTCCGGGTCTTCGCTGCCGGAGGAAGCCGCCGCCACGGTGGAGGACTTCCCGAGAGTACTCATATCTTTTTTGTAAGTATCGGTGGTAGCGTCACCCTTTTTGTTGACAATATCGATGTAATCGGTATTGAAAACAATCGTCGCGCCGAGTGTCGTAATCGCGGCATTCGGGTCGGATTTGCAGTACATTTCCACAAGCATATTGCCGGGAGCGGAAGTATCTTCCACTTTTTTGACTGCAAACTCAAAGGATGAGGCTTCGGAGAGGGTGGCTGCAACTGCGTGAAATCCCGCGCACTGCAGCACCATCACCAAGAGCAGTGCAATACTGCACCATTTAATCTTTTTCAAACTGTATTCACCTGAAAAATTATAAGTTAATGACTTGATGCTCTGCATCCATACCATAGTGGCTGGCGAGCAGGATAATACCGAGGTCCTGACCGGTTACGGTACCGCTACCATCGACATCACAAGCATCGTCCGGACCAACTTCCTGACCGTATTCGGTAAAGAGTTGGGCAATATCCTGACCGGCAATCGCACCGTTTTGGTCACAATCACCGAAGAGCAGGTAGATGCTTGGCGGCACAGCGGTTTCGCCTGCCTCAACGACCAAGTTATTGATGGTGAAGCCTACGGAACCCGGTGCGGAAATCTGAATGCTGTAAATGCCTTCTTCCACATCGTCAAAGCTGTAACCTGCGGTACCTTGGGTAGTAGTGGTGTACTCGTTGTCGTCATTATACAGTCTGACCGTAATGGTCGCAACGGCATTGTCGACCTGGCTGATGCCCGCGGAACCGTCCACAGCGCCATTAAGGGTGGGAAGGGTAACGGTGATATCGGTTACAAAGTTTTCCGGAACCGGCTCAAAAATGACATCTTTGGAAGACACCGCACCCGGATAAATCGCGGGAGACGGGCAACCGCCGGTTTCTCTCCACTCGCTAACCTCCATCTTTCTGATGTTGGTTTCACTGAACTTCTGACCCTCTTTAAGCTGCAGGTAGAAATCTGCAATTTGGCACTTACCGTCTACTGTCAAGCCGTCGTAAGAACAGCCGCTGACAAAGAGGTAGAAGGTGTCGGTATCGCTGTTGTAGGAAATCATGCTGAATTCACCCAAACGAATGAATTTTTCGCCTTCATCCACAGCAGTGGCTTCGAGTGCAAAGTCGCTGCCGACCTGCTTGCTGTTGGTTTTGTAATCATCGGTAATAATCTCGCCGGTCTTGCTGACAAAATCATACACACTGCCATCGAGCGCCAAAGCAGCGCCGAAGCCGTCGATTAACTCGGTATTGTCTGTAGTGAGGTATAAACCTACCTCAAGGTTTCCTGCGGAACCCGCAGCCGCTTTGCTGACAACAAAGTCATAAGCGGATGATTCCGATAAAGCACTTGCACTTGCACTAAAAGCAAACGGAACCTGTAACAACATAGCAAGCACTAAAACGGGCACTAAAACTTTCAAAATTTTTCTTTTCATAGCTCTTCTCGATTCTTCATTCATTAATATTTGTTTCTTATTAATTACTGACCTTATTAATATTTAATAACATTAATAACCTTAATCAAGTGTCATGACCTGTGTGCTGCTATCCATACCGTAGTGGCTGGAAAGTAAGATAATACCGAGGTCCTGACCGGTTACGGTGCCGTTACCGTCTACATCACAGTAGTTATTCGGTGCAACTTCCTGACCGTATTCAGTGAAGAGAGCGGCAATGTCCTGACCGGAAATAACGCCGTTGTTATCGCAATCACCATAAAGCAGGTTGATGCTCGGGATTTCTTTGACTGCGCCTGCTTCAACCACCACATTGTAAACGGTGTAGCCGAGGGAACCGGCGGAAGCAATGGTCATGGTGTAAGTGCCCGGAAGCACATTTTCAAAGCTATAATCGCAAGCCTTGCCTTTTGCGGAAGCGGTGTATTCGTTCGTGCCGTCGGAAAGGGTGAGCAGAATATCCGCGCTCATATTGTCGCCGGTCAAAGCGCCGGTGACAGTACCGGTTTGAACTTCTGCAAGAAGCAAATCTGCCGGATCGCTATGCATAAAGGCTTCGGTAGTATCGTTAATAATTGCCGAGTAAACGGAGTGCCCTGCTTCGGTGTTGGCGGCAAGCGGTGCATTCTTGATGTAAGAAGTGCTTGCTGCGCCGGTCGCCGTAAAGGTAAGGGTGGCAACCAAATCTCTGGAAGCTTCGGTCGGTGCAAGGGCTGCATCGAAGTCCGCTGCAATTTTCAGAATGCCGGCTTTACCCATCGCATCCAAACCGTAGTCGGCAGGATTGAAGGCAGCATCCATCGTTTCGGTGTAAATGGCTGTGCCGTTATTGATCTCGGCGGACTTAAAGGTCATTGCCTGAGCATCATACAGGGTAGCGAGCATGATACCGTCTACCGTATCGACCGGGTGGTTGAGATAAACCTTGACAACGATGTTGGTCGGGTCTTGTTCATCTACCTCTTGCACATACTCAAGGTTGGAGTAGAAGTATTCGTGGTCCACACCTTCCCAATCGGTTTCGCCTGCCCAGCTGGTGGTTAATTCAAGCGCATTTATCGCTGCTTGAAGGTCAGAGGTCAAGGCGTCGAGAGTGGGTTGATAGTCAATATCCTGCCCTCTTTGTACCATGTCGAGCACTGCCTGTACGGCTGCCACGGAATCGGAGGTGTAATACTGCTTGGGCAGGTTGTTGAACTGTGCTTCAAGAGCATCCCAAGCGGTGTAGTCCGCATCCTTCTTAACAAGTGCATTGAGTGCGCTTCTTAAGGTGGTGATGGCGGAAGCAACTTCTTCATTGGTTGCGTTGTCATCATTATACACGGTGTTGGCTGTTGCCAATGCCGCTGTGACATCACTGAAGTCGGTGTACTTGTCGGGATCTAAAGCCTGAGCTTCATCGATAAGCTGTTTCAATGTGGTCTTATCTGCTTTGACAACAAGGTGATCCCACAGACCCTCTACGGCTGTTTTTGCATTATCAACCGTTGCCTGGTCAATAATCTTAAGCTCTTTGTCCAACGCATTGTCGATATCTGCAAGTTCCTGGGTAACCAAAGCGATGGAGTCGGGAGTGTAATCATCTTTTTGCAACTCTGCCTGTAAGGCTTCCACAGCTGCATTGTATGCCGAATAGTCGGCGGGCTTGTATTCGAGAGCGGAAATCGCTGCTTCAATGTCGGCAGCCATGGTATCCACTTCGACCTGATGGGTTCTGCCTAAGCCTTCGACAACTGCATTGAGCGCTCCATCGAGCACTGCCAGGGAAGCATCGGTATAGAGATCCCTGTTAATTTCAGCCGCAGCAGCCTGTGCGATTGTCACTGCGCTGTAATCGGCTGCTACAAAGTCTCTGGTGTAGAGAGCGGTGTAGGTGGTGCTTTCCGTTGCGACAGCCGGTGCCTTATCCCAACCGGTGAAGGTGATTTGGTAGTCACCGTCTGTCGGGTCGGCGTGGTCTACAAGTTCCGGAACATCAGGCATGGTGTTTGCCTTCACGCTCTGCGTTTGGCTGACGCCTTCAATAATAAAGGTAATATCATAATAGATATCCTCGGAGGAATACTGCGCTGTGTAGGTGGTGTTGCCCGCGCAAGGTACCACAGCGGGATTCCAACCGATGAAGGAGTAGGTCTTGCCGCCTTCTTCATAACTCGGAACGGTGATGGAAGAGGTGTCCGGCATATCGCCCCAGTGTGTGGAAACATCCTGAGAGCCGCCTACCCATTCAAATGTAATGGTATAGTTTTTATATTCATTAGAATATTGTGCTGTATATGTTGTATCGCCCTGTACTGTTGTAACTTCCTTATCCCAATTCGAGAAGGTGTAGGTATAGGTATCATCTTCATAACCGGGAACGGTAGGAACGCTTACATTGTCACCATAATGATAGGTGTCGGTAGAAATGACGCCGTCGTGACCGACAAAGGTAATGGTGTAGTTAATGTAATCCTGTCTGTATTGTGCCGTGTAGGTCGCACTTGCGGTGACCGTTGCGGGAACAGAAGGAGTCCAACCGGTAAAGGTATAGGTGTAAGTGTTGTCTGCCGGTTTGGTGGGATTGTCGGGTTGAATAAGAGTGTCACCGTAGTGGTAGTCTCTGGTGTCGTAGACTTGGTTTTCATTGATAAAGGTAACGGTGTAAGTCTTAAACTCTTGACTATAAACCGCATCGTAGGTCGCATTGCCTGCGCAAGGCGCTAACGCGGGATTCCAACCGGTGAAGGTATAGGTATAAATATCATCCTCATAATCGGATACGGTCGGTGCCTGCGGTGTATCGCCCCAGTGCGCGTGAACCACTTCACTGCCGCCTGCCCAATTAAAGGTGATGTCGTAATTCTTCCAAGTTTCATCAAACTTCGCGGTATAGGTGGTATCGCCCGCAGCCGGACCAACTGCCGGGCTCCAACCGGAGAAGGTGTAAATCTTCGCATCATCTTCATAACCGCTCACAGTAGGAATGGCGGGCATCTCACCGGCAGTTACGGTTTGGGTGGAGATGGTTTCGCCTCTGGAAACAAAAGTGATGGTATATTCGGCTGCCTGCACTTGCAGTGCCTCTGCTGCCGCGATGATAGCATCTTTCTGAGCATCTACAACTGCCTGTTCGGTTCTGCCCTTACCCTGCACATCTTTATTGAGCTCGGTATTCAGAGCAGCCACGGAATCCGCTGTCCAATTTGTGCCGTTGTCTCTCTTGTTGATTGCCGCTGTTCTGGCAGCATCATACGCTGTATAGTCGGCAGAAACAAAGGTTTCGGTGAACTGGGCAATATAGGTAGTTGCCGCATAGACCGGACCAAGCGCGGGAGACCATGTGCCGGAGAAGTCGTAATCATAGTTACCGTCTTCATAATGGGACGGGATGGTCGGCGCAGTCGGTGTGCTGCCTTCGTCAACTTCGATGGTGGTGCTGTCGGTCGTGGTGGGGCTTGTGTTCCAAATAAAGGTCACCTGATGCTTCACAACGGGACCGGGACCGCCGGTAATTTTAAAGGAAGAGGACGGAGCCGTCGCGGAAAATGCAGTTTCATAGACACCTTCGGTAGAAGCGGAAGCCGTGCAGTTCAAATAACCCAATGCCGGGCTGAACACGATAGAGGGAACCAGAGAAATCTTACTGGACTCTACCGAAGCTTTTGCTTCAAAACTAACGGTTGCCACCGCTTCGGAGCCTGCCTCTAAACCATTGAGGTTGAGCACTGCCAAGTTAATGACTGCCGGAGTGGTGAGGTTGCAATAGCCGATGATGTCATCAAATGAACTGGCTGTGAAAGGATCGCCGCCAATGCCCATGGTTAAGGTGGTGGGGTCAATCTGTGTTGCGGAAGTCGGCTCTAACTGTGAGCTGTAATACTCGTAGCCGTTTTGCAATGTTACGGATTTAAAATCAAGAACACTGCTGTCAAACACAATAAAGCCCTGATAACCGATAACGGAATCATTGGGGTGATTGAGATTGATTGTTGCTGTCACGGTGTCGCCAACAGCAAAGGTGTTGCCGCTCACGCTGACAGTGGACTGGACTCTCAGTGCATTGTTGGGACCGTTGCGGTCGTAGCCGGTGTAAGCAAAAGCGCTTACAGCAAAACAGCTCAACGCCAACAGGACGCTCAACAAAATGCAAAGAGCTTTCTTCATTTGTTTCGCCATAAAAATCTCTCCTTTTCAACAATATGGGCGCATATAATTTCGGTCTTTTGAGTATTTGCGCGCAATATATAATACAAAAGAGCGCAAAATGCCCATAGACTACCTGTTATACAAAAATATTTTAGCAGACCGACCGCCCAAAGTCAATTACTTTATATAAAAAGAACCCGTAAAATTTCACGAATTTTACACACAAATTTAGACAATGTGTACAAGCGCCTTTTTTTGGCATTTTTTTCTTGTGCAAAAGGTAGAATTTTTTACAACTTTTATGTGCTGGTTGCACAAATAATTAATTAACTTTTTTAAGTTTTTCCGCGCTTTGAAAGCCTGTTTTTTGCATGATTTGAGCCCGCCTGCGTTAAGGGTTCTCACCGTGGCAAATGCTGCGGATACCTCGAAACCGATGCGTAAATGCCGCCGTTTTTCGTTTGCGTTGGCAAACAGCGCAGCGAAGCTGTCTCGCGGCAAAACCATATCGCATTTGCTTTTGCAAATATACCGCGCAGTGCGCAGCACTGCCTTCTCATCGGGTGCGGTGTTCCCGCCCTATCATTGCCTTGCCAAACTGCGCGTTGCGCAAAAAAAAATCCGCCGAGGCTTTGCTCGGCGGAGATTCTTTATTAGTCATTAATATACGGCATTAAAGACATATATCTTGCTCTTTTAACAGCAGTAGTCACCATTCTCTGGTGCTTTGCACAGGTGCCGGTTACGCGGCGAGGCAAAATCTTTGCTCTCTCGGAAACGTATCTGCGCAGTTTTGCTGTATCTTTATAATCGATATAGTCAACCTTATCGACACAGAAAGCGCAGACTTTTCTTCTGCCCTTTCCGCCCGGTCTGCGGTTCTTATCGTAAGCCATGGTTATTCTCCTTCCAAATGTAGTCGCTTAGAACGGTAAATCGTCCTCCGCATCACCCGTTACGGTAAAATCGGAAGCATCGGCACTCGCATAGGAAACGGGGGCTGCCTGTGCAGCCGGCTGTGCGGGCGTATATGTGCCGCCGTGGTTTTCTTCGGCAGCGCGCTTGCTCTCGGCAAAATACTGCTGCGAAACAACCACTTCCGTCGCCTTTCGGTTGTTGCCGTTTTTATCCTGATACTGGCGGGTTTGCAATGAACCTGTCACCACAATGAGCGAGCCCTTCTTGAAATACTTACCGATAAAATCGGCATTATTTCTCCACGCTACGCAATCAATCCAGTTAGGTGCATCGCCGTCTCTTTTAAAATCTTTGTCGTTGGCAATGGTGAATGAGCAAACGGAAACACCGTTGGGTGTTTGTCTGACTTCCGGGTCAGCGGTCAATCTGCCCATAACGGAGATATTATTTAACATTATTTTTCCTCCTTGTTCACAATCATTGCACGCAATGCGCCGTCGGTAATACCGAATACACGGTGGAATTCGGTCGGGAATGACGGTTCTGCTTCGAAGTTTGCAAGCACATAGTAGCCGTCCGGCTCATCGTTGACAGGATAAGCGAGTTTGCGCTTCCCCCATACATCGACTTCGCCAAGAGTGCCATTGCTTGAGATAAGCTCTAAAAACTTATCTTTCAAAGCTTCGCTTGCCTCCTCACCGTCTTTGACGGAGAAAAGCATGAGAACTTCATAATTTGACATTCTTTGACACCTCCTTTTGGTCATTTGGGCGTGGCTTTTTCACGCCAAGGAGAACTTTCCATTTGAAAGTTCAAAAATTAAGCTTTTTTATTTTAACAGCCGACAGCCTGTTTGTCAACTGTTAATTTATATTAAAGTTATCAGTTTTAGCTTTTCTGCTCCTGAGTTGTGCCAACCGAAAAGCGGAAAAGTAACCAAACCCGAATAGAGCAAAGCGCAACAAGTGCGAATGTATTGCCCTCACTGATTCACTCTTACCTCTTACGTATCACTTACAGCACTACGCGCTGCTGTTGCGCATTTTGCATTCATTTGTCAGCCGCCGAATGTCGACATAATCATTGCCACAAACTGTTCAATTGCCATTTTCGCAAAATAGCCGATAAAAATGCCGAAAATGCTGACGCCTCCGCGCGCAAGCAGGTTGAGCCGATATTCGCTTTTGCTCATGCCGCCTAAAATTTCGGCGCTGTTTTTCATACGCTTTATCGTATCGCCGCAGTGTTTGAGGTACAGCCACTCAAAGAGCAGTGCACAGGCAAGATGCGCCGTTAACACACTGCCGAAAAGCATCATATAAATCTGTTTGGTAACACCGCTTGTATTCATTTCCAGCGCGGTCGCTTCAAGCACCTTCATATACTCTTCCTGCGTGGGGTTGTCGGACTCAATAGTCGCGTTGTATTGCTGCGATAAAATTTGGTTGGTCTTGGTCACCGGGTCACCCAGCGCAAAGTTTAAGACATTGAGCAGCAGCACCTGCGCCATAATCACAATAATGCCGTATTTATACATCTTGCGAAAAAAGAAATACAGGTAACCGAAAAAGAGTGCCGGCCAGTTCCAGCCGAGCTTGAGCTTTCTGTCGGCGGTTTTCTTTAATTTCGGCAGCACTTTTGCGGAATTGTTTCTGACAACAAGTGCCATATCCGCCACCGTTTCACCGGCGATGGTTTCTTCCGGCGCCATGCCCGCAAGCGGGTCTACCTGCGCATATTTCGGGTTGTGCTTCGTCACGGGGTCACCCTGTTTGTGGGCGCAGTAAACGCAGTATTCATTGCCATCGACCAATTTCGCACCGCAGTTTTCGCAGTACCCTGCTTCGGCGGTAGGGGCGGGCGGCACCTGCTCTTGCTTTTGTTGTGCCATTTCCGCCCGAATTTCGCCCACAAAATCTTCATCCGCTACCGGCGCGGTTGCCTCGTCTTTCGCGTAAAGGTACCCGCCGGCGTGCTCGGCTTTGTGGGCGCACTCTCCGTGCTTGTCCCAACACGCGCGATGATACGGCGCGCCGCAATCGGGGCACACGACAACATCATCATTTTTCGCAAACGGCTCGCCGCAATAATCACAGGTTTTATTTTCAAACATACAAATTACCTCTGTAATAGAATAAGTAAACAACATTATACACTGCCGCGCAGAAAAAATCAACACCTCGACAAATAAGGTTTGTCGAGGTCTGCGACCTCGCAAATTCTTATTTGAAGCCTATTAGCAGTTAGCATATTGGCATATTAGCGAATGGGCGGGACACCCGCACCCGATTATATTGTTCCTACGCCGCTTGCGGCTTATAATGGGTAAGGGCGGAGCCCTTCCTTTCGCTAACGGCTAATTTGCTAATTTGCTAACCGCTGACAAATAAGGGTTTGTCGAGCGAACAGCTCGCCAAATCCTTATTTGTATTGCTTTTTTTCCCGCTTTAGTATATAATCTCATTCGAAATATATTCCGAGGTATGGTTATGTTACAATATGAAGAATTAAAATTTGAGCTCAAGCAGCAGCTGCCGGCTTTGGAAGAGTTGGCGGATGCTTTAAATCTCGACGGCTTGCGGCAAGAGGAAAACACATTGCAGGCGCAGTCTGCCGAACCCGGGTTTTGGGATGATATCGAAAACAGCCAAAAGGTGCAAAAGCGCCTGAGCGAAATTCAATCCAAACTCAAAAAATACGCGGCATTGCAGGCAAAATATGACGATGCGATGGCAATGATTGAGTTGGCGGATGAAGCAGAGGATTTAAGCTTTGAGGAAGAATGTAAAGAGAGCATAGAAGACTTTAAAACCGCTCTGGAGGACATGACCCTGCTGACTCTTTTGACCGGCGAATATGACTCCAAAAACGCCATTATCAAATTTTCTCCCGGTTCGGGCGGCACCGAGGCGCAGGATTGGGCGCAAATGCTCTTAAGGCTTTACACACGCTGGGGCGAACGCCACGGCTACAAGGTCACCACACTCGATTACCTCGACGGGGATGAGGCTGGCATCAAAAGCGCCACCATTCTTATTGAGGGCGAAAATGCCTACGGCTACCTCAAAGGTGAACACGGTGTTCACCGCTTGGTCAGAGTTTCTCCCTTTGACGCGGCGGGCAGGCGCCACACCTCTTTTGCGGCGCTGGAAGTGATGCCGGAAATTGACGATTCGGTCGAAATCGACATCAGCCCCGACGATATCAAACTCGATTACTACCGCGCTTCGGGCGCGGGCGGACAGAAGGTCAACAAGACTTCTTCCGCCGTACGCATGACGCATATCCCCACCGGCATTGTGGTTTCCTGCCAGGTCGAGCGCAGCCAGCACCAAAACCGCGAGGTGTGCATGAAAATGCTCAAGGCGGAACTGGTGCGGCTCAAGGAAGAGCAACAGGCGGAAAAGATTAGCGACATCAAGGGCGACCAGCGCGAAATCACGTGGGGAAGCCAAATTCGCTCCTATGTTTTTATGCCCTACACCCTCGCAAAAGACCACCGCACGGGCTATGAATACGGCAATATTAACGCGGTGATGGATGGGGATATTGACGGCTTTATTAACGCCTATCTCAAGCAAAATTCGCAAAAAGAAAACGCATGACACGCACCTTACAACCGCGGCTTTCTCCTATGGAAAGCCGCGGTTTTTTTGCGCTTTGGTTATGAAGTATTTTCAAATATAGTTGAGATTTTCTCATATAAATTTCTAACAAAATAACCAATATTTTTTTGAAACTTTAGCGCACCCGCCAAAGTTTTCCCGGTGTAATTGACTTTAACTCAATGTGTACATATAATATAGACGTAAAAAAGTATCTTATGAAATTTTATGAAAGGAGTAATTGCCCTTATGAAAGCTGCAAAATTAATCGCTAACTGGATTGCTAAGGAGTATGAGAAATACGGCGACAACAAGACTGTTGCTCTTATTTCCAAGTACTTAACTCCTTCCGTTGCAGAAGCTATCCTTAAGTTCCTTATCCAAAAGGGTCTTCAGGCTCTCTGCACTTACCTTGCTGCTCAGTTCCCGGTACTTGCTGTATTGGCAGGCCCCGTTGGCACTATCATCTCCAAGGTTCTCGCTGCTCTTTAATCTTCAACGATTAGAAAAGCGCAAACTGCAATACTAAAATTTTAGTATGAGCCGAAGTCCCTATAACATTCGGCTGATTTGCGAATAAAACCCCGGTCGGGAACATTCGCACCCGACCACCCTATTATCGCTTATATATTACAGTAATGAAAAATAAATAAGCACAATTACCCAACTCATAAGATACCTTCTCCCGCTGCTTCGGCAGCGGGAGTTTTTTCGACAAATAAGGATTTGTCGAGGTCTACGACCTCGCAAATTCTTATTTGAAGCCTATTAGCAGTTAGCATATTGGCATA
>SVOD01000066.1 GCA_015066575.1 Oscillospiraceae bacterium
CAACTGAGCTACAAGCGCATATTAAAATTTGGAGCGGGTGATGGGAATCGAACCCACACGACCAGCTTGGAAGGCTGGGATTCTACCATTGAACTACACCCGCATTTATGGACGCAAATAATTTTAACACAACAGGCTATTAAAGTCAATAAAAAAATCAAATATATTTATTTTATAGATACTATTGACATTATTAAAGTTTTTAATTATTATATTTATTACTATGAAATGTTTGGAGTGTGAAAATGCAAGACACGAATGTAGTAACCCTTGAAAATGTTTGTGTAGATTTCGGCGCTGAAAAAGTGCTCGACAATATCTCTTTGAATATAAAAAATAAAGAATTTGTTACACTGCTCGGTCCTTCCGGCTGCGGGAAAACTACTACTCTGCGCATTATTGCGGGTTTTCTGGAGCCGAATGCGGGCAATGTTTTTTTTGAAGGCAAAAATATGGTGGGTGTGCCGCCTTATAAACGGCCTGTCAATACCATTTTTCAGAGATATGCATTATTCCCGCATCTGAATGTGTATGAAAATGTTGCATTTGGTTTGCGCGTTAAGAAGTGCAAGGAAAAGGAGATAGATGAGAAAGTCAGAAAAATGCTCAAAACCGTTAATCTCAATGGTTTTGAAAACAGAGATGTTTCTCATCTTTCCGGCGGTCAACAACAGCGTGTGGCAATTGCGAGAGCGCTCATTAATGAGCCGAAGGTATTGCTGCTGGATGAGCCGCTATCGGCTTTGGACTTAAAGCTGCGCAAGGATATGCAGGTGGAATTGAAGAATATTCAAAGAGAAACCGGTATTACTTTCATTTTTGTAACGCATGACCAGGAAGAAGCGCTATCCATGTCCGATACCGTTGTGGTAATGGATAACGGCGTCATTCAGCAAATCGGAACACCCGAGGACATTTATAATGAGCCGATAAATGCATTTGTTGCCGATTTTATCGGTGAAAGCAATATTATTGACGGCAGAATGTTGGAGGACTATAAGGTCTTACTTGACGGGGTAGAGTTTGATTGTGTCGATAAAGGCTTTGAAAAGAACGAAGCGGTCGATGTGGTTATTCGCCCTGAGGATGTCGATGTTGTTGCACCGGAAAAGGGGATGCTTAAAGCAACTGTCACTGCTGTTACTTTTAAAGGCGTACATTTTGAAATTATTGCCGATGTGCAGGGTTTTAAATGGATGATTCAATCGACAGATATTTCACATGTCGGCGATAATATTGGTCTTTATATTGAACCTGACGCATTTCATATTATGAAAAAGAGCAAATATTCCGGCATGTTTGGTGATTACAGCACTTTCAGTGATGAAATGGAAGAGATTGCCGGTATCAGTTTTAGTGAACACGAGGAAGGCACAGATGCGAAAGCCTAGCAATAACAAAAAGAAATATCTTTCGGCTATCTACATCCTTTGGATGCTGGTGTTTACCATTATACCCCTGGGGCTTGTTGTTTACTTTTCTCTGACAACGATTGACGGCAAATTCACGCTTGAAAACTTGAAAAATATCGGCGAATACACACCTGTCTTTTTGTCTTCCATTAAACTGTCGGCGATTTCGACTGCATTATGCCTGTTACTTGGCTATCCGTTTGCCTATATCATTTCCAAAGTGAAAGCTTCCAAACAGGTCATTTTTATGATTTTTATCATGCTACCGATGTGGATTAACTTCCTTTTGCGCACCTATGCTTGGATGACATTGTTGGAAAACAACGGAATAATTAATCGATTGCTTTCTTTTATCGGTATTGGTCCGGTGCATATGATTAACACCGAAGGTGCCGTAGTACTCGGTATGGTTTATAACTTTTTGCCGTATATGATTATTCCGATTTTCAATGTGATGACGAAGATCGACAAAAGCTATATTGAAGCGGCACAAGACCTCGGCGCCAATAACCGCCGGGTAATGACGCGCATCATTTTTCCGCTGAGTATGCCCGGCGTTGTTTCGGGGATTACGATGGTATTTGTACCGGCTGTAAGTACATTTATTATTTCTACGATGCTTGGCGGCGGCTCTAACATGATGATAGGTGACTTGATTGAACTGCAGTTTTTGGGCGGTTCCTACGACCCGAATTTAGGTTCGGCGCTTTCATTGGTGCTGATGGTATTAATTCTCATTAGTATGGGCATCATGAATGAATTTGACTCCGGAGAGGAGGATGTAGCGGCAGTATGAAAAAAATCTTTTCGAAAGTCTATGTTGCTTTCATTTTTCTCTTCTTATATGCACCAATTGCGGTTTTGGTTGTATTTTCTTTTAACAGTTCCAAAAGCCGCGCGGTATGGCATGGTTTTACTTTAAAGTGGTATGGCGAACTGTTCCGCGATGAAGCAATCATTAATGCTTTTATCACTACGCTTTTGGTCGCAACCTTAGCGGCAATTATCGCAACGCTGCTGGGTACGCTTGCGGCAATCGGTTTTAAGAATATGCGCAAAGGTCCGCGCAAGTTCTATATGCAGGTCAATAATATCCCGATGCTGAATCCCGAAATTGTCACCGGTGTTTCTTTAATGCTCTTATTTGTTTATTGCGGCAGAGTGTTAGGTGGAATGGAACTGAGTTTTACCACATTACTCTTAGCGCATGTTACATTTAATGTGCCGTATGTCATACTCAATGTGATGCCCAAACTCCAGCAGATGGACGGGCATTTGTATGAAGCGGCGTTAGATTTGGGCTGCAAGCCGGTGCAGGCGTTTTTTAAGGTCGTGCTTCACGAAATTATGCCCGGTATTGTTTCCGGCTTTATTATGGCGTTTACGCTTTCATTTGATGATTTTGTAATCAGTTACTTTACAAGCGGTGCAAAGTCGCAAACATTGTCGATTATCATTTATGCGATGACCAGAAAGAGAATCAGCCCGAAAATCAACGCGCTCTCTTCCATTATGTTTATTACGGTCTTTGTTCTGCTCTTAATTGTGAACCTGCGGCAGAATAAGGAGAAAACCGCTTCCAAATCTAAGAGGAAGGGGATGTTGCGCTCATGAAAAAACTGCTTAGCATCCTATTAGCGCTTTGTCTTCTTATCGGCGCAGTTCCGCTGCAGGCCTTCGCCGCACAAAGAGAACTCGATGTTTATAATTGGGGTGAATACCTTCCCGACGGGACCGATGGTTTTAAAGATATCAACGAAATCTTCACCAAAGAAACCGGTATTAAACTCAATTACACCACTTACCAAAGTAATGAGGAAATGTATACCAAGATTTCCGGCGGTGGGGTAAGCTACGATGTTGTCGTACCATCCGATTATATGATTTCCAAGATGATTGAAAATGATATGCTCGAAAAAATCAACACGGATAACATCCCGAATTATAAGAATGTGAGCGAAGATTTCAAGCATTTGGAATATGACCCGAACGATGAATATTCGGTTCCGTATACCGGCGGTACGGTTGGCATTATTTACAATAAAAAGCTCATTCAACCAGAAACGGATTTGAACACGTGGGATGTATTATGGGATGATACCTATAAGGGGCAAATATTGATGTTTGCCAATTCCAGAGATGCTTTTGCCTGCGCTTTTTCCAAGCTCGGCTACAGCTTGAATACCACTGATGAAAAGGAGTGGATAGAGGCGGCAGATGAACTCAGAAAGCAGCGCCCCTTAGTGCAGTCTTATGTGCAAGACCAGATAATGGATAAAATGATTGCAGGCGAAGCGGCTTTGGCGCCGTATTACGCAGGTGATGCCATCACCTGTATGGATGAAAACCCGGATTTGGACTTTATCATTCCGGAAAACAGTGTGTTTAACCGCTTTGTGGATGCGATGTGTATTATGAAGGATTCACCGCACCAAAGGGAAGCGGAAGAGTATATCAATTTTATTCTCAGACCGGATATCGGTGCGGAACTGACGAATTATCTGCATTATACGACTGTAAATAAAGCATCTTTTGAACTCTTAAGTGAGGAAGAGCAGAATAATCCGATTGCTTACCCGAGTGCCGAGATACTCAAAAATGCGGAAGTCTTTGTCAATTTGCCGCCTGAAATAGACGAATTACAAAAGGATTTATGGACTTCCATCAGAGCGGATAGCACCGGTAATATTTGGTCCATCGTTTTTGTGATTGCCGGCTTTGCTTTACTGTGGGCAGTCATTGCATTTTACAATCGCGTGATTAAGCGCAAAAAGTTCAAATAATTTAAAAAAGTGTTGACTTTTTAGTGCCACTATGCTAAAATATCTGCGTTGTGCGAGAGTGGCGGAATCGGCAGACGCGCACGTTTGAGGGGCGTGTGGGGTGACTCGTACGGGTTCAAGTCCCGTCTCTCGCACCAAAGGAATGAGCAACCAAAAGGTTGCTCATTTTTCTTTGGGTGAGAGATGATAGACTTGAACCCGTGATACCGGGGACCCCGAAAAGTATTTTCGCAGAAAAACTTTTTGGGGAGAGGAGAAAGAAACGGAACAACACTTAAAGGATTTGCTCGCAAATTCTTTCTGTTGAGGAGTTTCTTTGGACGAAAGTCCCGTCTCTCGCACCAAAGGAATGAGCAACCAAAAGGTTGCTCATTTTTCTTTTGCATTTTTTAGCTTTTACTTTCATTTAGCTTTTCCAATGTGCGGTAATCGATTTTACCTCTCGGTGTGCGTGGAAGGGTAGCAAGATATTCTATTTCATCCGGAATCATATATCCAGGCAATTTGCTTTTACAAAAGGCTCGGATATCTTCTGTCGTTTGTTCGCTTGGCAAATATCCGTCATTGAGTACCACATATGCCTTCGGGTAATGAACTCTTACAGTGTCTTTCACACCGATAACGCAACATAGATTAACTGACGGGTGATTAAACAGTACTTTTTCTATTCTGTCCGGGAACATTTTTGTTGCAATACCATCAGGTCCTTTTGTAACAAATATTCTCTTTATGCGGCCGGTAACATAAATGATTCCGTCTTCCGTAACATATCCGATATCGCCGGTGTGAAGCCATCTTTTACCGTCAGAATGCTTTTTGATTATTTCATCGGTTGCCTCTTGATTTTTATAATAACCTTTCATAAGCGTGGGTCCTGAAAAACAAAGCTCTCCGCGACAGTTATATGTGAGCTCCTCTGTGGTATCCGGTTCAACTATTTTAAAATCGGTTTTTACTAACGGAATACCCACGCTGCCGATTGGATTACAATCTATATAAGATTGTGTAGCACCTGCGACAAGCTCGGTTTCACCCAGCCCTTTAAATAATTCGGTTTTTGAACCGCATTGATGTAATAACGCATTAACAGCTGTTTCGGTTTCTTCGCTCATGCCTTCACCACCGTAATAAATCTGTTCGAAGCAGGACATATCGACCTTAAAGATTTTCGGGTCATCCAACAGTGCTTTCCAATAAGGCGGAATGGAAAGAACGATGTTCGGCTTGTAGTGATTGATGTAGTTGCCGAATTTTTCCGGTTTATAATCAGGTATAAGAGCGACCTTGTACCCGATTGCAAGCATCGCAAGCATAGATTCCACAAAACTGTAATTAATGAAAGGTGGCAATACCGCCAGGGCGCATCCCTGTCTGCTGTGTTCAAAATTGCAGACGATTTGATACATCAGCGCATTGATATTATAATCGGTCAGCACAACGCCTTTTGGCTCTCCGGTTGTTCCGCCTGTGTGGGAAATAAGGGAAACATTATGGCAAGAACGCTCTGCTTCCTTGCACTTAGTGTTTTTACCTTGTTTAATAAAATCTTTATACAGCATAAAACCGGAAGATTTATCCACTTTTGATTCTTTGGATTTAATTCGATACAGCAACTTTGCAACTGCTGTTAGTGAAGCGGCAGGGGATATGACTATCGCTTTTTTTACCCCGGTTTTTGAGATTGAATTTTTGATTATATCATAAGTGCCGCTAAACATAACAAAGACATCACTGTTTACCTCGTTAAGGTACTGACATATTTCTTGTTTTCCGGCAAGCGGATGTATCATATTGGCTACTGCACCGAGTTTGTTCAGAGCGCAAAAAATATAGATAGCTTCGGGAATACTCGGCAAGGCAACAGTAACTATATCTCCGGATTTTACTCCGATAGCACTAAAGGCGTTTGCTACTGTATCAATATTCAAGAATAACTCTAAAAAAGAGATGCGACGATTGTAATAAATAATTGCTATATCATCCGGATAAGTAATATTGTTTTGATAAATATATTGATATGTTGTACATTCCGGAAGAGGCGTATTGACCGCTTCCTCACTATAATACTTCAGCCATGGTTTTTCAATTGAAGGGTATTTGCCGTTTATTTGTGCTTCCATTTAATCCTCCGAGTAAGTTTTCATTACAGATATTATATCACAACTCAAACATATAGTAAATTCATTTGAATAATTTAAAACTTACTAATGTATTTTAGAACCGTTACGAATTCCGGTAAATATAATGATATTTCTATTGACTAAAGGATGCTTTTAGTGTATAATATTTTTCGCTTAAGGCAACGCAAAACTTTATTTGCAGAAGTGGCGGAATGGCAGACGCGCTAGATTCAGGTTCTAGTGGTAGCAATACTGTGTGGGTTCAAGTCCCATCTTCTGCACCATTAACACTGTGAAAACTGCTGTTTTCACAGTGTTATGCTATATTGGGGTATGTATGAAAAAAGGTGTGGCGATTATACTGATATTAGCTGTATTGTCCGGCTTGGCAATGCCGTCTTTTGCTGCGCAAAAAAATGCAAAGCAGGACAATTCATTAAAAGCACTTAATCAAAGAATAGAAGCACATGCCTATATTTTAGCTTCACTTAATGAAGGCACGGTATCAATTGCGGCACAGCGCAATGCCGACGAAGTGCTTTATCCCGCTTCGTTAACAAAAATTGTCACAGCCATAGTTACAATTAATCAGGTGAAAGATTTAAGCCGGAATGTGACGGTTTCAAAAGCCGCTGTCGAGTCGCAAATCAATACCGGCTCACAAATTGCCTATTTAAGAGAAGGCGAAACAATCAGCTATGAAGAGCTGTTATATTTGAGTATGCTTTTTTCGGCGTGTGATGCCTGTCAGGTGCTTGCCGAGGCGGTAGGAGGCAGTGTAAAAGGCTTTAGCAAAATGATGAATGATTGGGCAAAATCCGTCGGTTGTAAAAATACGCACTTCGTTAATCCCGACGGTTTGCATGATGACAATCACTATACCACTGCGACCGATTTGCTAAAAATAACTTCTGCAGCGCTGAAAAACAGTACCTTTAAAAGAATAGCAACCGCTACTTCGTTTGACTATAACGGTTCAACATTTTACCACACAAATCGTATGCTGCATCCGCTTTTAGACGATTATTATTATCCCTATGCCAAAGGGATAAAAACCGGTTATACGAAAGAAGCGGGAAATTGCCTGATTACCATGGCGGAAAATAAGCATATCACATTTCTTGCGATTGTGCTCAAATCGGTTGCCAAAAAAATTGATGATAAATGGATTGCCATGTCCTATATCGATGCGAAAAATCTCTTTGAATGGGGCTTTAAGAGCTTTGAAAAGCGCGCGATATGCGGGGCGGAAGATGTTTTGGGATATGCAGCGGTTAGCGGCGGCGCAACGATAGATATACCGGTTACTGCGAAAAGTACCGCAAGCGCGATTGTACCGAAAGGTGCAAAAGCCAATGCTTTCCGAATCAGTTTTAAAATGGATGCAAATGCGTTACCGGCACCTATCAGGAAAGGGGAAACGCTCGGAAAAGCAGTATTTACTTATAACGAAAGAATTGTCGGCAGTGTGCCCGTTATAGCCGGAAAAGATGTTAAGGCGGCACCTTTGCGTATGGTTTTCCCGCAATTTGACAGCTATATTGCCGATAAACCGGTATTCGGGTATTTGGCAATACTTCTCAGGCTTTTCATATAGTCAAAAGGCACCGAAAAATTATCTCGGTGCCTTTACCTATATTCTTATATATTTTATGTGTTTAAAAGTGATGTTATTTTCGCAGTGCGCACTAAGCAATTCCTTTTGATAAAGTGATTTATCAAACGCAGGAAAATAGGTGTCGGCATTGCTGCAACTATCATCAATTTCCGTTAAATAGAGAGTGTCGGCAAGCGGTAAAAATGCCTCATATATTTGGGCTCCGCCGATAATAAAAACAGCTTCATTGCCTGCAAGTTTTACAGCTTCTTCAATACTTGCGACTGTTTCTGCGCCCGCCGGGGCAAAATCCGAATTTCTGCTAATAACAATATTGCGCCGATTCGGAAGTGCGCGGGGTAGAGAAAGAAAAGTCTTTCTGCCCATAATGACAGTTGAGCCGGTAGTGGTTTTTTTAAAGAAAGCCATATCTTCTTTAAAATGCCATATTAAATCATTATTTTTACCGAGTTCTCGATTTTTGCCGACGGCGGCAATCATAGCAATACTCATACATAACTCCTACTGTGCAATCGGGAAAGAAATTTTACCCATATGTTGATAATCAAGCAATTGAATATCTTTGCAATCTTTCGAATTATCAAAATCAAAGAAATCGTTGACCTCCGGATTTAACCATAACTTCGGAGCAGGGAAATCGCCCTTTTCTTCAAATCGCGCGATTTGCTCGCGAATGCCGTCAATCTGATTGACATAAATGTGTGCATCCTTAATGCTCCAATCCATTGTACCCGGCTGCAAACCGCAAACCTTGGCGAGCATACACAGGAGGGTTGCGTATTGTGTCACATTAAAAGGTAAACCAAGCGGCACATCACAAGAGCGCTGGTGCACCCAGCAGTTCAGCTTCCCATCCGTTACATCCCATTCGCTGGACCATACACAAGATGGCAGAACAGCTGTATTCAAGTAGTCGTTTTGCCACAGTGTCATCACCATCCGTCTGTCTTCGGGATGGTTTTTTATTTTATCGATTAATTCTTGTGTCATTTGAAACTTGCGGACAATGTAGCCGTAAGCAGTGCCGATAGTATGGGCAAATTCCTTGGGAAATTGTTTGTGAATTTGTTGTTTTTTGAGCGCACCGTTTTCATCGGGCAATAATTGCGTAGCAGTCCAAATGCCGTCTTCATCAATTTCCCATTCATCCCAAATATGCACATTACGCTCTTGCAGCCAGCGCACATCATTGGATTGCGCTTGGTAAATCCACAGCATTTCCAAAACTGCCTGGCGGATAAAAAGCTGCTTTGTAGTTAAAATCGGAAATTCCTCCGACAGTTTAAAGTGAAAATGATGCGAAGGTACTTTAATGGTATTGATGCCTGTACGGTTTTCCACTTCCACACCGGTATCTATTATTTTTTTACAAAGTGCAAGATAATCTTTATCCCACTGTGACATGAGAAATACCTCCATTGAGTATTTCTTCCATTTTAGCATAAAAAAACGAATTTCGCCACAAAAATATCATTTTTTAATAATTTTCACATAAGATTTGATAAAATGACTGCGGGTGGGAACAAACCGGGCAGGAAAGCGGCGCTTGTTTATCGGTTAGCCTGTGTCCGCAGGCTCTGCATTCCCAAGTGTGCTCGCACTGCTTTTGAAAAACCTGTTGTGCTTGAATGTTTTCAATCAAGGCACGGAATCGCTCTTCGTGAGTTTTTTCAATTGACGCAACTGCTCTGAATTTATCCGCCAATTCCGAAAAACCGTCTTGCTGAGCCTGGTTGGCATAGGTTTCGTACATCTCACTCCATTCTTTATTTTCATCCTGTGCAGCGGAGTTTAAATTTTCCAAGCAGTTGGAAATGCCGCCTAATTCGCTAAACCACATTTCTGCATGTTCTCGCTCGTTATCGGCAGTTTTTAAAAAAATATCCGCAATCTGCTCATAGCCTTCATTTTTGGCAGTAGTAGCGAAAAATGTATATTTATTTCTCGCTTTGCTCTCAACGGCATAGGCTTCTTTTAAGTTTTGCTCTGTTTGTGTTCCTTGATATTGATTCATCATAATCATCCTTTCTTTTTTATTATTTTTGGCAAAAAAAGGGCGATTATGCAATTTACATTCATCTTTTCCTATGTTATAATTTAATAAAGAAACGCAAGGAGCATCAAAATGATTGAATATTACAAAAAATATTTAATAGAGTGTCTTAACAGCAGTTTGAATTTGAGCAGTGCTCCGCAGCCTGCTGAAGATGTTGATTGGAAAAAACTGTACCGCTTTTCCAGGCAAAACGGCGTTGAAACCAATGTATATTTGGCTTTAAAAGATACCGACTTTTTACCTGAAGAAGAAAGGGAAAAATTTGCACAAACATTTCATGATGCACAAGCGAAGCAGGATATAGAAAACAGCCAATTAGAAGACCTGCTCAGTCAATTTCGCGAGAATAATATACCCTATATGCTGATGAAGGGAATCATCACCAGAAAAATGTATCCGCTTGAGGTTTTGCGCTCAGCTGCGGACATTGATATTTATTATCAACCGGGTTATACCGATAGGGTGCGTGAATTATTCTATGATAACGGTTATAACTTAACTTTTTCCTCTATTAATGCCGATTTTTATAAAAAAATGCCCTATATGGAAATTGAAATGCATAAAGAGCTGCTTTCACCATTAACTAAAATCGGTAAAAACTTTAAATATAATCCGTTTATTCACGGCATTACGGTAGACGGATTGGAATATACCATGACAAATGAGGACTTTTATTTATTCCATTTTTGCCATTTAGCCCAGCATTTTTACGAATCCGGCGCCGGTGTAAAGTTTTATATGGATATAAAGGTTCTGCGCGATATATTGGATTTGGATGAAGAATATGTGGCGCTTAAACTCAAAAAATTTAAACTCACGAAGTTTCATGAAGAATCCGTTAAATTAACGGATTATTGGTTTAACGGCGGTCCGGCAAGTGATATCACTAAGACTTATGAGGAATATGTTCTCGGTTTTGGTTCCTATGGTTCCGGCGTCATTTTCGACTATAACCGCACCGAATTCGGCAAGAGAAATAAGTATATTTCGGCAGTTTTTCCGAATGCGGAGCGATTGGCAATTCACTATCCGGATGTAAAAGAGAAAAAGTATAAAGTGCCGTATTACTGGATTAAACGTGCTTTTGATTATAAGGGGACAATTCGACAGCGCTTAAAGACTGTCGGTTCCTTCCACCACAAAGATTTTGATGAAATAAAGGATTTTTATTCTAAAATAGGACTATGAACAAAGCTATCATTGCCATGAGCGGGGGAGTAGATTCCTCGGTAGCGGCATTGCTGACACTGCAAAACGGTTGCAGCTGTATCGGTGCTACGATGAAGCTGTATGATATTGATGATGTCGGCATCACAAAAACCTGCTGTTCCAGTGACGATACTCAGGATGCAAGAGCAGTAGCCGCAAAATTGGGTATTCCGTTTTATGTGTTTAATTTTAAAGATGAATTTCGTGAGCAGGTCATAGAACCTTTTGTGCGCTCTTATGAATGCGGTGCGACACCAAATCCATGTATAGAATGTAATAAGCATTTAAAGTTCGAGCGCTTATTCGATAAGATGAATGAACTCGGTTTTGATTATGTCGTGACCGGTCATTACGCTCGTATTGAAAAAGACAAACAAAGCGGCAGACTGCTTCTCAAAAAGGCGAAAGATTTAACCAAGGATCAGTCCTATGTGTTATATAATTTGACGCAAGAGCAGTTATCTCATATTCGTTTTCCGCTTGGTGACTATACGAAAGCCGAAGCAAGAGTTCTTGCTCAAGAAAACGGATTTGTCAATTCGCATAAGCAGGAAAGCCAGGATATTTGCTTTATTCCCGATGGTGACTATGCGGCCTTTATTGAGCAGTTTAGCAAAAAGGTTTATGCACACGGACATTTTGTGGACTTACAGGGAAATGTTTTAGGTGAACACAAAGGTATTATCCGATATACAGTGGGTCAGCGCAGAGGTTTGGGACTGGCATTGCCCCGACCGATGTATGTGTGCAAAAAAGATATTGAAAAAAACGAAGTAGTCCTGTGTCATAAAGAAGATTTGGTATGCAAAGAAGTGTATGCAGACCATATGAATTGGATTGCGATAGAAACTCTCAATGAGCCACTGCATATTAAAGCCAGACTGCGGTATAATCAGCAGGAACAACCCGCTACCGTGTATCCTGCAGGAGTCGATAAAGTGCGCGTAGTCTTTGATGAGGCGGTAAGCACACCTGCTGCTAAAG
>SVOD01000180.1 GCA_015066575.1 Oscillospiraceae bacterium
CATACTTTCCGTATTCAAGGGATTTTTTATCGCTTAGGCGGATGAAAGAACAACGCAAAAACCTGTCCCTCTTTATTGAGGGTGCCCCAAAGCGTTAGTTTTACCGAGTTTTTTTTAAAGGTGTTGTACGAAATAACACTTATCTTTCACAAATGTGCGCTCACTGTTTATACCTATTCGCTTTGACTGTGGCGGCGCCTGTTTGCACCGCTTTGCTCATAATAGCGGTCCTTGGCGGCATACATCATCGCATCCGACTCTCTGAGCATATCTTCAATCGATTTTTTGCCGACTGCGGCATAGCTGTAGCCGAGAGCACAGTTATAGTCGGTGTCAGCGACGGATTTCTCTATGCGCTCGACAAGCTGCATCATTTCGGGCTGCGAGGTTCTGCGGCAGAGGATAACAAACTCATCGCCGCCGATTCTGTAAGCGTACTGCCTGCTTTTGAGCGCGCGTGAAAAGCAAAGCGCCAGTGTCAGCAACGCTTCGTCGCCGGCGGTATGCCCCTGATTGTCGTTAATATCCTTGAGCCCGTTCATATCAATAGAGATAAGCGCCGTAATTTCATCGGGATTCATACAAATATCGGCGTGATAGGCATGCCGGTTGAGCAAGCCGGTGAGGGAATCTTTTTTTGTTTGCTGCAGGATTTCAAACACATAGTAGATAAAGAGTGCGGTGCCGAGGGTCGGGCAGAAAATCTTTGCATAATCACTGCCGTAGATAAACGGAAAAATAAGTTGAGAAAGTAATGCCAGGCTCAAAAAGATAATAGGAATCATCTCCATCCACTTCTTGTTGCTTCTTTTGATAAGAAAATAGACCAAAAGAACGCAATAAAGCCCTACAACAATAAAGGGAAGGTAGCCGAGCACGCCGCGCGAAAAGCTGTTATCCGCCCCGATGTTAAAGACAATGCCGGTAAATATCGAAACCGCATCAACCACCGCCAGAGCGATTGCGGGAATAAAGATATACCACGCCTGTTTTTTAACAAGTGTATAGATAAGCTGTGCGATAATAAACGGGGTTGCGCTGTAGCGAATTGCCATCAGTATGCTGCGCAACATCCTGTACTGCGGAGTAACGGCGACTTCAAACTCCACAAAAACGGCAATCGAGAGCAAGAATATGGCAACAATTAAAACATACATGCGCCGAATGATTTTTTTATCCAAAAACACCGTGATATGCAGTGCTACGGCAAATGCCGATAAAACCATAATCAGCGACCAATTTTGCAATATATACTCTTTAAGCATTATGTATCCTTCTATCGTATCGTAATCGGTTCAGTTTTACCACGCTAAGGTGAACACCTACGGAAAGCTTACTATTTATCATATCACAAAAAAACAAAAAAGAAAAGTGGTAGCCGTCAAATCGCATCTTTTTCACCATAATTGCATGAACATAGCCATTTGGGCGTATGAAAACACAGCGCAACAACCAAACATCGTGATAAAAAAACGACAACCGATGCAGTATTCCGCATCGGCTGTCTGAATGAAAGGAAGAAAAGAGAATATAGCAAAAACGCTTCCTGGATATCAATTTTTCTAACTGCTTCTCTCTGATTGCATCTTTACTATAGCATGAAAAGTCTTTTTTGCCTATATGCAAATTACCCCCGATTTGTAGCCTAATCAACACCCCGGCGGCGCTCTGTTGCCTAAGCTACAAACGGCGCGCAAATTGTATATAAAAAGCCTTTACACATCAGCGCGTAAAGGCTTTCATTACATTAAATCCTATTTTCTAATGCCGTATTTTTCGATAATATAATCCATATCCTTATCACCCCTGCCGGAGAGGTTGATAAGCACGGAACCGTGGTCCATCCGCTTTGCCAGCTTCATCGCATATGCGACGGCGTGAGAACTCTCGATAGCGGGAATAATGCCCTCCAGGCGCGAGAGTTTATAAAAAGCATCGAGTGTCTCTTCATCGTCCACGATATCATACTTGACTCTGCCAAGGTCTTTTAAGAACGCGTGTTCCGGTCCCGAGGAGGGGTAGTCGAGCCCGCTGGCAATCGAGTAAACCGGTGCCGGTTCACCCGCTTCATCCTTGAGCATAATGGAATTAAACCCGTGCATCACGCCCTCGCTGCCGTAGGTCAGGCTTGCCGCGTGGTCACCGAGCTTCTTGCCTCTGCCGAGCGGCTCAACACCGTAAATTTCCACCGGGTCATTCAGGAAACCCGCAAACAGTCCCGCCGCATTACTGCCGCCGCCCACGCAGGCAACAATACTGTCGGGCAGGTGCCCGGTCATTTCCAAAAACTGCTCGCGCGCTTCAATGCCGACCACACTTTGAAAGTCTCTGACCATCATCGGGAAGGGATGCGGGCCCAGCACGGAACCAATGCAGTAAATGGCATCGTTATACTCTTTGCTGTAAGCTTCAAAAGCGGCATCCACCGCTTCTTTGAGTGTCTTTAAGCCGTGGGTCACTTCAACCACGCGAGCACCGAGCAGCTGCATTCTCGCCACATTCGGTGCCTGCTTTTTAATGTCGACACTGCCCATATAAATGTCACACTCCAAGCCGAAATACGCGGCTGCCGTGGCAAGCGCCACACCGTGCTGCCCCGCGCCGGTTTCGGCAATCACCTTTTTCTTGCCCATGTACTTGGCAAGCAGCGCTTCACCCATGCAGTGGTTGAGCTTGTGTGC
>SVOD01000067.1 GCA_015066575.1 Oscillospiraceae bacterium
AAAAAAAGCAAGGCGTAGCCTTGCTACTGAACACTAAACACTGAACACTGAACACTCAAATAAGGATTTGCGCGCTCAGAGAGCGCGACAAATCCTTATTTGTCGATAGGAATAATCTCGCCTTTATTCGCATCCACTATTACACGCTGTCCGTCGCGAATATGCTCCATCAACGCACGCACACCCATCACGGCAGGGATGCCCATCGCCGCCGCAAGCACCGCAAAGTGCGCCCGGCGCGAGCCCTGTTCGCACACTGCCGCCACCGTACGCCGCTTATCCAAAAACAAAACCGCCGAAGGTTTTAATTCCCTTGCCGCCACAACCGAGCCGAAGGGGATTTTTTTATTTTCCTTTTCGGTTCCCGCTAAAATATTTAGAACTGCACTTTTAATGTCTCGAATATCGGCAGCCTTTTGCCGTGTTATTTCGGAGCGGGCGCTCGAAAAATCTTCAATCCATCCGTCGCAGGCGCTCTCCATTGCCATTTCCGTGCTGTAGCCGAGCGCTATTTTGCGGCGTATTTCCTTGCCGATAAGCGGGTCGCGCGCCATATAAATATGTCCCGTAAAAATATCTGCCTCTGCCTTGCCGGCAATGCTGCGAATTCTGCCGGCAGACTGCTCCGCGCGGCGGGTAAACACCGCAAGCGCCCGCTCAAAGCGCAAGAGCTCTTCCTCTGCCTGCAGGCGTGAGCGCGGGGCATATTCTACTGTTTTTTCTTCGAGTTTTAGAATTTTCCCAATGGCAAAACCTCCCGAAACCGCAATTCCTTTGAGCATTTTTTTCACCTGTTATTATTTTTTGCACTACAAAATTTTCTATACGAAAGATTGC
Source organism: Oscillospiraceae bacterium (assembly GCA_015066575.1). Taxonomy (GTDB): domain Bacteria; phylum Bacillota; class Clostridia; order Oscillospirales; family Acutalibacteraceae; genus RUG714. The sequence goes on from SVOD01000067.1 coordinate 838, forward strand.
AAAATTCCACGAATATGCTATTATTATATTATATAAACTTTTTTCGGCATCGCGCCCAAAGCAAAATGCCGAAAATGCTGTGAGGGAGGAACTGTTATGCTCACATTTTTAATCGTTTTTGCTGCCATTCTGCTTGCTGCTTTTATTATTTGGTTTTTTGTGACAAAAGCAAGGGGAAGATGCCCGTTTTGCGCCATGAAAAGGCTTTTTTTCATTCGCAAAATCACCCTCGATGTGACACAATTTGAGGATTATGCCGTCCCGCTGGAAAAGCCGATTATGGGTTGGTCGAGTTGGAATACCTTTGCACAAAACATCAATGAAAATATCATTTTGGAATCTGCCGAAGCCATGGCGCAATCCGGCTTGAAGGATGCCGGCTATACCTACATCAATATCGACGACTGCTGGCAATCCTCCTTGCGCGACCTCAACGGCAGATTGCAGCCGGATTTTTCGGCGTTTCCCTCCGGAATGGGTGCACTCATCCAAAAGGTTAACGAAAAAGGCTTAAAGGTCGGGCTTTATACCTCCAACGGCGCTCTCACCTGTGAGGATTTACCGGCTTCTCTGGGCAATGAAGATACCGACGCCGCCTCACTTGCCGAATGGGGCGCGGAGTTTTTTAAATACGATTTCTGTCACCATAAGGTTGAATCCGGCGTGGCGCCGCTCATTGAGTGCCTGGAATTTTCCGAAAAAGGCAAAACGCCGTTTTGCCGTATCACACCCGATGATGTGCAGTACAGCGGCATGGGGCGCACCGTGAAAGATAAGCGCCTCAAAAGCGGTAAAGGAATGGGGTTTCTTTCCCACAATTCCGGCAAAGCACTCTTCACGGTCAATGCAGAGCACAGAGGTGAATACATCCTTACCGTTTGCTACCGCAAGCGCAAAGTAAAAAAAGCCCCCTATTTGTTGCTCAAAACCGGCGGAAAATTCTTTGAAGTGCTCTTCCCGCTTGTCAAGGGCTTAACGCCCTTCGGCAGAGTACAGGCGGTCATCGAACTCGAACAGGGAGAAAACCGCATTGAAATCGGTAACCCCATTGTCAGTTTTGCCGATGCCGCCTTTTTGCAATACCGGCGCATGGGAATGGCGCTCAAAAAAGCGACACAGGGCAAAAAGCCGATTGTCTATTCCATTTGCGAATGGGGTATGAGCCGCCCGTATTTTTGGGGCAAAAAAGCCGGCAACATGTGGCGCACCACGCCGGATATCCGCGCAAGTTGGTCAAGCATACTGCATATTTACTCTCACAACATTCGCATTTGGCAATATGCAAACAAAGGGCATTACAATGACCCCGATATGCTGGAGGTCGGTAACGGCACATTGTCATATGAAGAAAACAAAGCCCACTTCTCCCTGTGGTGCATGATGGCGGCGCCTTTGGTGCTAGGCAATGATATTCGCGGCTTTGTGACTGCCGAAGGCAAGCCGGACAGCGCAAACCACACCCTTCAAATCGTAACCAACCGTGCATTAATTGATATTGACGGTGACGCTTTGGCAAAGCCTGCCAAGCGAGTGAAATGGGGCAGAGCGGATATTCTCGCCAGGCCCTTGGAAAACGGCGATATTGCACTGTGCTTTTTCAATAAGCGCGGCGGTGAAAAAAAAGTGTCGTTTGATATCAAGAAACTGCTTGCCGATGACTATTACGGTTTGCCGCAGGGCGGCGCTTTCCGTACCCGCGAGCTGTGGACAGGTGAGGAAACCGATGGTGAAACCATCACCGCCACCGTGCCGCGGCATGGGGTAAAGGTGTACCGCGTTTCACGCGACAAATAAGGATTTGTGGAGCCCCTTGCGGGCTCCCAAATCCTTATTTGAGTTAGGAGTGTGGAGTGTGGAGAGTGAAGTTGTGGGCGGGACACCCGCACCCGATTATAAATCCTATAACCGTGCCGCTTGCGGCACTTACAATTCGGGTGAGGGCAGAGCCCTCCCTTAACTCCAAACTCCACTCTTCAAACTCCAAACTGCTGTTCAAAGCATGCTTTGAACAGCTCCACAAATCCTTATTTGCAGAATAAAAGGAGCCCTCGCGGGCTCCTTTTATTCTGTCGCATTTGCTAAAAACGCTTTTGTAATGTCACTTTTCGGATGTTCAAACACTTCCTCGGGTGTACCCATTTCTTCAATGACACCCTTCGCCATAAAAATGACCTTATCCGAAACATTTTGGGCAAAGCCCATTTCGTGTGTGACCACAATCATTGTGGTGTCGGAGTCTTTTAAGCCCTTAATAACCTTGAGCACTTCACCGGTCAACTCCGGGTCGAGCGCCGAGGTCGGCTCGTCAAAACACAGGATATCCGGCTTCATTGCCAGCGCTCTCGCAATCGCCACTCTCTGCTGCTGTCCGCCCGAAAGCATACAGGGATAATAATCCGCTTTATCCGTAAGTCCCACGCGCGCGAGGAGTGCATCGGTTTCGGCTTCAATCTGCTCTTTGCTTTCGATGCCCATCAGCTTCGGGGCAAGCATAATATTTTCTTTTGCCGTGTACTGCGGAAAGAGGTTAAACTGCTGGAACACCAAGCCGAAATGCAGGCGCTTTAAGCGCAATTCTTTTTCATTGTGCTTGGAATTCTTTACACCGTTATAAATTTCCTCACCGTTTACAATAATTTTCCCTTCTTCGGCAAATTCCAGAAAGTTCAAACAGCGAAGCAGTGTGGTTTTGCCGCCGCCGGATGAGCCGATAATCGAGAGCACTTCGCCCTTTTCGAGGGTAAAACTAACGCCCTTGAGTACAGCGTTATTACCAAAGGATTTGCATAAATTCTTTACTTCTAAAATTGACATCTTGACCCTCCTTTAACTCTTGAAATAATCCAACTTTTTCTCAAAGAAATTGAAGAGCAAGGTCAACAGACCGCAGAACAGCAGATAGAATACCGCCGTGTAAAACAGCGGCCAGATAATGCCATCCGTCTTAATGTAGTCTTGCGCCACAAATATCAATTCATAAACGGCGATGATTCTTGCCAAAGAGGTATCCTTCACCAATGTGATAATTTCATTACTCATTGGTGCAAGAATTCTCTTAATTACCTGCAAAAGTATGACTTTAAAGAAAATTTGCGCTTTTGTCATACCGAGAACTTGTCCCGCTTCATACTGCCCCTGTGAAATCGACTCGATTCCGCCCTTATAGATAACGGCAAAATAACAGGCATAATTGATAACAAAAGCAATTAAGACCGCATTAAATCTTTCCAACAGCTCGCCGCCCCAAATCAAACCGGGACCGTAATACACAACAATTAATTGCAGCATCAGCGGCGTGCCCCTGATAACCCACACTAAAAAGTTTACTACTAAGCGCAGCGGTTTGAATTTGCTGATTAAACCAAAAGAGATAATCAGCCCCAGGGGGATAGCAAAAAGCAATGTCATGCCAAACAGCTTCATGGTCATCAAAAAACCGTTGACAAATAGATTTTCCGTTACCGAGAGCAACGTTGCTGTTCCCATAGTTTCACCTCATCACCCGAAAATTTGTCTCTAAAGATAATCTATGGTAGGCCGATAACTCGACCTACCTTGATTAAAACTGTGTGTTGATGATATGTTGATTAATCTGCCAAAGCGATTTCATACTTCTCAGCGAGCTTTGCCAAAGTGCCATCTGCCTTCAACTCATCAATATAGGTGTTAAGCTGGTCGGTCAAATCGGAACCGATGCGGCAACCGATGCCGTATTCCTCTTTGGTCAAAGAGAGAGACTTTGTAAGGTCTGCATAAGAAGTGCCCTCACCTGTCATTGTATCAGCCATCGTGCTGTCAATGATGCAGGCATCTACAGAACCTGCCTTCACTTCCAGTAAACAGTTGGTTTGATTCTGTACAGCTGTTGTCTTCAACTTATTGTCGGCAGCGGCAGTTTCGCCGGCGGAGCCTTTTTCAACTGCAAATGTGAGGTCTTTCAAATCTTCAACGCTCTTAATGTTAGCCGCTTTGTCCTTTGCAATGACAACAACCTGCTCGTTCTTGGCATAGGGCTTTGTGCAGTTGGAATTGTTTTTGACCTCGTCTGTAATGGTCATACCATTCCAGATGCAGTCAATGGATTTTGTTTTGAGCTCAAGGAACTTATTGTCCCAGTCAATTTCAACAAACTCAACCTTTACACCGAGTTTTTCGGCAACGATAGTTGCAAACTCCGCATCAAATCCGGTCCATTCGCCGTTTTTGTCTTTAAAGTCCATCGGCGCATAGTCGGTGATACCCACAACAATCTTTCCCGCAGCCTTAATTGCTTCCACATCGGCAACGGTTTCTGCAGTTTTCTGCTCAGTTGCCTCTGCTGCTTTTGTCGTATCATCCGTTTTCTTGGAGGAACATGCCGCGAAGGAAAGCAACAACGCTGCTACAAGAACAATCGCTAAAATCTTTTTCATCTTTTTTCTCCTTTTCCATGCCGCAGTGCGACAATTTAATGTGTTACCATTATACTTTATTGTGCTAAAGTTGTAAAGTGCTACTTTTAACTTTTTTAAATTTTGGCAAATTTGGCAGGCTTAACCGACTGTCGGACACCCTTTTTTGGCAATTTGCCTATAAAAAATTGTCTTTTTATAAAAAAATACCGCAGCGCTTTTCGGGTTGCGGTATTTTTGGCACAAAAATGCACCTTATTCATTTTCTTCAAAGTCCTCTTTTGTCAGTTTGAGGTTAACCTCACCGGGATTGATGGTAATGCCCTGCACGTTCTCGTTGTGGGCAATGTGGGAAAGAATGTTTTTTAAGGTAAACACACCGAATTTTTCGGATGTGCCGAAAATGCGCACAGCTGTTTTAAAATCGGCAAACACGGGAATATACGTTTTGCCTCTGTTGACTACGGTTTTCACCATCACGCCTTGGCGCTGCGCATTGTTCTCTTCTGCAGGCAACAGCGGCACTTTATCTGCCATCAGCACAAAGGGCACGATTTTTTCGCCGCACAGTGCGCTTGCCTGCTTGGAAATATAGACGATTTTGTCGGTTTCGATATTGGAGGCACTAATCGGCACAATCAGCGGGCAATCGGGCAATACTGCGATAATTTCTTTCTTAATGGCTTTCTTTTTGCCGGCTGCCGCATAGGCGCTCATGCGTTGCGGTAAATCATAATCCGCCGCTCTTGCGCTACCGGCTTTTGCCGCTTTGGTGCCCTTCCGACGCTTGATTTGTAAAGGCAAATTCTCCTGCTTTTTGGCAGTTTTTTTCACCTTTTCCGGTTCTGTTGCTTCTTCAGCGGATTCTTCCGCTACTTCCGGCTCTGCTACTGCTTCGGCGGGTTCTTCCGCTACTTCCGGCTCTGCTACTGCTTCAGCGGGTTCTTCTGCCACTTCCGGCTCGGTTGCTTCTTCAACCGATTCTTCTGCCACTTCCGGCTCGGTTGTTTCTGCAACCGATTCTTCTGCCACTTCCGGCTCGGCTGCTTCTGCAAGCGATTCTTCCGCTACTTCCGGCTCGGTTGCTTCTGCAACCGATTCTTCTGCCACTTCCGACTCGGTTGCTTCTGCAGATGCTTCCGCTACCGGCGACAGAATAGCAACTTCGCTGATTTCTTCTTGCTGCTTGCGCTTTTTGCGGCGCACGAATAAGCCGCGCTTTTCTTTCTTCGCGAGTTGAGCGGGTGTCTCGATTTTCTCCGCTTTTTCAACAGCTGCTTCCGGTAATTCCGGTTCTGCTATCTTTGCGGTAGTTTCTTCTACTACCGCGAATTCTACTGCTTCTTCAACAGAGACCTGCGCTTCGGGTTCTACAACTTTAAGCTCCGGTTCTTCTGCAACAGTTTTTGTATCTTCTTGAGCAGAGTCCTCTGCCTCATCAAGCTTTGCCGCCTCTTCGACAAGTTTTTCTGTTGCTTCCGGCTCTGCCTCTCGCGCGGCAGCTTCTTCGACTGCTGCGGATACGGGTTCTGCTGTTTCTTCGGCAGCTTCTTCCGCCGCTTCTTCCGAGATTTCTTCAACAGCTTCGGGCTCTGCCTCTCGCGCGGCAGCTTCTTCGACTGCTGCGGATACGGGTTCTGCTGCTTCCTCGGCTGCTTCTTCCGCCGCTTCTTCGGCAGAAACCTCGTTTTTGCGCTTTTTGCGGCGCCCGAACAGCCCGCGCTTTTCTTTCTTGGCAGGTTTTTCCCGGTCAAGCGCTTCCTGCACTCGGGCGGGTTCCTGCTCTGATTCGGGTTGTCCTTCTTCAACGGTTTGGTCTGCCGTTTCCCGCTCTGCATCCTCCGCTGCCTCGGCAAGGGCTTCCGTTACTTTCGGTTCCGGTTCTTCTGCCGCCGGCTCCTGTTCTATCGTTTCCGCCTGCAATTGGGACGCCGTTTTCGCCGCAGGCTCTCGCTTTTGCTCTGTTTGTGTGCTTTCTTCCGCAGCTTCTTCTGCCGCCGGCAGCTCTTGTGCGGGCGCTTCTTCCTGTTCCGGAAATTCCAAAAGCACGGAACAGCGCGCAATTTCTTCGAGCGCGGCAAACAGACCGCTTACATAATCTTCATCCGCACAGGCAACACTCTTGCCCCCCTTCCAGTAGTAGGCGGTCACCAATGCACCGCTCTCATCCTCGGCGCAGGCAAGCGCTTTCGGGCGCTTTGCCGCGTGTACATTCGGCATAAAAGCGCTCAAATATTGCACTTCATCAATTCCCAAAAGCCTATCGCAACAATCTATTTCACCACTCTTGCTACGGCGGTCTTTTCCGGTCAACAAATCACGCAAAACATACTCGGAGCAACTGTAAGTTTCCAGCGGCAGAGCGCCGGTATAGGTCCCCGCAAAAAAGATACGCCACCGGTCTTGCCCCACACAGCGCAAATATACGCTTTTTTCATTAACCCCGTTTGCCGTTTTGATATAATACGCTTCAAAATCCGGCGGGGTGACACCGGTCGGGTAAACGCGCTCGACAGCGCTCGGGTAGTGCTGTTCAAAAATCTCCTGCGCGCGCTGCTTATCGGTCAGCTCGTGCCAATTCTTTTCGTTTAAATGCTTATATTTGCCGGAGCCCTTGCCGCCGTTTTTTAAAAAATCGGGCAGCTCGCTGTAATCGACAGCAAGATATTGCGCACCGTTATGTAAATAGAGCTTCCCCGTATGCAAATCGAGAAACAAGCGCGCGTTCTCATCGCTCTTGAGCGCAAACAGCTCAAAGAGATTTTGCTCGTGCATCTTGATATCGTCACCAAACAGCGCAAGGAACCCCTCTTGTATGATATCTTTAAAGGATTGCATTCTCTTGACCTTTTTTGGCACTTTTTTAGATTGCTTGGTTGCTTTCATTACGACTCCGCCATTCATTTTTATAAAAAAAATATTATTTAATAGATTTTATCATATGAATGTCGAAAATGCAAGAAAGCCCCCATACGAGAGTGTGGAGAGTGAAGAGTGAAGAGTGGAGCAACGGCAAACTCCTGTTTGCCGAATGAAGTCGCTTCGCTAATGAAGACACTTCGTTAATGAAGTCGGCAACACGGTTGCCTGATGAAGCCGCACCTGCGGTGCTAATGAAGGAAAGGCTCCGCCTTTAACCGATTATATAGTTACATTAAATTTTTGATTTGTTGCATTAATCAGTACCACCGGTAAACCTGTGGTTTGCACAGACCCTATAAAGGCAGCCTACAGGCTGAGCCCCTAAAGGGGCTACCGAAAACTTAATTTCTCTCACTTTTTCAGGCAGCCGCTCTCGTGCGGCTGCCTATTTTTGCCTTTTCTACTGTATGTAAAATGATGCAACCACACTTAGTTGCAGTTTTTCTCTTGTTTTTCATATACCGCAAAGGGAAAAAGCAACGGGTCACATTTTCACAAGCATAGCGTTTGAAAATGCCGTTGCTTTGTAGTTTAGGGGGGAATCCAAAGGGGTCTTAAAGATGTAAGTCGAGATAAAAACAACAAAAGCAGTATTTAAGACCCCGTGGTCGTTTCAAGGAATCCTTAGAACCCAACCGAAAGGGTTCTAAGCGACCCTTTGCTTACTTTCACTGTCGCTTAGGAAAGTAAGTGCCCGTGCGGCATGAGCACAAAGTAAAAATAAAATGAATGTCGGCTTGCGACTTGCTCGCCGGCTTTGTTATTGATCAAGCGTTTTCATTCCCCGGTAGAAGCGGAGATTTTGTCTGCGCTTAAGACAAAAAACTGCCCCCGTTGTAAAACGGGGGACAGCGATACGCTTATTCACTTTTATTGAGCATATTCATCACTGCCAGCGGGTCCTGCACCTCGTTGTCAACGCGCATTTCCAGGTGCAAGTGGCTTTCATCCTTTTGCTCGCAGGGGATAACGGCAAGCGTGCCTAACACAGCACCCTTTTCAATGACCTGACCTTTGGAAACATTTGTTTCGGTGCCGAGCGCACAGTATTTGGCGGTCACTTGCGCGCCGTGGTCAACAACCACCACCGTGCCCCAAAACGCATCGCGATACACATCGAGTACCTTGCCGGAATTCGCGGCGCGAATTTCGCTGCCCTGCTTGGCAATAATGTCTATGCCGTCGTGCACGCGGTAGTCGCCCATGGTGGCGCTTTTGATTAACTTGCCCGCCGAGTAATCCTTGCCGATTTTGCCGCCGACCGGCAACAGCCATTCACCTTTATATGCCTTGTTGCTTTCATAGGCATAGGTGGTTTTTTGGGTGGTTTGGCTCTTTTGCTCGGCTTTTGCGGTCGTATTTTGAATAGCGGTCGTCGGCTCATCCAAATAGTCACCCGCTGTCATGCTGTTTTGGCTAATGGGTGTCGTGGTCATCATCAGTTTATTGCTGCGATTAATCGCCCAAATGCTGATGCACAATGCCGCAATCAGGCTCAGGGTGACCGGGTAAAAGGCGCGCGAATTCATAAAGCGCTTGTAGAAAGATACCTTCTTTTCGTTTTCCATCATTAATCCTCTTTTCAAAAATGCTTTTTCTATGCTTATTGTTGGAAAATTTTCGCTGTTTATGCAAGCATTTTTTCAATTTACAAAAAATTCATAAATTGTACACCCCTTATTCAAAACTGTCGGTTATAGTATAACCGTACCAAGCAGAGAAGCTTGGGTACACCTCCTAAAGTTTCTTTTTGAAACAAAATCCCCCTCATACATTTAAAACCAAAACAAACAGGGAACCGGCCGCCGGAAACGACGGTCGGTTCTCCTGTTTTTCAGACAGCACAAAAAAGTAAAACCGCAAGTCTTTTGCTTTTACACGGTTAACAGTGTTCCCGGCTTTACATCATATCTTCTATCCCGCCGACAAGCCCCGAGATGACTTTCGATGCCTTCTTTACCGCTTTTTTGACACTGCGCTGATTGGAAAACATATATAATCCGAGAGCGCCGACCGACATGCCGGCAACCATGCCCGCGCCGAGTGCGCCGACTGCTTTTTTGCTTGATTTCTTCACTTTTCCTGCCTCCCTTGTTTTATTATGCAAAAGTAGTGTTTGCATTACAGCGATTTTTATACACTTTATCACATTGACAACGGCTCACTATAATAATATAATGGTTAGTAACAATATTTTGAGGAGTTATGAAAATGAAAAAAATCTTAACATTAAATAAAATTTCACCCGTCGGCTTAAGCCGCTTTGATGAAAACACTTATGTTTGCGGCGAAGTTGAGCAGCCCGATGCCGTTATCGTGCGCTCCGCTTCCATGCACGATATGGAAATCCCCGCCTCTGTCGTGGCGATCGCCAGAGCCGGTGCCGGCACCAACAATATTCCGATTGAGAAATGTTCCGAACAGGGCATTGTGGTTTTCAACACCCCCGGTGCCAACGCCAACGCGGTCAAAGAGTTGGTCATTTGCGGTCTGTTCCTTTCCTCGCGCAAGATTGTACAGGGTGCGATGTGGGCGCAAACACTCAAAGGCAAGGGTGATGAAGTCGGCAAGCTGGTCGAAAAGGGCAAGAGCCAATTCGCCGGCAACGAAATTTTAGGCAAAACCTTAGGCTTAATCGGTCTTGGCGCGATTGGCAGAAAGGTTGCCGAAGCGGCAACGGCGCTTGGCATGAAAGTTATCGGCTACGACTCTTTCCTGCCGGAGGGCACGGAAATTGCCGGGGTGGAAATTGTTAAAAGCATTGATGAAATCTATCAAAACAGCGATTACATTTCTCTGCACATTCCGCTCAACGACTCCACGAAGGGGATGATTGATGCTGCTGCTCTCGCCGCTTGTAAAGACGGTGTTAAGATTCTTAACTTCGCGCGCGGCGGTATTGTGGATACAAGTGCTCTCATTCCCGCACTTGAAAGCGGCAAGGTCAGCGCCTATGTTATCGACTTCCCGGATGACAGCATTTTGGGTGTCGACGGCGTGATTGCCATTCCGCACTTAGGAGCTTCGAGCGCCGAAAGCGAAGAGAATTGCGCAGCGATGGCTGCCGACCAACTGATTGATTACATCGAAACCGGTTCGATTAAAAACAGTGTCAATATGAGCCCGGTTGCGCTTGAAAAAGGCGCAAAAACCTGCGTATTCTGCAAAGAAAGCGCTGCCGCGGCAGTCAGAAGCGCCGGCAAGGTGCTCGGCGAAGCCGCCAAAGGCGGGTACTGCTACATTGCACTCGAAGGAAGCGTAGATGTTGCCGGTGAAGGTATCTTAAAAGTAAGGGTATTATAATGGAAAAGAAAGAAAACGGGCAAACTGCAGATATTGTGCAAACACAGGAAAATACGCCGAAAAACGGCAAAAAGAAGCAAAAAATTCTTATTGTTGCCTTAATTATCGCGATTATTCTTGCTATCGGCTGCTTGGTAACAGCGCTTGTGCTCAAGCACCACAATGCCGGTGCGACGACAACCGCCGCTTCCGTTACCGCCCAAAACGGTGAAAGCACCACCGTTTCGGAAGAGGATGCCGCAGGTATTGAATATGTCAAGGAGCCGTATAAGCCCGCTTACAAAAAAATCGCTTCTACCGGTATCAAGGGCGACCCTGACGCTAAAATCAAAGCCTATTTCTTCAACACGGCAAAGGCGGCTTCGCCCGAGCTGGAGATGAAAAACTTTGATTTACTCAAGGTGTATGAGGGCTTTCGTATTTACGACACCACCGGCACCACCGATGCGGCAGGC
>SVOD01000181.1 GCA_015066575.1 Oscillospiraceae bacterium
TCAGTGTTCAGTGTTTAGTGTTCAGTGGCAAGGCTACGCCTTGTATTTTAAAGATTTCTCGCAATCTCGAAATAATAAATCATTAGCTGTTACAAGGTTTTTTTACTTACGAGTAAAGACTACATTTTCACAATAGAGCGAAGCGGAACAAGTGCGAATGTGTCGCCCTTTAATTCCGAATTCCGCATTCCGAATTCCTAATTGCTGTTCGCAGAACAGCGCGCCAAATCCTTTAGCCGAGCAATCGAAGAGTGCGACCGCCAAGGTTCTGAGCCTGTGGCTCAGGTTCTTATTTGTCGAGTCTTTCAATCATCATTTTTGCCGCTTTATAAATGTCGCCGCAGCCGAGTGTAATAATTAAATCGCCTTCTTTTGCAATAGAAACGGTATAATCGGCAATTTCTTCAAAAGTATTAAACCATACACTGCCGGGGATTTTTTCAGCTAAATCCTTCGTGTAAATGTTGTATGTATTAATCTCTCGCGAGCCCATAATTTCGCTCATAATACACAGGTCGGGTATTTGCAGCACTTCCACAAATTCATCAAAATGGTCAAAGGTGCGCGAAAAAGTAAAGGGCTGAAAAACAGCAATCACTCTCTTATAGCCCATATCCATTGCCGCTTCGAGGGTAACCTTAAGTTCCGCCGGGTGATGCGCATAATCATCGGCAATGGTGATACCGCCAATCTCTGCCAAGAATTCAAAGCGCCTGCCGGCACCGCCAAAGCTTTCGGCACCTTTTTTGATATTTTCGAGACTGCAACCCTCAAAATCCGCCGAAGCAATCGCCGCTAAAGCGTTATACACATTATGTTTACCGGGAACAAGCAACTTGATATCGAGCAGTTTTTCACCTTTTTTATACACTTCGAACCGCGCGCGACTGTTTTGCATTGTAATACTTTTGGCGTAGTAATCATTACTTTCCTCGATACCGAAGGTTACAAATGTCTTGGCGCTCTTATCGGCAATATTTTCGACTGCTTCAATGGTATTGGCATCATCGCCGTTATAGATAACATTGTCTGCCATCGAGGCGAATTTCGTAAAGGATGCCTTTAAATTCTCCATAGTTTTAAAGTATTCCAAATGGTCGGCATCTACATTTAAAATAACTGCGGTTTTTGGCGATAACTGTAAAAAAGTATCGTTGAATTCACAACTTTCGCACACAAACATATCACTTTTGCCTACTCTGCCATAGGCGTTAATAAGCGGTAATTTGCCGCCGATAACCACACTCGGTTCTTTTTGGTCGGTCATTAAAATTTGCGTAAGCATCGAAGTAACGGTTGTTTTACCGTGGGTACCGCAAACGCCGATGGTATTCGGGAACATACGGCTGACCGCACCCAAGAGAATACTTCTCTCAAATGTCGGGATACCCTTCTCTTTGGCAGAAGCAACTTCAGGATTGGAGTCATTGACCGCAGCGGTATGAATGACCATATCCGCACCGTCAACACTCTCAGGCTTGTGTCCCATGGTTACTTGAATGCCCATGGCGCGAATGCGCTTTAAAATATCGCTTTCGTTGTTATCGGAACCGGTCAATGTGTAGCCCTGTGTGTGCAGTATTTCTGCAAGCGGACACATACCGGAGCCGCCGATACCAATCATGTGTATTCTTTTTGCCGTTTTTAACAGTTCATCAATCTTTTGCATAGTTACCTCTATTAATAGCATATTAGTTAAATTATTTTATCATTTCTTCGAACTCATCTTCGCTGATGATTTGTATACCCAGCGACTGTGCTTTGGTCAGCTTACTGCCTGCTGCTTCACCCGCAAGCACAATGCTTGTTTTTTTGGAAACCGAACCTGAAGTCTTACCGCCATAGCTTTCTATAATCTTGGAAGCCTCGGTGCGGGTAAATTTACTCAAAGAACCGGTCAGCACAAAGGTTTGACCTTTAAATCGCTCATCTTTTACCGTGGCAAGTGATTGCATATTCAAGCCCAAATCCTTGAGAGAAGCTATCATCGCTCTGTTTTGCTCTGTTGCAAAGAATTCCGCCACACTCTTTGCCATAATTTCACCGAAACCTTCAATGGCGAGAATTTCTTCCTGCGTCGCTTCCATTAAAGCATCCATCGTGCCGAAATGCACGGCAAGTTGCGCCGCATTCTTCGCACCGATATGGCGAATACCCAAAGCAAAAATCAGTTTTGCAAGGTCGTTGGCTTTGCTCTTTTCAATAGCGGTGAGCAGGTTGTTAACAGAAGTTCGTTGAAAACCTTCCAGCGCGAGTAAATCCTCTTCTTTGAGTTTAAAAATGTCTTCGGGAGAAGCAATTAAGCCGTTTTTGACTAAAAGCTCCACAATCGCTTCGCCCAACCCCTCTATACCATAGGCATCTCTGGAAGCGAAGTGAATGAGCACACGCACAGTTTGTGCGGGACACTTGTCATTAAAACACCGCAGTGCCGCTTCATCATTAAGCCGATAGACAGGTGAACCGCAGGAAGGGCAAGTGTCGGGCAGTTGATAGATACCCTTACTCTCGTTATGTTTGGCAACGCGTAGCACTTCGGGAATAATTTCTCCGGCTTTGCGCAAC
>SVOD01000068.1 GCA_015066575.1 Oscillospiraceae bacterium
GGAAGGGCAAATCACGCTCGACAGAGCGCTGGATACTATGGGCATATACCCGCCGGTAAGCGTACTCCCCTCTCTTTCAAGATTGATGAAAGACGGTATCGGTGAAGGCTATACCAGAGCCGACCACCAAGACCTCGCCAATCAGTTGTTTGCAAGTTATTCAAAAGTACAAGATGCGAAGGCGCTTGCCTCCGTTATCGGTGAAGATGAACTCTCACCCAACGATAAATTATTGCTCAAATTCGGTGAAGCCTTTGAAGAGCGCTTTATTAACCAAGGCTATAATGCGAACCGCACGATAGAAGAAACGCTTGACCTCGGGTGGGAATTATTGACCATTCTGCCCGAGAGCGAACTTGACAGGCTTGATAAAGACTTACTCAAAAAGTATTATGAACCGATAAAAGCGGCACAGAACGGTTAAGGTATGGCACAACAAGTTTTTGCAACAAAAGGAAATCTGATTGCTTACAAAAAGAGTCTTGAATTGGCAAGGCTCGGCTTTGACCTGCTTGACAGAAAGCGTCATATTTTAGTCAGAGAAATGATGCAGCTCATTGATGAAGCAAAATCCATTCAGGATAAAATCGGCACGGTTTACCAAAACGCCTATCAAGCGCTCAAACTTGCCAATATGACTTTAGGCAGTGAAACCAACAATGCCATTGTAGTCGATACGGACAATTCCATTGAAATCGACTATCGCTCGGTGATGGGCGTAGAAATACCGATTGTCACAATTTCGCAACAGCAACCGCAGCCGAATTACCTAATCGGCGATTCCAATTCACTTTTAGATATTGCCTATAAAGATTTTCACGAGGTAAAAATCCTCACTGCTCAACTTGCTCAAATCGAAAGCAGTGTGTACCGCTTGGCAACGGCTATCAGCAAAACACAAAAGCGCTCCAATGCTTTGAAGAACATTGTTATTCCGCGCTATGAAAGTATTGTCAAATTCATTACCGAAAATCTGGAAGAAAAAGAAAGAGAAGATTTCTCTCGATTAAAGGTAATTAAAAGCCAAAAAGAAAAGCAAAACACAGCAAAGAAAAATCGGTAATCATCGCTTTTTGTAGCATAAAATAAGATAAAATCAACGTTTTTTCCCCTTTTGACTATTGTCAAAAGGGAGATTTTTTTGCTCATTTTTTGTTTAATACTTACAAAATAAATGAATATTATATGAAAGTATTTACTTAAATATAATAAAATGATAAAATTTAATAGTAAAATTTTCAATTTGGAGGAAAAATCATGAAAAGAAACTTTATGAAGGTTCTTTCTATTGTGCTTGCAATCGTGATGGTGCTCACCTGTGCACCGCTTACTTTTGCGGCGAATACCGGTATTACCGGTAATTCTTCTGCCGATTACAAGCTCGACTCCGTTTCCTTTGCGACTCTTTCCGATACGCATGTCTATACGGAACAGTTGGTCGGCAAAGGCGGCGAAGGAACCGACTACTATGATGATGTTGTGAAATACAACAAACTCTTAGGTGAAACCTTCCCCATTCTCAACGCTACCCTTCAAGCCATTGAAGAGCGTGTAAATGAGGGCACCCTGCGTTACGTTTTCTTAACCGGTGACCTCAGCGCGAATGGTGAAGAAAAGAATCATGAGGTTTTAGGCAATCTTTTGCGCTCATTCCAAGAAAAGATGAGAAAAGTTGACCCTGAATTCCACATCTATGTTTGCCCCGGTAATCATGATATCAACCGCTACAGCGGCGGAACTATCTACGATGCAAACGGTAAAGCAATCACCTGCACCGGTGCTTCCTCTTTGGAAGAAGCCAACGAAATTGCAACGAGCGCTGCCGAATTCGCCTACTACTATAGAGATTTAGGCTACGGCGAAGCCAATGTTGACTATTTCAAAAACAGTGAATTAAACACTGCTCCTACCGATAAAAACTCTTATACCTTTGCCGATTCCAGCGGCGCACTTTCTTATGCAGTCAGCCTTACCGATAAAAACGGCGAAAAAATCCGCCTCATTTCCATGGACTGCTGCATGTATTCCGAAGATGTTAACGATAACACCGTGACCATTGCCGGTCAGGAAGTGCAAGATGCCAATACCGGCGGTTATATGACCGATGAACAGTTGGCTTGGGTTTGCGACCAAAGTGAAGCGGCTGTTAATAACAAAGAAGTGGCAATCGGCGTTAACCACTTTGCGATTGCTCCGCACTTTGCTGTGCAGGCAGCGGCACTGAAGCTCTTTGTGATTAATGACTGGCAGAGAGTTGCCGGCGCGCTTGCCGACAGCGGTATGCACTATGTCTTCACCGGCCACCAGCATGCACCGGATGTCAGCTGCTACACCAGTAGCAACGGCGAAACCATTTACGATTGCGAAACCGGTTCTCTTTCCAATTATTCCAATACCTATCGCGAAAACTATGTTGACTTGAACGATGACGGTACGATTGATTTTGATACCGTTTGCCGCGATTGTGACAGTGCTGCTCAGGTTGACCTTTCTCAGTGTTGGTATGAATATGATGAAACCACCGGTGATCCGGTCATGGTGCCGATGCAGTACAACACGGCTGCCAATGGCGTACCTTTTGAAAAAATTCATAAGCCCTTTGGCGAAAACTACGGTTTGTATCTCTTCGCAGGCACCAGATTAAATGCCGATGATAACGGCGACTGCGTTGTACCTGCCGAGAGACCGAGCCTGTCAAAGCTCGCCACCAATATGGTCAGCGGTTACCTTGACGGCAGACTCATTGATGACATTATCCGCCAAGGCGGCAGTAAGGCGTTAATCGAGTCTTTCCTCGGCACCGACCTTGAAACATACATTGACACCCTCTTCCCCGGTGACAGCATCACGGTTTCCATTATTACAATTAAGAAAGATGCTATCCTTTCGGCGGTAGATAAACTTACCGATGAAATCGACCATTCCTTAATCGGTTATGTTGATGATGACGGCAAAATTGTTCGCGAAAATCAGCAACTCTTAAAAGTTGTCAACGAAATCATCGGTGAATTGTTAGATGAATATTCCATTGCCGGTCACACCCTCGATGAAATCGCAATGGCAGCCGTCATTTCCAATTATGACTGCAGACCGATTGATGACCCGGCACAACCGCAATGGATTCAAGATTTGGTAGCAGATTTACCGGCTATCTATTCCGAAATCGAATCGGATGCCGCCATTCGCAAGTTGGCTGACCATCTTATCAATAAACTTCTCGGTGAAAATGTGATCGAGACAGTGGATGGTAAAGAGGTGGAAACCTTCCAGCCCGGCGACCTTCCGGAACTGCTTTCCAATGTCAATATTCCGATTGATATTTTCAACGATGTTTTACCTGACTTTGCAGGCGTACTGCGTTACCCCGCAGTTAGAAAACTGCTCTTCGGCAACACTTCCAAAAATCCGGATATTGTTTCTATCGCCGATGCATGGGCAGGCAGAATTATCACAGAGCCTTATAAGCATATTAATTTTGAAACCGGTGAAGTTACCGACAAGAATGTAACGGACACTGCATCCCTCGCCGAATACTTCTTATTCAATTTGGCGGATGATTATTTGACGGATGATCAAATTCACTCCGTTTCCAATTTACTCAACTATGTGCTGCAATCCTTCTTTGAAGACCCGACCAGCACACCGAAAGCGGATTTGGGCTACACGGATCAATACCCCTTCATCAATAACTACGATGTCAAGGGCGAAGGTATGATGAGCGCTGATGGTGATGATTACCACGCCAGCATCAACTACAAGCCGCTTGCTCCGAAAGCACCGGCAGATGCCTGGTGGCAATTACCGACTGCTGCTTCCGTTTCCTTCGGTAAAGATCCGACAACATCGAAGAATATTAACTGGTTCACCATTCCGCAAATCAGCGGTACGGATGTGCAGATTATTGACTACAAAGCCGGCGCCACGGCGGCTGACTTTGCAGGCGGCAGCACGGTTGCTTTCAATGCCGACACCTCTTGCGACACCATCATGATGTCTTACCCGAACTTAGATATCGGTGTTTATATGGTTGGCGAAAGCATGAGCATGAACAGACACATTGCCAAGATTACCGGTTTGACTCCCGGCACCAAGTATACATACCGTATCGGTGATGCATCAAAGAACATTTGGTCTGACCCTGCTACGATGGAAACTGCTGCAGGCGATGATTCCGCATTCTCCTTCCTGTTTGTAACTGACTCTCAATGCCAGACTGCACAACAATACGCAGACTCTTACGGTAAAGTTCTCGCCGATGCAGCCGAGAAAGCACCGGATTACAAGTTTATGCTGCACACCGGTGATGAGGTTGACTACGGTGCAAACATGCGCCAGTGGTCTTGGACACTCGGTCAAAACGGTATTGCCGACACTACCATCGCTTCGGTAGCCGGCAACCATGAGCCTAAGGGCACAAACGGTAAGGACGGTATCCTTTCCACCGCATTCGGTCCTTCTCAAGATACCTTCTTCGCCGTTGAGCATCCCGAACAGGATGTTTCCACCGGTATCTATTATGACTACGATTATAATGATGCGCACATCATTGTGCTCAATTCCAACAACTTGAATGACGATAACACCCTTTCCACCGACCAGGTTGAGTGGCTTAAGAAGAGCGTGGATTCTTCCGACAAGACTTGGAATATCGTAGCGATGCACAAGTCCATTTACTCCAATGCTTCTCACTATGACGACAGCGATGTTGTTGCATTGAGAAAGCAACTCTCCAAATTGATGCCCGAACTCGGTATTGATGTTGTTCTCTCCGGTCACGACCATGTCTTCTTAAGAAGCGAGTTTATGACAAACGGTAAAGTCACCGGCGAATTTAACAGCCAGAATATCGGTAAAAACCAATCCGGTACCGTTTACCTGATTAACGGTAAATCCGGTGTGAAGGATTACAAACTCAAGCCGGATGAGAAAGTTAAGGAAGCCTTTGATTTGGATTCCTTCACAAGAGTTGACAATCAGAATAAGTCCTCTTACTCCATTCTTAAAGTAGACGGCAACAGCCTCAAGGTAGAAACTTACATGTTGAGTGAAGACGGTTCTTCTTCCGAAAATGTGGATACCTTCACCATTCAAAAATCGAAGTTAGCTACCCCGAAACTGACGGCGGAAACCGCATCCAAGACAGCGATTAACCTGAAGTGGAATAAAATCAGCGGCGCTTCTGTTTACCAGCTCTACAGAGCCGAATCCGCAAAAGGCCCGTTCGATAAGATTGCAACCGTTTCCGATACATCTTATAAAGACAGCGGCTTAACCACCGGCACCACCTACTATTATAAGGTAGTGGCAGGCACCGGCGGTACAGCCAGTGACCCGTCCAATGTGGCGCAGGCAACCGCTACCCTTCCCGCTGTGCATCATCTGAAAGCAAACCAAAAAGGCTTCAATGCCGTGCAGACTTCCTGGAGTAAAGTAGCAGGTGCTACCGGTTATAACCTCTATATGAGCACACAAAAAGACAGCGGCTATGAATTAGTAGCAACAACAACTACTGCTATTCAAGCGAAAGTCGATGGTCTCGAGAGAGGCACCACCTACTACTTCAAAGTATGTGCAACCGATGGCAATATTGAAGGCGCCTCTTCTTACATTGTTAAGATTACATTAAGCTAATCGCAATACACTACAAAAACCCGCCGAGTCATCGGCGGGTTTTCTTCGTAATATACTCAAAAATACAGGCAGTCGGGAGTTTCCCGACTGCCTGTATTTTTTACTATTTAATATTACCGACTAATCGATAATGCTTTTGTTTTGCAAGTTCTTGCATCTCATCAAAGCGATTTATCAATTCCGCTGCGCGATGTGCATCGCTTGAAAGCACAAAGCAGCCGCCTTTAGAGGCAATGTAATCCGCTATTGCCGGCGCCGGGTACGGCACCTCTCGCTTTCCCCTGTAATAGGCTCTGGTGTTGATTTCAAAGGGCTTCTTAAAGGCAAGCAGCGCATCTGCCGCTTGTTGCCACGCCGCAATATAGCGACTGTCGCTCTCATCAAATAATTGATTGTTTTGGTTAAAAAGGCTTACCAAATCAAAATGCCCGATGATGTCGCAATGTGTTTTGCGCGCCACATCGCTAACACTTTGATAGTAGCACTCTGCCATTGCCAAAGCATCACCGCCAAAGTGCTCTTTCACCGTTTTTTGCAGCAGCCCTGCATCCTCATCCACCGGCACATACCGCTCACCGATTTTGAGATAATGCACACTGCCGATAACATAATCAAAAGCGTCTGTCGGATAATCGGAATAGTATTCCTGCTCTACACCGCAGAGAATGTTGATTTTCCTTTTATATTTCTCTTTTAAAGCGGCTATACAGTCGATATACACCTGCACCTTATCTTTCGGAATGCAGTAGCTTTCATCAAACACCGTATAAGCGTGGTCGGAAAAGCCGATACAATCCATCTCAAGGGCAATCGCCTGCAGCACAATTTCTTCCGGTGTATCACTGCCGTCCGAAAAGAGTGTATGGGTGTGAAAATTAGTTTTCATCACTTGTCATTTTCTCCTGCTTTACCTTATGGTCAATAACATGGCGCGAAGCAAGTTCTTTTGTGATATCATCTAAAGAAATGCCTGCCTCAATCATCAACACCATCACATGATACGCCAAATCGGCAATTTCATAGATGGTTTCCTTTTTATCTTCGGCTTTTGCGGCTATAATCACCTCTGTGCTCTCCTCGCCCACTTTCTTTAGGATTTTATCGAGCCCCTTATCAAAAAGATAGGTCGTATATGAGCCTTCTTTCGGGTTGGTCTTTCTGCCTTCAATGAGTTCAAACAGAGCTTGATAAGAGAATTCACCGCGATTTTCGCTTTCAAAAACATTCCCTTCAAAACAGCTTTCGGTGCCAAAGTGACAGGCGGGACCATCCGGCACAACGCTGATTAAAAGAGTATCTCTGTCGCAATCCGTTTTAATAGATACGATATGCTGGTAATTACCGCTCGTTTCGCCTTTGAGCCACAGTTCCTGCCTGGAGCGGCTCCAAAAGCAGGTTAATTCTTTTTCCATAGAGATTTTCAAGCTCTCGGCATTCATATATGCGAGCATCAGCACTTTTTTTGTGGCGGCATTCATAACAATAGCGGGAATTAAGCCGTCTTGATTAAATTTCAATTCATTTATCTGTAACATATTTCACCTATTTTCTGGCAGGAATGCCTGCCTGTTGCATGGTTGTTTTCAAGTCGGATATAGCGACTTCGCCAAAGTGGAAAATCGAAGCGGCAAGCCCGGCATCGACTTTCGGCAAAGTTTCAAAGAGCGTGATAAAATCTTTTATACAGCCGGCACCGCCGGAAGCAATCACAGGTATGGTCACCGCATCACACACCGCTGAAAGCAAGGGCAAATCAAAGCCGTTTTTGACACCGTCCGTATCAATGGAATTGACCACAATTTCCCCCGCACCCAAATCGGTACAGCGCTTAATCCAAGAAATGGCTTCCATTCCGGTATTTTCTCTGCCGCCTTTGGCAAATACCTGCCACTGCTTGCCGACTCGCTTTATATCCGCCGAAAGCACCACACACTGGCTGCCGTAAAGTTTTGCCGCCTCATGAATGAGATTCGGGTTTTTAATGGCGCCGGAATTGACGCTGACTTTGTCTGCGCCGCAAGCGAGCACTCTCTCAAAGTCCGCCGTGGTATTAATGCCGCCGCCGACTGTCAGCGGAATAAAAACCTGCGCGGCCGTTTGGGTTAAAATATCCGTAAAGAGCTTTCTGCCCTCAGCCGATGCGGTGATGTCATAAAAGACAAGTTCATCCGCCCCGCAGCCGCTGTAATACTTTGCCAACTCCACCGGAGATGATACATCGCTAAGCCCTTTAAAATTGACTCCTTTGACTACCCTGCCGTCTTTCACATCCAGACAAGGTATAATGCGTTTAGTTACCATTTGCCACCTCGATTGCCTGTTGGAGATTGATTGCGCCGGTATAATAGGCTTTGCCGATAATCGCACCGTAAAGCTGCATGGCGGCAAGTTCTCGAATATCCTCGAGCGTACTCACACCGCCGGATGCGGTGATATCTAAACACAGTGCTTGACTGAGGGTTTTATACAGCGCGCGGTTGGTGCCCTGCATGGCACCATCCTTGGAAATATCGGTGCAAATCAGATGTTTAACGCCCAGTGCCTGCATCTTTTTACAAAACACATCTGCCGGCATATCGCTTACTTCTGTCCAGCCTTTGACTGCCACAAAGCCGGCTTTCATATCCACACCAACCGAGATTTTATCTGCGTATGCGGCAAGCGCTTCTTTTAAAAACGCTTCATCGTTTAATGCGGCTGTGCCGAGAATAACGCGGTCAATACCGGCGCCGAGATAGCGCTCAATAACATCCATACTGCGAATACCGCCGCCGATTTCACAAAAAAGACCGGATTGCCGTTTGATGGCAACAACCGTTTCAAAATTTGGCGTACCGCCGCTTTTGGCGCCTTCCAAATCCACAAGGTGAATGGCTGTAGCGCCTGCAGCGCGAAAATCTTGCGCAACCGATACCGGATTATCATTGTAGACGGTCATGGCGTTATAGTCGCCCTGAAAGAGCCTGACAGCCTTACCGCCGATAATATCTATTGCGGGAAAAATAATCATGCTTTACCCTCCCATTCACAAAAGCCGCGTAATATGTTCAAACCGACTTCCCCGCTCTTTTCGGGATGAAATTGGCAACCGAATACATTTGCCTTTTGGACAGCCGCTGTCAGCGGTGCGCCATATTCGGCAGTCGCCACGGTATCCGCTGTACAATCACAGGCATAATATGAATGCACAAAGTAAACATAGTCCCCTTCTTGAATATGTGTAAACAGGGGGCAATCGGCTTTCGTAAATGTCAGCGCATTCCAGCCGATATGCGGGATTTTCAAGTCGGCAGGTATCACATCTGCAATGGGTTTGACCGAGCCTTTGAGCAGCCCCAAGCCGCGATGAGTTCCAAACTCGAAGCTCTCATCAAATAACAACTGCATACCAAGGCAAATACCCATGATAGGTGTGCCCTTTTGTGCAAGCTGTGTTAAAAGCGTGTCTAAACCGCTTTCGCGCAGTTTTTTGGCGGCATCTTCAAATGCACCGACACCCGGTAAAATCACTTTGTCGGCAGCGGTAATCTTCGCTTTATCGCTCGTAACAATCGCTTCGGCGCCGATTGCCGCAAAAGAGGACTTGAGCGAGAACAGATTGCCGACACCGTAATCGACTATCGCTATCATCAGAGCACTCCTTTTGTAGACGGAATTGCATCCGGCTGTGCCGCATCCACGGCAACCGCCTGCGCAAATGCACGCGCAACCGCCTTAAAGGTCGCTTCAATAATGTGATGCGTGTTTTTGCCTTCCAACTGTTTAATGTGCAGTGTACACGCGGCACTGCGACAAAATGCCAGCCAAAATTCCTCGACCAACTCCGTATCAAAATCCCCCACTTTATAGGCGGGAATGGTGACATTATAGTTAAGATAGCTTCTGCCGGATACATCTAAAGATGCCAGGATTAAACTTTCATCCATCGGCAATATCATATAACCGTAACGGCAAATGCCCTTTTTCTCACCGAGCGCTTCCGAAACCGCCTGCCCGAGCACAATACCGATATCCTCGGTAGTGTGGTGATAATCGACATTGGTGTCGCCCGTACACTTCACGCTCAAATCAACGCCGGCATGCTTGGCAAAAAGGGTAAGCATGTGGTCTAAAAATCCGCAGCCGGTATTGATTTCACTTCTCCCCTTACCGTCTAAATCCAATGCAAGGGTAATTTGTGTTTCTGCCGTGTTTCTGGTCATTTGTGCGCTTCTCATGCGTTTACCTCCGCTAAAATTTCTTCTATTGCCTGCAGGAGCTGCCGCATTTGCTCCGCCGTACCGATGGTGATGCGGTTATACTCCCGAATTCTCTCTTTTTTAAAATGCCTGACTAAAACATTCTTTTCTTTTAATTTCTCATAGAGCGCTTTGCCGCCGATGGCATCGGTTTTGGCAAACACAAAGTTTGCCGCCGACTCAATCACTTCAAACCCCAGCGCGCGCAGGCGCTCTGTCGTATAAGCTCTGTTTTTGATAATCGATTGACAGTTTTCTTTGGTATAGCTTTCATCCTCAAGAATACCAAGCCCCAGCGCCATTGTCAGCGCATTGACATTATAGGGGTTGGTAGAATAGCGAATGGTGTTCAAATCGGCTATGAGAGCTTCATCCGCCACCCCGAAGCCGAGCCTTGCACCGGCTGCCGAGCGCGATTTGGAAAATGTACCTGTCACCAGCAGGTTCTTGTATTTATGAATTAAACAAACTGCACTCTCGCCGCCAAAATCGATATAGGCTTCATCGATAACCACCACATTTTCGGAGTTTGCCGCGACAATCCGCTCAATTTGTTCTAATGTAAGCAGTTTTCCGGTGGGTGCATTGGGATTGGCAATGAAGATAGTTTTATTTAAGCCGACATAATCCTTTACATCAATCGAAAAATCTTCCGCGAGCGGTATGGTGGTATAGGGTACGCCGTTAAGTGTGGCAAATACCGGGTAAAAGCCATAGGTTATATCCGCAAATGCTGCCGGTGTATCTCGGTCGCAAAACGCCATAAATGCGAAGTTAAGCACCTCATCGGAGCCGTTGGTGAAAATGATTTGCTCCGGCTTAACGCCCAAAACGCCTGCCATCTTTTCACGCAAAGCCCGACACTCCGGGTCGGGGTACAGCTGTAAAGTTTTCAAAGCCGCTTCTGCCGCTTTCAAAGCGTTTTGAGAAGGTGCAAACGGCGATTCATTGGTATTGAGTTTTACATATTGCCCGGTTTTTGGTTGCTCACCGGGTGTATAGGGTGTCAGCGCCCGGTATTTCGGCGAAAAAAACTTACTCATCATTCTCTTCCAAACGGACTACAGCGCTCTTGGCATGCGCTGTCAGCCCTTCTTTCTTTGCAAAAAAAGCCACATCTTCCGCGACTTCCGCCAAAGCCGGTGCCGGGAAATAGGTGTATTGCGTTTTCTTTATAAAATCATCCACCGAAAGCGGGCTGGAAAACTTCGCCGTGCCGCCGGTCGGTAAGGTATGATTCGATCCTGCCAGGTAATCCCCCAACGCTTCCGGACAGTTTCTGCCCATAAAGACAGAGCCTGCGTGGCGAATGGATGCAAGATAGTCAAAGGGGTTATCCACACACAGTTCCAAATGCTCCGGTGCAATCTCATTGGCAATATCTATTACCGTGCTTAAATCCTTTGCAACAATAATTTTGCCGTTAACATCAATTGATTTTCTTGCTATATCTTTTCTTTCAAGCAGCGGGATTTGCACTTCTAATTGCGCCTTCACGGCAAGTGCCAAGTCTTCCGAATCGGTCAACAGCACCGCACTTGCGAGCACATCGTGCTCGGCTTGCGAGAGCAAGTCTGCTGCGACATGGCGCGGGTTACGTTCA
>SVOD01000069.1 GCA_015066575.1 Oscillospiraceae bacterium
GCAGAGCCGTGATACAAACCTCGACACCCGATAATCCGATTTTGCGCCTTGCCGCAAAGCAGGATTACCTTTCGTTCTACGAAACGGAAAATCAAATGCGCCGGCTGATGATTTACCCGCCGTATTGCGACTTGTGTTTGGTGGCATGTATAGCGCCGACTGAGGCGGCAGCGGCAAAAGCATCTTTATATTGTTTTAATAAAATAAAAGAATATAATAAAACAGATTTTCGTGATGTTAAAATTATGATTTTAGGACCTGCACCTGCGGCGTTGCTAAAAGCAAATAATAAATACAGGTACCGGTTGATTATTAAATGTAAAAATTCTCCGCGCTTGCGGCAAATGATAGCACAAATGCTGCAAAGTGCCGGTGATAATAAAGAAATGAAACAAGTCACCGTTATAGCGGATATCAATCCGGTTGATTTGATGTAATAAGCACAAGAAAGGAAAAAAATGGGAATTAGAAACATTGTGAAGGTCGGAGACGATATTCTGCGCAAAAAATCCCGCAAAGTGGAAAAGTTTGATGCGCGACTTCACAAATTAATAGATGATATGAAAGACACCATGTATAAAGCCGAAGGTGTCGGGCTTGCTGCCGTACAAGTCGGCGTATTGCGCCGCGTGGTGGTGATAGATTGCGGAGACGGCTTGATAGAGCTGGTGAATCCGGAAATTACAAAAGAAGAAGGCGAGCAGCAGGATGTGGAAGGCTGCCTTTCTGTTCCCGGTCGAAACGGCATCACTAAGCGCCCGATGAAAGTGACCGTAAAAGCACAGGACAGAAACGGGAATTGGTGTGTTTATCAAGGCGAAGGATTAAAGGCAAGGTGTTTTTGCCATGAGCTTGACCACCTGGACGGTGTCTTGTTTACCGACAATATGATTGAAGAGGTGCGCATCGAATGTGCAGAATAGTTTTTATGGGAACACCTGATTTCGCGGTGCCTTCTCTGCAAAAGTTAATAGATTGTGCTTATGAAATTGCACTTGTTGTCACACAACCCGATAAACCGCGCGGAAGAAGCAAGCAGTTGGTTATGCCGGAAGTAAAAGCATTGGCACTTCGGTATAACTTGCCGGTTTTTCAGCCGCAGAGCTTAAAAACGCAGGAAGCGGCGGATACGATTGCGGCACTTGAGCCTGATTTTTTGGTTGTTGCCGCCTACGGCAAAATTTTACCGAAAGCGGTGCTGGATATTCCAAAAAAAGGCTGTATTAATGTGCACGGTTCCTTGCTGCCGCAGTACCGCGGCGCCGCTCCGATTCAATGGTCGGTGCTCAACGGTGACAGCGTAACCGGTGTTACCACCATGCTCATGGGCGAAGGCTTAGATACCGGCGATATGCTCTTAAAGAAACAAACCGCTATTGGTGAAAACGAAACGGCAGCGGCACTTTTTGACAGGTTAGCGGTTTTGGGCGCAGAGGCGCTCGTCGAAACGCTTAAAAATTTTGACAGTATTGTTCCCGAAGCACAGGATGATGCACTGGCAACGTATGCGCCGATGATTGACCGCTCGCTGTGTGCAATTGATTGGTCGGATACGGCGCAGCACATTCACAACAAGGTGCGAGGTCTTGCCGAATGGCCTGTTGCGCAAACAAGCTTTGGCGGGAAACGTATTAAAATTCACAGCGGTCAGCCGGCAGGTGAAACCTCGGCGGCACCCGGTACAATTATTGATAATCACAAGCGACTTGTTGTCGCATGCGGTGACGGTTTGACATATGTCATTACTTCACTGCAATTGGAAGGAAAAAAAAGAATGGATGCCTCTGCATTTTTGGCAGGGCACAAGCTTGCGATAGGAGAAAGGTTTGAATAAAAGATGTATTACGGTTATTATGGCAATTTTTTAGGATTTGATTCCTTTTCGGCGTGGCAGCTGCTACTCATTATTATTCCGTTTGCACTGTGTCTGGGCGCACAGTTTTTAGTCAAATCCAGGTATAAAAAGTTTTCTCGTATTGCAAATTCTCGCAATTTGACCGGTGCGCAGGCAGCCTATGAACTGCTGCAGGCAAATGGTGTAAGCAATGTGCAAATCGTGCGTACGCAGGGACAGTTGACCGATAATTTTAACCCGAGAACCAATACAATTAATCTCTCGGAAGGGGTCTATGACTCCACGTCCATTGCGGCAATCGGTATTGCCTGCCATGAAGCGGGGCACGCCTGCCAATATGCAGAGAATTATTTTCCGATTAAGGTGCGCTCTAAAGTGATTCCGGCGGCAAATATCGGTTCCTCCATCGGACTGCCGCTGTGCATTATCGGTTTAATTTTCTCGAGCTTTTCATTTTTATTTACAATCGGTATTATTCTTTACAGCACTGTATTTCTCTTTCAGCTCATTACCTTACCGGTGGAATTTAATGCTTCGTCCAGGGCGCTCAAGACCATTCGCGAGCGCGGGCTGCTGCAGGAGCAGGAATATGCCGGCGCCAAGTCGGTACTCACCGCAGCGGCGCTGACCTATGTAGCATCTATGGCTTCTTCACTGTTGACAATGGTGCGTTTACTGTTACTGAACGGGAGAAGAAAATGACAGCGCGGCAGTTAGTGTTTGATTTATTACTGCGCTTGCAAAAGAGCAATGCCTATTCTAACTTGCTTTTAGACAATGCGCTTGACAACAGCGAGCTTTCGCGGCAGGAAAAGTCTTTTGCCACAGTGCTGTTTTACGGTGTGATTGAAAAACAGTTGTACCTGGATTACCAATTGAGTTGTGCTCTTACACAGCCGCTTAAAAAGCTGCGGCAGGAAGTGTTAATTGCACTGCGCATGGGCGTTTACCAATTATTATGCACGGATAAAGTCCCGGAAAGCGCGGCAATTAACGAAAGTGTAAAGCTGGTTAAAAAAAACCGCTGTGCATTTGCAGCAGGCTTAGTCAACGCCGTGTTGCGCAACATTCAAAGAAGCGGTGCACGCTTACCCGATAAAGCGGCAGATAATTATTTGAGCGTGCGCTATGCGGTGCCGCAATCGTTAATTGACTTGTGGATAGAGGATTACGGGAAAGAAACCTGCATCGGAATTTTGCAGTCCTTAGAAGCAAAACCGCAGATTGTCATTCGTGTCAATACGCTGCGCACGACAGCCGCGGCGCTGATACAGGCTCTTGCCGCCGAAGATGTTGTTGCGACTCCGGTCAAAGGATTGGAAAATGCATTGGTTTTGGAAAAAGCCGGTGCCATCACACAATTGCAAAGCTTTCAAAGCGGTTTATTCCATATTGAAGATTGCGCGGCGCAGAAAGCGGCATTGCTTTTAGAGGCGCAGCCCGGTGAGCGCGTATTGGATTGTTGCGCTGCCCCCGGAGGCAAGACATTTACGATTGCCGAAGAAATGGGGCACGGTGAGGTTGTTGCCTGCGATATCTATGCGCAGCGTGTGGCGCTCATTCAAACAGGGGCTCGCCGTCTGCAAATTGATTGGATTGAGACTTGCGTGCAAGATGCCGCTGTCTATAACAGCAAGCTCGGTCAGTTTGACAGAGTGTTATGTGATGTCCCTTGTTCCGGATTAGGCATTATTGGAAAAAAACCGGAAATTCGCTATAAAAGTCCGGCGCAAATTTCAGATAGTGCGCAGGCGCAACAGCAAATTCTTGCCACTGCCTTTACCTATTTGAAACCGGGCGGCACGCTGGTGTATTCCACCTGTACGCTTCATAAAGCCGAAAATGAAGCGGTGGTTGAAGCGTTTATCAAAGAGCACCAAGCTCAATTACTATTCCAAAAGACCTTTTTCCCGCATATCGACCATACAGACGGCTTCTTTGCGGCGGTAATCAAAAAGAATGAAGAATAAAACCGATATTAAATCACTCAATTTGTGCGAATTGGAAGCGGCGTTTACACAGATGGCGCTACCGAGGTTTCGTGCTTCTCAGGTGTACCGTTGGTTGCAAGTGCAGGGTGTGACTTATTTTGATGAAATGACGAATGTGTCTTTACAATTGCGTGAACAGCTTGCGGCGGCATATTTCATACCGTCTGCACAGATTGAGCGCAAATTGGTATCGCAGATAGACGGAACAGTCAAATATCTTTTTTCGCTCTACGACGGGCAAACCGTAGAAAGTGTCGTGATGCAGTATAAATACGGTTATACGATTTGTGTTTCCACGCAGGTAGGTTGCCGTATGGGCTGCAGGTTTTGCGCTTCCACACTCAACGGCTGTATCAGAAACCTGGCGGCGAGCGAAATACTCAGCCAAATTCATGCGGCGCAACGCGATTTAAGTATTCGCATCTCCCATGTCGTCCTGATGGGAATGGGTGAGCCGCTGGATAATTT
This sequence comes from Oscillospiraceae bacterium, assembly GCA_015066575.1. GTDB lineage: Bacteria > Bacillota > Clostridia > Oscillospirales > Acutalibacteraceae > RUG714. The sequence continues at coordinate 4,315 of SVOD01000069.1, forward strand.
TGAGAATGTACTGCGCTTTTTAGAGCTGGTCAGTGATGAAAACGGACTGAACATTTCCGCCCGCAGTATTTCTTTGTCTACCTGTGGCATTGTGCCCAAAATCAAGGAATTGACAAAGCGAAAGCTGCAAATTACGCTTTCCGTTTCTTTGCATGCACCGAATGATGCCATTCGCAGCACCATTATGCCGGTCAACCGCAAGTGGGGGGTGGATACCCTGCTTGCTGCTTGCCGAGAGTATGCATCCGTTACGGGAAGGCGCATCAGTTTTGAGTATACCATGATAGACGGTGTGAATGACAGCGATGCCTGCGCGAGAGAGTTAGGCAAAAAATTGCGCGGCATGCTCGCTCATGTCAATCTCATACCGGTCAATCTTGTCAAAGAAAATACATTTCATAAAAGCGATAAGGTACACATAGAGCGCTTTATCGAAGTGTTGAAAGAATACGGTGTTACCGCCACGGTACGCAGGACTCTGGGTGCCGATATTAATGCTTCTTGCGGACAGCTGAGGCAATCCGCTAAGCAGGCGGAACAAAAGGAGGTATCAAATTGAGATTAGCAGGTCTGACGGATGTGGGCAAAGTCAGAGCAAACAATGAAGATTGCTATGCGTTTCTTTCGTTAGCCGCGGACGCCTCATTAGCCATTGTATGTGACGGAATGGGAGGCATCGAAGGCGGTGAAATTGCCAGCAGCATTGCTGTAGAAACCATTCAAAAGAAGGTAGAGATTGCTTTCTCTCCCAAAATGAAACCGGCGGCGATGGAGCGTATGCTCGTAGCGGCAATTACTGCGGCGAATTATCAAATCTTTGATTATGCACTCAAGCACGATTTAGTGGGCATGGGAACCACGGTTGTGGCGGCAATTATCAAAGATGATTGTTATATTATTGCTTATGACGGTGATTCGAGAGCTTATCTCTTAAACGATTCCATTCGGCAAATTACCAGTGACCACACCTATTTAAATGAATTGTATCGTATGGGAAAAATCACACTTGAAGAAATGCAAACGGACCCTCGCAAAAACATTATCACGCGGGCTCTGGGTGTGAGCGAAGAAATAGATGTCGATACACTCATTGACGATTTTGGCACGGGAGACACCCTTTTGCTTTGTTCGGACGGACTGACTAATTGTTTGAGCGATGCGCAAATTCTGGAAATATTTCAAACACAGCAATTTGAAACGATTCCGCAGGTACTCATTGACAAAGCCAATGAAAATGGCGGAACAGACAATATTACAGCAGCATTGATACAATACGGGGAGGCGTAAAAAATGGATAATTATGTTGGAAAAAGAATAGACGGCAGATATGAGATTCAAGAAGTAATCGGCGTTGGCGGAATGGCTGTCGTGTACAAAGCATACGATACGATTGATGACAGGATTGTCGCCGTAAAAATATTAAAAGAAGAGTATTTGGCGAATGAAGAATTCCGCCGCAAATTCAAGAATGAATCCAAAGCGATTGCCATTTTGAACCATCCGAATATTGTCAAAGTATATGATGTCAGTTTTGGCGAAAGAATCCAATACATTGTCATGGAGTATGTGGATGGTATTACGCTTAAAGAGTACATCAACGAGCAGGGCATCATCGGCTGGAAAGAAGCGGTGCATTTTGAAATGCAAATATTGCAGGCACTGCAACATGCGCACGATAAAGGCATCATTCACCGCGATATTAAGCCGCAAAATATCATTTTGCTGCAGGATGGCTCGATTAAAGTGGCAGATTTCGGCATTGCCCGTTTTGCGCGCTCGGAAACAAAAACCATGACCAATGGCGCAATCGGTTCCGTGCACTACATCAGTCCCGAGCAGGCAAAAGGTGATTACACTGACGAGAGAGCAGATTTGTACTCAGCCGGAGTGGTCTTATATGAGATGATTACCGGAAAGGTGCCGTTTAATGCCGATAGCGCAGTTTCCATTGCCATTATGCAGTTGCAGAAAGAGGCGGAAGTGCCCAGCAGAATTAATGCGACTATCCCGAAGGGGCTTGAACAAATTACCATGCATGCCATGCAGAAGAATCCCAAGGAGCGTTACCAAAGTGCTGCGGAAATGCTGATGGATTTAAAAGAAATATCCGAAAACCAAAGTGTCGTATTTCCCTATATCTTTGCAATCGGTGAGCCTTACGTGCCGGTAAAGGATTCTGTTGCCGGCGATGATGAGCAAAACCTGAAAAATATGCTCGAAAAGGAAGAAGACAAAGAAGCCGATGAGCTCAGCGGTCAAAAGAACGATGAGTATTATCGCGAAAAATACGGGATGGCGAAAACAAAAACGGAAAATGACCCTGCCAAAAAAAAGAAAATCGCCATTATTGTGACTGTCAGTGTCGTTGCCGTTGCACTGATTACTGTTTTGTGCATCATCCTCTTTGGCGGCGAAAAAATTACGGTTCCGAAGTTTATCGGGATGAATTATAATGAGCAAATTGCCAAATATGTCAAAGATGACACTTATGATGACGGCAAGGTGAAGTGCAAAATTAAGTTAGAGTACACCGATGATGTCGACAAGTATGCGGATTATGAATCCGGGCAGGTCGTCTTCCAGTCTCCGGACGCGGGCATGAAGATTAAATCCAATAAGACCGTTACTCTGACCATTCTTTCTTCCAGTGAAGGAACAAAGATTCCCGATATTGTGGGGATGAATAAGTCTGCCGCCCAAATCGAACTCAAGGCAAAAGGATTTAAGAACTTTAAATTTGAGGAAAAACCCGATAAAGATGTGGCTGCGGGCAATGTCATCAGCACATCGCCTTCCGTCGGCACTAAGGTGGATAAAGAAACAAAAATTATTGTGTACATCAGCTCCGGTTCCTCTTTCAAGATGCCGAGTGTAATCGGAATGAGTAAGAGCGATGCGGAAAAATTCCTTTCGGATTATAAACTGAATATCACTTATACGGAAGAAGACAGTCAAAAGCAAAAAGACACGGTATTAAAGCAATCCATCGATGAGGGAGAAAAGACCAATATCGGCGATTCACTTACCTTAACCGTGTCCAGCGGTAACGCACCGACAACGACGACGGAAACGACAACCCAGGCAGAAAAGTCTGTACCGGTAAAATTCAAATTACCCGAACAAAACGGTGCAGGTGAAGTTGGCGGTATCGGCAATTTACAGGTATTTTTAGATGGCTCCGTGCGCATTGCTTCCGACACCATAACTTGTGACGGCAGCAGTTATACCGTGACGGCAACCGGAAGCGGCACAAAGGAACTGACAGTTGAAGTGGATAATACAGTCATATATACCTTCTTTGTCAACTTCGATAACGGTACCTATTAATCGCCGGCGGCTTTAAATTTGAAATTTATGGATAGAATCGTTAAGGGCATTGGCGGCTTTTACTATGTCAGAACCGCCGAGGGCATTACCGAGTGTAAAGCGCGTGGGCATTTTCGCAATAAAAAAGTGAAGCCTTATGTGGGTGATTATGTCACCATTACACAAAATGACAATGCCCAAAATACAATTGACACCATTCTGCCGCGCAAAAATGAACTCATCAGACCCCCGGTGGCAAATATCGACCAGTTGATGATTGTGGCGAGTATGCTCACGCCGGCGCCTAACACGTATGTGCTGGATTCGCTTTGTGCGGTTTGTGAACTCAAGGAGATTGAACCGATTTTTGTCTTTAATAAGACAGATATCAAAAGCGGGGAAGGTCTTGCCGAAATTTACAAAAATGCCGGCTTTACCGCTTTGTGCGTTAGCGCTAAAACCGGTGAAGGCATTGAGAACATACCGGCGCTATTAAAAGGAAAGACCACTGTACTGACCGGTAATTCCGGTGCAGGGAAGTCATCCATTCTAAACTGCCTTGATGCTCGTTTGGCACTGCAAACCGGGGCGGTCAGCGAAAAATTGGGCAGAGGCAGGCACACCACAAGAAGCTGCGAAATCTTCTCGCTTTGCGGCGGAGAAGTGGTTGATACCCCCGGCTTCTCCTCTTTGGAAATAGGGCGGCTGCATGCCATATTAAAGGAGGATTTGCCGTATTGCTTCAGAGAATTTGAGCCGTATTTGCAAACATGTAAATTTACTTCTTGTGCGCATATCAAAGAGAAAGATTGTGCGATTCGAAAAGCGGTAGAGAGCGGTGCCATTATGCCTTCTCGCTATGAAAGCTATAAAATGCTTTATGAAGAGCTCAAAGATGTCAAAGAGTGGCAAATGAAATAATTGCATATTTCACAAAAAGTGTCAGCCATGCATAGAATGAGGCAGAAGGATGAGAATCCCTCTGCCTTATTCTTTCGCATCGGTGGTGTTATTGTATGAGAAGGTGCATACCAAAAATTTGTGTTGTTATTCCCGCCATCGCGTTTGGCATGGTGATGGCATGGTGTATGCCGCAAAAATTCCTGCTCGTGTTACTTTCGCTGATGTTGATTGTGTTGGGCTTAGTGTTAATTTTCAAAAAGTAGCCGCATCGGCTCGGCAGATTCGGAGGTAGTATGCAGATTGTTGTTTGGAAAAGCCCTAAAGCTTTGAGCGGTATATTGCGTGCCGTTTTCGGAATGAAAAAGAGGTAATTATATCATTACTTTCTACAAAAGGTCTCATGATGAATTGAGACCTTTTTTCATATTTTATGTGTTGTCTGCATATGCTCATAATAAATGAAAATGAAGGAGCGCAGTGGCATGAATCATATTCAAAGAACCAATTATAAAGTCAATGAAACCATAGCGGAAAAAAGTGTTGAGCAAAGTATTCACATGGATATTCATTTACCGGAGTATTGCGGTGATATCAGCCGCGTTTTACATTGCTTTGCTTTTGCGAATATCAGCAGCAGTTCTCTTTCACAAGAGAAAATTCAAATTGAGGGAAATGTGCTTGTGCGCGTTTTATATATGAGCGAAGGAGAATTGTTTTCTTATGAACAGAGTGCGCCGTTTTCGACGGTGATTGAGCACGGCTGCGATGACATAGGGGCAGTGGCAGATGTGTCGACCTATGTGCAGTATGTAAACTGTCGGGCGGCGAGTTCGCGCAAATTTGAAGTCAGCGGCGCATTTGCGGTTGTGGCAAAACTGTCTGCCTGCCGGGAAGCAAGTGTTGTGGCGGGTATTGAACAAGAGGATATTCAAACCGAAATGGATTTACTCAGCGCCTGTTCGGCAAGCGGAAATGCCGCAGCCACGGTTTCGGTTGCGCAAGTGGTGGATATCGGTTCCGATAAAGTGCCTATGAAGAGCATCATTCGTACCACTGCTGTGCCGGTTTTAATTGAAACCAAGCAAGTAAGCGGTAAAATGCTTGTCAAAGGTGAGCTCAAACTTAAAACATTATATAAGAGTGAAAATAATGTAGTAGAGTATATCGAAAACTCCTTGCCGCTTTCCCAAATTTTAGATATTGAAGGGATGGACGAAACCAGCACAACAGATATTAAACTGACTCTCATTTCGCTGGATGTGACAATGAAACCAAGCGCATTGGGAAATATGAGCCTGCTCGATATTCAAGCGAGCGTTTATATGCAGGCGTGTGCATATGATTGTATTGATTTTCCGGTACTTAAAGATGCCTATTCCACCGAATACGACTGTGAATGCAGTTTTAAAGAGGTGAGTGTAGACAGAATCGTTACCACTTTAGAAAAAAACTATTTGCATAACTTTACGGTAGGTCAGTTGGGTGATGTGAACACAGTTGTAGATGTCTGGTGTGAGCCGCGCAAGCTCAAAGCCGATTTGGAGAATGGACAGCTGGTATTCAGCGGTACGCTAAGCGTTTATATTTTGTATGAAGACGGCACGGGCACACTCTCCCTCAAAGAAAGTGAGAGTGAATATCGGGTGAGCGAATCAATCGGAGATGTCTGTAAAATCAAGTGTCAACCGTCGGTGAGTATTACCGGTTGTGATTATCGCATTCAAGAAACAGGGCTGGAAGTGCGCGCGGATATGCGTGTGCGCGCAGTAGTATTTGAGTGCATGAGTCAAAGGGTAATTGATGATATTACATTGAGCGAAACAACCCTTAAAAAATCGAGTTCACTTTTTATTTATTATGCCGTTAAGGGTGAAAAACTGTGGGATATTGCCAGGAAATATAAAACCACAGTCAGCAAAATTATGGCTGAAAATGATGTTTCGCAGGAGAGTATACCCGAAAATAAAGCGTTGTTGATTTGGGGTTAAATGAGCATTGCGCAGCGTAACGCCGCCGGCGGTAGTGTTACACCCTTTAATAGAAGATGTGTCGGTCTTTTACCGCCACATCTTTATTGCAGTTGATTCGTTGCAGTGATTTTGCTATAATAGGAATCATCACGGATGATGAGAGGAAGACTATGTCTGAAGAATTTGAACGCACACAATTATTGTTGGGCAGCGATGCGCTGAAAACGCTCGCAAATGCACGCGTGGCGGTTTTCGGCATCGGCGGTGTCGGCGGATATGTTGTTGAAGGGCTTGCCAGAGCCGGTATCGGCGCACTGGATTTAATTGACCACGATACGGTCAGTGCAAGCAATATCAACCGCCAAATTATTGCTTTGCGGTCCACCATCGGCCTGTATAAAACCGAAGTGGCAAAACAGAGAATTAGCGAAATTAATCCGCAGTGTAAGGTACGCGCATACAAGTGCTTCTATTTGCCGGAGACTGCTGACGAATTTGCATTTGAAAAATATAATTATATAGTGGATGCAGTTGATACGGTCAGTGCTAAATTAGACCTTGCCCAGAGAGCTGCGGCAACGCATACGCCTATCATCAGTTGTATGGGAACCGGTAATCATTTAGACCCGACTGCATTTCGTGTGGCAGATATTTTTGACACTGCCGGTGACCCGTTAGCCAGAGTCATGCGCAAAGAATTAAAAAAGCGCGGCATTGAAGCGCTCAAAGTAGTATATTCTACCGAATTGGCAAAGCGACCGGATGGTGCACTGCTCCGGCAGGTGATGGCGCACGAAACGGCACAAGGCTCTGCGAAGCGTGATATACCCGGC
>SVOD01000070.1 GCA_015066575.1 Oscillospiraceae bacterium
TCCCTTATGTAGGCAAAAATGTGCCGAAGAGTGTAACCGTGAAAAGCCTTATTCGCCCGGCGCTCTTTGTGCCCGAAAGCAAAAAGGCGGATGACCTTTTTGAAGATATGTGCAAAAGCCGCATTCAAATTGCCGTGGTGGTGGATGAATACGGCGGCACGGCAGGCATCATCACCCTTGAGGACTTGGTGGAAAGCATTGTGGGCGATATTCAGGATGAATACGACGATGAAGAAGCCGACTTTGAAAAGGTGGATGAAGGCATCTACAACTTTGAAGGCGACTGCGACATTGAGGATGCGGAGGACAGCCTCGGCATTGAACTGCCGATTGATGACTACGATACGCTCGCGGGCTTTGTGCTCGAGCAGTTAGGTGATATTCCCGATGAGGGCGACCAATTCGACTACAAAAACCTCACCTTCACGGTGACGGAAATGGATGAAAACAAAATCGAAAAAATCAGAGTGAAAGTCAATGAAAAGGAAGCCGAGGAATAACGGCTTCCTTTTCATTGCAAGCGCAAAGCACCTCCCCTTACAACGGGGAGGTGCTTTGCGGTAAAAAAGTATTTTTATTTGAGTTTCATTTTTTCCAAAAAACCTTTTTTCTCAATGAGCATGGCAAGCGGTGTGCCTGCAATGAGCACAACTACCACTTCACCGGTGGCAACCAATGCGCCCTGCAGCAGAAAATCGCTGAAATGGAAACCGCCTTCCACAAAGAAAATCTCAATTTCCAAGCCGATGATAATGCCGTTAAACAGTGCGGGCATCAGCAGTGAAAGCACAGGCATACCTTTGAAGCGAATATTCCTGAATTTCCAAATGCAAACTGCCGCCAAAACGGTAGCGATGGTGCCGAAAATCATATCCAGCGGCAAGCCCGCTCCGATAGAGGCGATATTGGCAATTAAAGTGCCGAGTGCCAAGCCCCAGATTGCCGCGGGTGTCCACAGGGCGAAAATGCACAGCAGTTCGGCAACGCGAAACTGCACCGCCATGGTTGCAGAGCCCGGCAACAGCCAGTTTTGCGCATAAAAGAGCACGGCATACATCGCCGCAATCATCGCGCCCTGCACGAGTGAAAGTGTTTTCTTATTCATTTGTACCTCCGTAGTTTTGGTTTGGAAACAGCTGTTCCGTGCCGCTTTGCGGCGCAGAACAATGCGGAATGCGGAATGCGGAATGCGGAATTAAAGGTGGCGAAACTACGTTTCGCATTTAAAAGTTAATTCTACATTCTCATTTCTGCATTCTGCATTTGTTTGTTTCAAAGTAAAAGTGCATCAAAAAATTTACACCTTTACACAGGCAGGATGGTTTCGAACTGCCCTATGCAGTGCTGTGCACTGCTCGATATGAATTTCCGCGAAATCCACGATATGTTCATTTCATGAACTCGATATAAATTCCTTTGAAATTTTCGATATGCCGCAAGCGGCAAGAAATTTATATCATATCGAATGCAATTTTGATTGCATATATCGAATTTTGTGTTAACAAAATATATCGAATTGCCGTAGGCAATATATCGACATTACAGCTTGCCTGCGGCAAGCGCAATCACGGCAGTGATTGCAACCAACACAGGCTGATGAATCAGGTATACCCAAATGGTGTTGCGACCGATTTTATTAATAAAACCAATGCCGAAACGATTGGTCTTTTCCCTAAATTTTGTATCCTTTATTAAATTCCAGAAATAATAGCCGGAAAGAAAGAGGAAAATCCACGGAATAAGCGGAAAATAATCCGAAGAAGAAAAGTGCGCAGTCGGGAAACCGAGCCACTCCATTCCGCTTAACGTGTAAAGCGTATGCGGCAACTGCAAGAGCCGGATGCGCTCCGCTTCGTGGGCACCGAACGTAAAGCCGATATACCCTGCCGGAATTTTCTCGGTAGCGATATACACCCCTCTTGTAAGTAAATACAAAAGCAGCCCGAGCGGTGCGCCGAGTTTGGAAGGCACCTTATCAAATGCCTTTTGGCACAGCCCCATCAGCAAACAGGCGCAACCGATAAAGTGCAAAATGCCGAACCAAATGAAAATGCCGCTAAAACCAAAGTTTCTCATCACCATTTCGGCTATAAAAGTAACAATTGTTATAATAACACCGAAAGCGAGCACCCGCGCGCCGTTTTTGAGGTTATTGCGCGAAAAATGGCAGCACACACCCGAAAGGAAAATAAAGGTGCCGCAACTGATTTGCTGCCAATACCAGGCAAGGTTGGTACCGAGGAAGTTTTCCACCGCTTTAAACCCTGCAATATCCGCCAAATCCCACGCAAAGTGGTAGAGCACCACGCTGATAATCATGATGCCTTTTAAAAAGTCGATCAGTTCATACCTGCCGCGTTGCAATTTGCCGCTGTCTGAAGTTTTGAAAAGTTTTGTCAGTTTCATACTAATTGCTATAATTACGAAATAAAATGTAAAAAGTAAAAACACATTAGAGCGTAGCGGAACGGGTGAGGGTGTCCCTCCCACAACTCTTCACTATTCACTCTTCACTATTCACTAAAACAAAAGACCCCGAGGGTCTTTTGTTTTAAATGGAAATATCATAAGCGACTTTGTACTCGCGCTCTTCAATGTGTTTTTCCATCGAGAGTGCTTCAAAAATGTCAAAGTCCACAATCTTTCCGTCTTTTTGTGCCACAACACGGTTACCGATATCCTGCGAAAGCAACTCCACCGCCCAGTAGCCCATCTTAGAGCCGAGCACTCTGTCACAAGCAGTGGGTGAACCGCCGCGCTGCACATGCCCCAAGTTGGTATAGCGCGTCTCCACACCGGTGGCTTCTTCAATAGCAGCCGCCATCGGTTCAATTTCATCTTTAATACCCTCTGCGGCAACAATGATGAAATTCTTTTTACCGGTGCGCCGTGTGCGTTTCATTCTATCAATCACGTCTCTCTCAAAATCATACTCAAATTCCGGAATGAGCACACTGGTGGCACCGACTGCAATGCCGCCGTTGAGCGCCAGGTAACCCGCATGCCTGCCCATCACTTCAATGACCGAGCAGCGGTCATGGCTTTCGGAGGTATCACGCAGTCTGTCAACCATTTCAACAATCGTATTCATCGCCGTATCGTAACCGATAGTGCGGTCACAGCAAGCGATATCATTGTCGATGGTACCGGGCACACCGACTGTGGGGAGCCCGTGCTCGGAAAGTTCTTTGGCGCCGCGAAAAGAGCCGTCACCGCCAATGACAACCAAACCGTCAATTCCCAAATACTTACAGGTATTAAGGGCTTTTTGCACACCCTCTTCGGTGCGAAATTCAGGGCAACGCGCCGTGTAAAGAATGGTGCCGCCTCTCTCAATAATGTTGGAAACGGAGCGCAAGGTCATTTCAAAAATATCGCCGTGCATTAAGCCGTTAAAGCCGCGGCGCACGCCCATGACTCTCATTCCCTTTTCTATTGCAGAACGCACCACCGCTCTAATAGCGGCATTCATACCGGGTGCGTCACCGCCTGATGTAAGAACTGCAATCGTATTCATACTGTACCTCTCTATTGCACAACACAGTTAAATAATATCCGAATTACTATTTTAATATATTTTTAAAATTTGTCAAGTTTTTTATTGACTTTGTAAAGCAAAATCAGTTTTCAAGTTTCAGGTTTCAGTTTTCAGTGCCGCTGCAAGCGGCACAATATAATCGGGTGCGGGTGTCCCGCCCGCACCTTGTGCGTAGCACAAACATCACTTCTGCAAAGCAGAAACTTCACTGCACCGCAACTTCACTGCACCGCAACTTCACTGCGAAGCAACATCACGTAGCGAGCCTGAGCGTCGCTATTTCCGATACACGGCATTCTCTTCCCCCAGCAATTCTTCCAGCTTGTCCGCCTCGGGAGAGTCAAAGCAGATATAGCCTTGAGGCGTTTTTAAATCCTCATAACGAGCGCTGTCTTTGTAGTAAAAATAGACAGCGCACTTGCCGCTTGTTTGCGCCAATACTTTTTCTGCCTCTTGGCGCTCTTCACAGGTTTCGGCAGGAAAACGCAAGTAAAGTTTTGCCGGAATATCGCGAAACGCCTCCTGCTCAAAAGGTGTAAGTTTCTGCAAGAGCAACTTCGGCTCTTCATCTTCGCGCAGGCTGATTTTGGCATCGACAATCACAATTTTGCCTTCCTGCAAAAAGCCTTTGTATTGCTCATAAAGCTTGGTAAACACCAGCATTTCCACCGCACCGTAAGCATCCTCGACATTGACAAATGCCATATCTGTGCCGTTTTTTAAGTGTTTGACCGTGACTTTTGATAGGATTGCCATGACCTTGACTGCGCTGCCGTCGTGCAACAAAGAATTCTCGCTGTCATCCGCCGCTAAGATATCGGAAATGCGCGTGCACTTGAGCAAATTTGCCGCCTTTTGCAAGCGTAACAACGGGTGTCCGGAAATGTAGAGCCCTGTCGTCTGCTTTTCCATTTCGAGCATCTGTTCGGTTGAAAACTCGGAAATCTGCGGCATCGCAAACGGTTCTTGCGTTTCTTCCCCCATATAGTCAAAGAAACCGACCTGTCCGTCAATATTGCGCTTGTGTTCGTCCGTCAGGCGATTCATAATCAGGTCTGCCGCCTGCAACATTTGGCGGCGGTTAGCACCGAGCCCGTCGAGCGCACCGCTTAAAATCAGGCTTTCACAGGCGCGGCGGTTATAGAAATCGTAAATGCGCTCCAAAAAATCGTAGAACGATTCATATTTGCCGCCCTGCTCGCGCTCCCGAATGATTTTTCCGATAAAGCCCAGCCCCAAATTTTTTATTGCCAGCAAACCGAAGCGGATTTGATTATCCCCGGCGCTGAAGTATTCAAAGCTTTCGTTAACACTCGGCGGCAGTATTTTGATGCCGAGGCGGTTGCACTCGGCAATGTACATTGCTACCTTATTAAAATCATCGAGTACGCTCGTCAGCAGTGCTGCCATAAATTCGCAAGGGTAATGCACCTTCAAATAAGCGGTTTGGTAAGCCACATAGGCATAGCACGCCGCGTGCGATTTATTAAAGGCGTATTGCGAAAAAGCGGACATATCGTCAAATATTTCGTTGGCTACTTTTTCGGGCACACCGCGCTTAACGGCACCGTCTATCCCCTCATCGGGCTTGCCGTAAACAAAGTAGCGGCGCTCTTTTGCCATCACATCCGCTTTTTTCTTGCTCATGGCGCGGCGCACCAAATCCGCCCTGCCAAAGGAATACCCGGCAAGCGAACGAAATACTTCCATCACCTGCTCCTGGTACACCATACAGCCGTAAGTGACATCCAAAATCGGTTTGAGCGCCGGCGTTGGGTAGCGCACTAAGGCGGGATTGTGGCGGTTTTGGGTGTAGGTTGGTATACTCTTGGCAGGTCCCGGGCGGTACAGAGAGATAGAAGCAATAATATCTTCCAAACTCTCCGGCTGTAGCCCGATAAGCATTTGCTTCATACCGGCGGATTCAAATTGAAACACACCGTCGGTCTTCCCCTCGGAAAAGAGTCGAAATACCGCCTTATCGTCAAGAGGGATGCGGTCTGCTCTAAAATCGGGGCGAGACTGCCGAATCATCTTTTCGGCATCACTGATGACTGTCAGCGTGCGCAAGCCCAAAAAGTCCATTTTGAGAAGCCCCAGCCGCTCAAGTGCGGTCATCGTGTACTGCGTCACCACCGCATCATCATTTTTTGAAAGCGGCACGTAACAATCTACCGGTTCTTTGGTAATGACAACGCCTGCCGCATGGGTAGAGCAGTTGCGCGGCATTCCTTCTATTTTCAACGCGGTGTCAATCACTTTTTTCACCGTGCTGTCGCTCTCATAGGCTTCTTTTAAATCTTTACCGACAGCAAGCGCCTGTGAAAGTGTAATATGAAATGCGCGCGGAATCAGCTTGGCAATTTTATCCACCTGCGCATAAGGCAAGCCCATTACCCTGCCGACATCGCGTATCGCGCCTCTTGCCGCCATTGTGCCGAAGGTAACAATTTGAGCCACATACTCCACACCGTATTTTTCAATCACATAATCTATCACTTCTTGGCGGCGCACATAGCAAAAGTCCACATCAAAATCGGGCATGCTCACACGCTCGGGGTTTAAGAAACGCTCAAAAATCAAGCCGTACCGCATCGGGTCAAGTTGGGTAATGCCAATCACATAGGCGCAAATACTGCCCGCACCCGACCCTCTGCCGGGGCCGACGGCAATTCCCTTGCTGCGCGCAAAGCGGATATAATCCCACACAATCAGGTAGTAGTCCACATAGCCCATGCTGTTAATGACATCGAGCTCATACTCCATACGCTGCCGGTACGCTGCCGGCGCGGTATCGCCGTAGCGCTTGACAAAGCCTTTTTCGCACAAATGCTTCAGGTAATCAAAATGCGTTTTAAATTCCGACGGCACTTCAAAATTCGGCAGCACCGTATTGCCGAATTCAAAAGCAAAATTGCAGGCTTCGGCAATGCGCTGTGTATTTTCAATTGCCTGTTCCGGAAACAGTGCACGCATTTGTTCTTCGCTTTTGAGGTAAAACTCCTCGGTTTCAAAGCCGATACCTGTATCTTCCCCTAAGGTGTGGTTGGTCTGGATACACAGCAACACATTTTGTACAAAAGCATCTTCCTGCTGCACATAATGCACATCATTGGTCGCCACGAGCCCGATGCCTGTTTCCTCCGACAGCCGCAGTAACTGCGGGTAAATCTTTTTTTGCTCTTCTAAGGAATGGTCTTGCAGCTCGAGGTAGTAGTTACCCTTACCGAACACACTTTCGTACCACAGTGCCGTTTCTTTGGCAGAATCGTATTCTCCGTTTAACAGCAGGCGCGGAATTTCACCCGCCAAGCAGGCGGATAGCGCAATCAACCCTTCACTGTGGGCTGCCAAGAGTTCTTTGTCGGCTCTGGGTTTGGTATAGAACCCTTCTGTCCAGGCGCGGGAAACAATTTTGATTAAATTGCGGTAGCCTGTCTCATTTTTACAAAGCAGCACCAAGTGATGGCGCTCATCGTCAAAGCCCTTGACTTTATCAAAGCGGGTGCGCTTGGCAACATAGATTTCGCAGCCGATAATCGGCTTGATACCCTGCGCCTGACAGGCATTAAAAAAATCAACCGCACCATACATAACCCCGTGGTCGGTGATGGCAAGTGCGGTCTGCCCTAATCGCTTGGCTTCGGCAACGAGTTCTTCTATACGGCAAGCGCCGTCAAGCAAGCTATATTCGGTATGCACATGAAGGTGTGTAAACATCTACAGTTCCTCTGCAATTTTTTCGAGTTTTTTGAGCCGATGGTTTACCCCGGAGCGAGATATCGGCTCCTGCATCTGCGCGGCAATTTCCGAAAGCGCCATATCGGGGTTTTCCAAGCGAATTTGCGCCACTTCGCGCAGTTCCTCCGGCAAGTATTCAAAGCCCTTTTTATTCTTAATGCGGCGAATGGCTTTTGCCTGCTTGACACCGGCTTTTGTCACCTTGTCAAGATTGGCACTGTCACAGTTTTTTAAACGATTGGCACGGTTGCGAATATCTTTTTCCACCTTGGCATTTACCAAATCGAAAGCACTGTTTTGCGCGCCCATAAAAAAGAGCAAGTCTTCAATCGGTTCGCTCCCCTTAAAGTAAACGACCATGTCATATTTGCGCACCACTTTTTTTGGCACAAGCGGCTCATCGGGTTCTATTTCACTGATAAGCTTCATCAAATCTTTGCACAGTTGATAGTAGGCAACCGCAAATTCCAGGTGATAATCTTTTTTCGGGTCTGCTACACTGCCGCAGGCGCAAAATGCACCTGCCAAAAAATCGGCATAACAGGATTCACCGTCAATATTCGTGCGGTTAATGCGCAGCGCAAACTCACTTCCCGAAAGAGAAAAAGCAGCAAAAATACGCTTTTTGTCTTCCGCCGCGGCTATTTCGCAGGTGTAGGTGCCGCCTTTAGTTGAGACGATGTTGGCCTTGACCCCCGCCAGGCGCTTTGCACCGGCGGCATAGGCGTGGGCGAGTTCGCGGTTTTCGGTTTTGAGATACATCGCATTTAAAGTAAATGCCGAAGAAAACAAAAAAAGCCCGTAGCAAAAGGCAAGGAACGCATTATCCGCTTCCCTGTCCTTGGCTAACAATTCACTTTTAACTTCATGCGTAAATGATTTTTTCATGGTTTTGGGGATTTCAATGTTTCCATTACACCTTTTCTATATCGCGATGAGATATGATGGGTGCAAAACCCTGTTCTCTCAGGTATGCCGCCATTTCCTCGGCAAAGGTCACCGAGCGGTGATGCCCGCCCGAACAGCCGAAAGCGATGACCAACTGGCTTTTCCCTTCCGCTTCATACATCGGAATTAAAAAAGAAATCAAATCGGCAGTTTTGGCAAATAATTCCCTGCTTTTTTCACTCTCGAGCACATAGTCGCGCACCTCTTTGTCTAAGCCGGTTTTGAGTTTGAGTTCGGCTACATAATAGGGATTGGGCAAACAGCGCACATCCAACATTAAATCCGCTTCGGAAGGCACACCGTATTTAAAGCCGAAAGACATGGAGTAGAGCTTCATTCCCTCGGTTTTATCTTCATGAAGAATATCCAACAACCGCTCTTTTAACTGCGGTGTTTTAAAAAAGGTCGTGTCAATAATATAATCCGCCTTTTCTCGAATACCGGTTAAAAGGGTGCGCTCTCTTTCAATTGCGTGCTCAATGTTTTTGTCTTTGTCCTGCATGAGCGGGTGGCGGCGGCGCGATAGTTTATAGCGCTTGAGCAACTCCGCATTACCGCACTCCAAAAAAATGATGCTGTGCTCAATATGGCGACTATCCAAATACGCGTCGCATTTCTCGATATCTGCCGAAACGGGAACGCTTCTGACATCCATTGCTATCGCTACTTTTTTGTAGCCCGCATTCTCAATCAAATCCACAAAGGTGGGAATGAGTTGGAGAGGCATATTGTCTACACAATAATAGTCCAAATCCTCCAGTACATCCATGGCACTGGACTTTCCCGCACCCGATACACCGCTGATAAATAAAACTTCCATCATAATGCTACTCTAAAATCTTGACTTCTCTTTCTAAACTCACACCGTAACGCTCCATCACGCTTTGGTGAATGTTATCGCACAACTGCAAAATATCACTGCAGGTGGCACCGCCGAGGTTAACGACAAAGCCTGCGTGCTTTTCACTGACAGCTGCACCGCCGACGCGTGCGCCCTTCAAACCGGCATCTTCAATAAGTTTGCCAGCAAAGTAGCCCTCCGGTCGCTTAAAGGTGCTTCCCGCCGAAGGGTACTCCAACGGTTGTTTGTCTTTTCGCCTGCCGTAGAGTTCCTCCATTTTGGCTTTGATAGCGGTTTTTTCGCCCTTTTTCAGTTTCATATATAAGCCCGTAATGATTGCGCCGTTATCGCAATAAGCGGAATACCGGTAACTTAATGCCAGCGCGTCTCCTTCAAGCGCACCGGACTGCAGCGCATTGTCAATGTGGGTACATTTATATAGTACATCCTTCATCTCACCGCCGTAGGCGCCCGCATTCATAAATGCCGCACCGCCGGCACTGCCGGGAATGCCGTAGGCAAATTCCAAGCCTGTTAAAGCGTTTGCAAGCGCAAAGTTGCACACCTTCATCAGGCCGGCGCCGGCTTCGCACCAAATAGTGTCTTCCCCGACAAGTTCCATCTTGCCGAAGGCACTGCCCAAATGAATCACAACACCTTCAAAACCCTCATCGCGCACCAAAAGATTGCTGCCGTTACCGATTACAGCGTAATGTACGGCACTCTCTTTGCACTTTTGCAGGATTTTCAGCAGGTTTTCTTCACTGTTCGGTTCAATAAAGGCTTTGGCATTGCCGCCGACTTTAAAAGAAATATGCTGTTTCATCGGCTCGTTCTCGACTGCATTACAGCCGAGAGAGCGCGCATAATCACAAATGGTTTGATACATAAATCTTATCCGTTCTTATTTAATAATGCTGCGCCGATAATGCCCGCATCGTTGCCGAGCTCGGCAAGTTTAATAACGGTCTGCATTTCTTCGCTGTTATCTCTGGTGTAACTTTGCTCGCCGATGTAGTGCAGAATCGGCTTTAAAAGTGCATCTCCTTCGTGGCTGACACCGCCGCCGATGCAAATCACTTCCGGCTGGAGCATATTAATCAAATTAACAACGCCTGTTGCGATGTATTTGGCATACTTCTCGCACAAATCGGCGCACTGTTTGGAACCGGCTCTGGCAGCAGCATACGGAACTTTTGCATTGACCTCGCCCTCTTTCTCAATTTCTCTTTCAAGAATGGGGTCGCCGCCTTTTTCTCGCAGTTCGTTGGTCATTCTAATCAATGCCGTGGCGCTGGCATACGTTTCCCAGCAACCGCTTCTGCCGCAGTTGCAGTGCTCCCCGTCCACATGAATTACCATATGACCGATTTCGCCTGCTGCACCATTGAAGCCTACATGTAATTTTTCGTCGATAATAATGCCGCCGCCGACACCCGTGCCGAGCGTGACGGCAATCATATCGCGTGCGAATTTGCCCGCGCCGGCGATAAATTCGCCATACGCGGCGCAGTTGGCATCATTACCCACAAATGCCATTTTACCGAAGCGCTCCTCCAGCATTTCTTTAGCGGGCACATTGTGGAAAAAGAGGTTCGCCGAATAGGTAATCACACCGCTCTCCGGCTCTACAGCGCCGGGAGTGCCCAGCCCCACATACTCCACATCTTTCAAGCTCAAACCGGCTTGGTCAAGCGCATCGAGCGCCGCGGCATACATATCTTCAAAAATATTTTGCGCCGGGCGCGGAATATTGGTTTTGCGTGAGGCTTTTCCGACAATGTTATTATTTTTATCCACCACACCGACAACGATGTTGGTACCTCCTAAATCAATCCCGATATTATACATTTCCCATAGCCTCACTTTCTAATTTTTTTATTAATTCTTCTGCGGCGTTGTAGCCGTATTTTTTTAATCTATTGTTTCTGGCGGCAACTTCCACAATCATCGCCACATTTCTGCCGGGTTTCACCGGAACGGTTAAAAACGGAATTTTGACACCTAAAAATTCAATATCCTCTTCATCAAGCCCTAAAACATTGTATGCTTTTTCGGGGTCCCAGTTTTCCAACTTAATGACTAAATGAATTTTGTGGCGAATTTTGACCGCCCCGATACCAAACAGCGTTTTGGCATCAATAATGCCGATGCCGCGCACTTCAATGAAGTGACGAATATTGGCAGG
>SVOD01000071.1 GCA_015066575.1 Oscillospiraceae bacterium
GCACTTGTGCGCCGCCAGTAATATTAGGGCTATGCCCGAAAATGAAATACCACCCGCTGCGCGGGTGGATATTTATTGCCCGGCAGACAGCGCGACAAATAAGGATTTGTCGCGCTCTCCGAGCGCGCAAATCCTTATTTGAGTGTTCAGTGTTTAGTGTTCAGTAGCAAGGCTACGCCTTGCTTTTTTTGAAACCGCCCTATCAAGGGCGGTGCGTGCATAGCACGCGGTGGGTGAAACTGAAAACTGAACCCTGAAAACTGACAAACCTTATTTGTTAAATCCAATCCCAAGTCTAAATAATACATACTACCATAATATCATTCGTTAAGAAAACGGGGGCAGGCAAAGCGATTGCCGCCGAACACACAGTGAGGAGAATATGAACAGTTACTTTACGATTTATGATTTTATGGTGGATGAACTGCATTTATCGCAAAATCAGTTATTGGTTTATGCGTTAATATTCAGTTTTACCGTCAACAGCCAAAGCGGCTGCTATGCCAGCCAAAGCGCCATTGCGCGCCGCATCGGCGCCTGCAGAATGACAGTCAATAAAAGCCTGCACGCTTTAATGCAAAAAGGGTTCATCGAAGAAAAGAGCGCCGGAAAGACCAAAATCTATCTGCTAAAAAGCTTTACAGGCAGTGATAAGTTTTTTAGCAGCGACATGATAAAAAGCTTATCAGAAACCTGCCAAATTTCTTTACACAATAATAAAAGTGATAATAAAAATGATAGATATAGTAAAAAGCGCCGCGCACCGCAAAAAAGTCAGCCGAGTTTTGATTTAAACAAAGCCGAAGAGTTTTCGTATTGATTTCAAAAAATAACTGTTGCATTTTTTGTGATAATATACTATAATAGTAAAGCACTTTAAGCGAGCAGGGCGACAATGTTCCTGACTCCATTAAAGACTATCGGGGTGTAGCGCAGGTGGGCGATGAGGCTTGCCGCTGCCGGTGGCAGATGCAGGCACGCCGAAGAGGGGAAGAAACACAGAGCGCGGCAACCGCTCCAAGGGCAGCCGGGCGACAATGTTTCTGACGGAAGCGCAGCGGAATTTTTACTCTGCTGTAAATAGTAGGCTCCAAACTACAGAAAACAACAAATCGGGGTGTAGCGCAGGTGGTAGCGCACTTGACTGGGGGTCAAGGGGTCGCAAGTTCAAGTCTTGTCACTCCGACCAAATAAAGGCAATGGGTTTTTCAACCCATTGCCTTTATTATTTGTAAATAACAAGACTTGAACTTGATAGTCCATCTTCCGCCGGTTCGCCTTGGCGGAGGCGGAAGGGACATATAAATAAGATTTTTGCGAAGCAAAGCGGAGCAAGTCTTGTCACTCCGACCAGAAAAATCCGTTCCGCAAGGAACGGATTTTTCAATTAAATCCACCTGACGGTGGGTGAAATCTTCGTAAAACTCAGATGAAATCACTTCGTGATGAAATCCGCCGAGGCGGATAGTGGATTTGATTTCATTTCAAATGCTTGAATTTGAAATTTCATCGGGCTTTGCCCGATTTCATCTTTTGCATCGCAAAAGATTTCATTAAGAAGTACTAAAAAACGCGCGCAACCATCAGGTTTTTTAAAAAATAAATCCGTTATCAACATTCCGACCAGAAAAAAGCAGTTCTTTTGAACTGCTTTTTTCAATGAAATTTGCCTTGCGGGCAAGTGAAATAGCTTCGCTATGAAATATTTGCTATGCAAATGTGGCGGGCGGGAACACCCGAGCCCGTTTCGCTTCGCTCTATTTTTTTACTTTCTTTTGTTGTGTGAAATCATGCGTTGTTAGCACGAAAGCGCCTATATTTTTTTCGCCATGATTTTGCCGCCGAAGGCGGTCAGTTTCGTGCGAAAGCCGAACTTTTCGTAAAAACGAATCGCCCTTGTGTTACCCGCGCCGCAGGAGAGGCACACACCCTTGATGTGTTCGGCTTTCAGGTGTGCGAGCAGGGTGCGCATCAGCTCGCTGCCGTAGCCTGCCGCCTGGTGCGACTCTAAAATATCAATATGCAGGTGCGCCGGGTAGGCGGGGGAGAAGAGCACATATTTTGCCGGCACAAAGAAACTTACCGCGCCCCACAGCGGGGAGCGCTTGGAAACCGCGCGGAAGATGTCGCCGCCGCAGTAGCTCCCGACAAAGGCGCGCAAATCGGTACAGCACAGAATGTAGCCGACCACTTCGCCCGCTTCCTCGAGCACAAAGCAGTGGCGGCTCTCGCGCGTGATGTAGTAGGTCGAAAACAGCAGCGCAGTAATCTTCGCCTGCCTGGCGCTGCTTTTGAGCCGCTTGTCGGCAGTTTCAATGCAAATATATTCCGCCCGCGCCACATCGGCAGGGGTGGCAGTGCGAATCGTTGCCATAGTGAGTTCCCCTCTCGTTTCCTCTTTTTAAGTCATATTATACACATATTGTAGTGATTGTTGATACTTTATTATACAAAATATAGGAACTGAATGCAAGCCCTTGCATTCTTTGTTAAATAGTGCTATAATTGCCAAGATGTTTTTGTACATAAATGCTATAAAAGCGAATTGCTTTACAGCAAGATAACGGCAAACCTGTTCGCGGTTTACATCGCCAACAGCTTTCCCACACAATTCCGCAATTTTCGATAGCGATATGTGCGAAAATATACCTATCTCAAAAGAGAAATAAATGTAAAGGACAATAGAATCATGGCTACAAAAAAGACAACCAAGAAAGCGGAAGAAAAGAAACCCGCTACCAAGGCAGCAGAAGCTGCAAAAGTGACTGAAGAAAAGAAAGCAGCTCCGGCGAAGAAAGAGGCTGCAAAGACAGCTCCTGCCAAGAAGGAAACCAAGAAAGCAGCTCCGGCAAAGAAAGAGGCTGCAAAGGCAGCTCCCGCTAAGAAGGAAACCAAGAAAGCTGCTCCGGCAAAGAAAGAGACCAAGAAGGCTGCCAAGAAGCCTGCCGAAAAGGCATTGCTTGCAACAGCAGTGAAGGGCTTGTTCTTTGAGTACGGTGAGAAGCAGGTAGATGCTTCCGCATTGGCTGAGCTTGCAAAGGCTGATTACAAAGCCAACGGCGGCAAGGCTGCTATCAAAGGCATTGAGCTGTATGTGAAGGCGGAAGACAATGCGCTTTACTATGTTATCAACGGTAAAGACAGCGGCAAAGTCGAGCTCTAATCCGGCTAAAATAAAAAAACACGATGGGCGATGCTCATCGTGTTTTTTTACAAATAAGGTTTGTCGAGCTGTCAGCTCGACAAACCTTATTTGTCAGTTTTCAGTTTTCAGGGTTCAGTTTTCAGTTTCACCCACCGCGTGCTATGCACGCACCGCCCTTGATAGGGCGGTTTCAAAAAAAAGCAAGGCGTAGCCTTGCTACTGAACACTAAACACTGAACACTGAACACTCAAATAAGGATTTGGGAGCCCGAAGGGGCTCCGCAAATCCTTATTTGTCGTGCGCAGCAAGCGCGCGGAAATACTGCTTCGCCGTCGCTTCCAGGTTGGCGGCGGCAGTGGCGGGGTCGAGCGCTTCCTCTAGCGTGGTAACGGTGCGCAAAATCGGGAAAAATGCATCGATTCCGGCGTCGTTTACCAGTTCAGCGCCTTCGCCGGCACAGCCGCAAAAGGCGACCGTTGCCGCGCCGCATTCCTTGGCAAGCGCCGCGGCGCCGACAGGGGCTTTACCCTGCACGGATTGGCTGTCCATTTTCCCTTCGCCGGTCACAAAGAGGTCGGCGCCCTCTAATTTTTGTTTTAAATCGGTGGTATCGGCAACAATGTCGGTACCTTTTTCCAATGTGCCGTTTAAAAATGTCACAAACGCCCAGCCCAAACCGCCTGCCGCGCCGGCGCCCGGCAGGTTTTTGGTGTCGCGGTGAAATTTCATTTTGACCGTGTCCGCCAGGTCAAAGAGCGCGGTGTCCAGATATTTGACCGCCTTTTCGTCCGCGCCCTTTTGCGGGCCGTAGACCTCCGCCGCGCCGTTCGGACCGCACAGGGGGTTCTCCACATCGCAGGCGATGCGGAAGCGGCAGTCGGGAATATGGCGGTTTCCGTCCGAAAAATCAATATGCTTTATCTCGGCAACGTCCGCGCCTTTTAAGCCGCGAATTCTGTCGCCGAAGCGGTTGAAAAATTTGAGCCCGAGCGCTTCGAGCATCCCCACGCCGCCGTCAACGGTTGCGCTGCCGCCAAGCCCGATAATGAAATCGCGGCAACCGCGGCGAATGGCATTGTCTATCATCTGCCCCACACCGTAGCTGCTCGCTTCGAGCGGGTTGCGTTCTTCGGGCGGCACGAGCGCAAGCCCGGCTGCCGCCGCCACGTCGATAACTGCAATGTTGTTATCCGTCAGCGCATAGCGCGCGGTTATCGTTTCGCCCATAGGGTTTTGCACATCGCACTCTATCATTTTCCCGCCAAGGCAGGCGAGCAGCGCTTCGGCAGTGCCCTCGCCGCCGTCAGCCAGCGGTGAAACAATCACTTCGGCTTCCGGAAATACTGCCAGTGCGGCGCGTTTGACCGCCTCGCCGGCTTCCATGGAACTCATCGACTCCTTGAATGAGTCGCATGCAATCACTATTTTCATCGTTTTTCTCCTGTGTATCGTCGCTCATCGGTCGCTGCCGATGCCGTATTTGCGCTTGAGGTGCGCCACCACGCGCTCCAGTTCCGTCCACGCTTTGGGTGGCACGTCTTCGGTGCCGAACAGCGCAATCTTTACCATTTGCGTATCGTCAAACTTCTTTTCAGGCGCGGGCACATCCGATTTGCCTAATAAATAATCGGCGGATACGTCAAAATAGGCGGCAAGGCACGCAAGAGATGCGCCTTTGGGCTGCGTTCGGTTGTTGCGCCATCCGCTGATAGTCGCTTTTGAAAACCCGAGCGATGTGCCGATTGCCGTGGTGGTAGCGTTCTGTTCTTTGCATAAATCCGTAAAGCGTTCAAAAAAAGTCATATGAATACCTCGATTGTTTGATATTACTATTATAAAGAATTCTCAAAATCCTGTCAATTCTTTTGCATGATTGTGCGCCCGCCAAAGAAATAACGCAGGCAGATTGGGACAATACTTTGCGAGTTCGCAAAAGCGAACTCGCAGAGGGGGGGGAGCTTCATAACAGGTTGCGTGCCGGCAGGAGTTCGCAAAAGCGAACTCGCAGAGGGGGGCATTTCATAACAGGTTGCGTGCCGGCAGGAGTTCGCAAAAGCGAACTCGCAGAGGGGGGGCATTTCATAACAGGTTGCGTGCCGGCAGGAGTTCGCAAAAGCGAACTCAGGCAAAACAAAAAAGAATCGAGTTATTGTGACCTTATTTGGTAAAATGCCAAACTTGAATTCACATTCTCCTCGATTCAATAATACTATACGCGATAATTCCGAAAAAAGCAACAGCAAAAAAAGGGTGAGTTCGTAAAAACGAACTCGGGAAAAGGTTAAGTGTTTCGTAACGAGCTGCGGTGTCGGTGGGAGTTCGCAAAAGCGAACTCGCTACTTTTTTAAAAAAAGAAAAATGTCCAACCTTCAAGCCGCCCAATTTCTAAAAATGACGAAATCGGTAGATATTGGCTCCTCCGGTTGGACTATGGTAGTGTAGCAGAATTGTATAAACTTGTCAAGCCACGCTAAGGCGTTATCTGATGGAAGCTGTCGCAGCATTGGCGAGTTCGCAAAAGCGAACTCAGGCAAAAGAAAAATTGAAGCACCCGAGTCGGTGAACGGACGGTTCCAATTGCCGGCAGTTATGGCTCGAATACTTCTAATAATAGTATATCCGATTCTTCTAACTCAAAATTGTGAGTGCTTACAGAAAAAAAGGAGCACAAAACTTTATCAATTCGAGCGATATACTGTATATTGACAGCAACAAAAAAAGAGTTGCTCAATGGTCACAGTTTACTGGGCTCCAATTGCCGGTCAACTCACAAAGCTACAACTCTACTAATTATTATACCCAAAATTCCGAAAAAAGCAACAGCAAAAAAACGGTGAGTTCGTAAAAACGAACTCACGCAATGACTGATTAATAATATTAAACAAGAACCGTTTCCGACCCTATAAAAAATCAACAGTCCGGTGTAACTGGTTCGGTAATTACGCCTACCCACATCACTCGAACTGTTGATATAAAGACTATAGCAGATTTGTTTGCTACTGTCAAGAGTAGCATATGCGTTAAAATCAATCACTAAAAAGCGTGCGAGTTCGTAAAAACGAACTCGCGCAATGACTGATTAAAAAGTTAAACAAGAACCGTCCCTCTTGACTTAAAGCAGCAAAAGAAAAGAAGCTGACGTCACGGGTCATACCGGCCTTGATGAACAAGACAAGACAAACCTGTTATCAACTTCCAAATACAGTATACGCGATATTTTTTTAAAAGTCAATCACTAAAAAAACGGTGAGTTCGCAAAAGCGAACTCCCATGAAGATGGACACAAGAAAGGGATTAAAAATAAAAGAAGTTCGTAAAAACGAACTCGCGTATTGACTGAATAGAATGTAAAACAAGAATGGTTCGCAACCCTATACAGGGCAAAACTTGAAAGTGTGTATCATTTCTATGATATTACAACAAAATTAAGAGATACCGCCATCCGAATTAACGGCTTTGAGCGGCTTCAAGAGTTTCGCTCTGAAAACGGTATCTCTATTAATAGTATATCCAATAATACAGTTATTTATGATAAAGAAAAGATGAACGGCAAGTACCAAGTTGGTTCTGGTTGTGTAGTGGCCGTCGCGCATGATACACCGTTCATCAATAATAGTATATTAGATGATAACGGAAATATCAATAAAATTTTTCAAGTTTCCGACACTGATTACCTCGAAGCCGCCAGGAACGGTGACGAGCGGGAGCAGCAGCGGCTTGTGGCACAGGGGGCAAAGGAGCGCCGGGGTGCGGCAGCGACGGTATTTTTCATAAGCGAAGCGGCTTCATTGCGTGAAAGGCACTTTCACGCTAATCGGCTTGCATGCCGCACTCGAAGTAGAAATAGCACGCCTTGCGGATGAAATCCTCGGTCACATTGAAGTGCTCGGCGAGTTCCCAGCTTTCTTTCCCCTGCGCGAGCAGGGCGCACAGCTGCGCTTTGGGCACAAGCTGCCTGACTGCCCAGCGCTCGGCAAGCATTTCGGCGTGCTTTCTGACCGGCTCGGGAGCGCGCAAGCCGTAAAACGCATCGGTATGGATATGCCCGAGCTCGTGCGCTAAAATGATGCGCTCCTCGGGCGAGTTTTCGGGAATACCGTAGTCCAAACCGATAAAAAAACGGTCTGCCATTTTGATCGCGACTGCCTGCGCGGAGGGCAGGGGCGCATAGTCAATCTGCGCGCCTTTGCCGACTGCCAAGCGGTGCAAATCGTCGTTACATATTGTATTTTTGCTTAATATACTCAACAAAGTTTTCAACCTCTTTCCACGCCTGTTCGCTGACTTCTTCACTGCCGCCGAACAGCGCGACCTTCGCCGCTTCTTCGGGTGAAAGCGTTGCAGGGGCGGTGCGTATATCGGTATTTCCCAGCAGGTAATCGGTGCTCACATGGAAGAAACCGGCAATTTTGAGCAGCTGCTCCGTCTTGGGGGCAGCGCTCGGGTTTTGGCGCCAATAGGTCACCGTCGTTTTAGCGATACCGAGTTTGGTTGCGACTGCGCTCGTACTCATGCCTTTTTCGAGCGCGAGTTCCTCAAATCGACTAAAGAATAGCATAATTTTTCCTCTCATTCAATCAGTTTTGGTTTGATGGTGCGAAAAAACGCACTTTATCTGCTTGACAAGTACGAAAAAACAAACTATAATGAGTTCAAAGTTCAGTTTTTCGCACTCACCTGTAGCGGGCAAAGCGGCGACCAAAACCGGTAATGGCGTAGTGCAGCTTACCCTTTTTCAAAATATTTCATAATATTACTGTAACATAAAAGTACGAAAAATGCAACCTATGCTGTGAGCATAGTACGAAAAAAAGAATTATTATTTTTAAATACCGACAAAAAGGAAACACAAACACCACAATATATAGTGTTTTTTTTAAAAAAATCCTTTTTCACCACTAAATATGACAAAGTTCATAGCATTTTGCCGCTACACTGAAAATGCGGTAAGAAAAGCAGTGCTTTTGCAGAGATAGCGCTGATTGTGGCAAAAAGCGGCGAAACAGCCCCCGTGCGCCGACGCAGGCGATTCACTCAAGTCCAATATAAAGTCAAGTGCCCGCTTGATATAGTCAAAGAGTAACAGGTTGAAGGGAGACATTGTCGTGGAGAAAATCTACTTAATCAATTTCGTGTATGCCGATGGCAGAGAAAAGCTGCTGCTCGACGAGGCGTACTTAGGGCTGCAGTCGTTGGCAGCGGTTAAAGACTTTGCCCGGAAGCGGATGGCGCGGCTCAACGGAGAGTATACGGCATCCATTGTCGGGAAGATTGCAAAATATGAAATTTTGGCAGGGGCAAAGATTATGGAAAAAAACAGTGAGTAAAAGGAGACAATATGGCAAGTTTGAACACAATGGTATTTGATGTAACGGGAACAGAGCTTTCCCTGCGCGAGCGGACAAGTGAGAGCACAAGCGGCTCACTGAACGCCGAGCGCTGCTGCTTTTATTTTGACAGCGCCTGGGATGACTGCGGCGGGCGCATCGCTTTTTTCGGCGCCGACCGCGACAGGCTGGTGCCGGTAGCGCTCACGCAAGCGGTAGAAGGGCAGGATGTTTATGACTACTGCGCTGTTCCGCGCAGTGTACTCGCGCAGTGCGGCGGGAACCTTTACATCGGTGTGCAGGGTACCGACAATAACAATACCCCCGCCTTGGATGACGACAGCACTCTGCGCTCCAAGTTGTATCGCGTGAACGTCGCCGACAGCGGAGAGGTGCAGCTTTTCATCACATCCGAGGAAACAGAGGATTTTCTGGCGAGCGTCGGCGCAAGGCTTGCCGCATTTGAGGGCAAAGCGATTCTAAGCGCAGTGATTAACGGCAACCACGAACTGGTGCTGACGATGGTTGACGGCACGGTGATGAACCTCGGCAATGTCAGAGGCAGTGACGGGGTCGGTATTGTCGGCTTTTATTTTAACGAAAACGGGCACTTATACATCCGAACAAGCGACAATATTACGCACGATATAGGCTATGTCAGAGGCAACACCGGTGCGACCGGCGCAAAAGGTGACAAAGGCGACAAAGGTGATACCGGAGCACAGGGTGCTAAAGGTGACAAAGGCGACACCGGGGAACAGGGTGCTAAAGGTGATAAGGGAGACACCGGAGCACAGGGCGCTAAAGGTGACAAGGGCGACAAAGGCGACACGGGAGCTGCCGGAGCCGACGGCAAGTCCGCCTATGAAATCGCGGTCGAGAACGGTTACTCCGGCACGGAAGCGCAGTGGCTTGCTTCTCTGGTCGGTGCGACCGGTGCCAAAGGTGACAAAGGCGATAAGGGTGACAAGGGAGACACCGGTGCGACCGGCGCCGCCGGCAGTGATGCCAAGCAGTTGACCGGGCTTTCTCTGGTCAGCAGCGGCGGGAATGAAGGCAATATCATTCTCTATTTTAACGACTCGACAAGCCTGGCAACGTCACTCAACCTCAAGCCGGCTTTGCCTACCGGCACAGGCGGGAGCAATGAGCGATACACGGTGCAGGAGTTGGCAACGTATTTATACAATGCACTGCAGCTGCTTAACAGCGGCAAGCAAGATAAAACCGTGATTACCGGTGGGGACGGCAACGATTATGCCGTTACCTTCGGGATGGAAAACGGCGCACCGAGTATTATTTGCGAGCAGATTTAAGCGGGCGGATGGTATCCGACCCTACAGGAAAGGAGAAAGCATATGCCAAACAATAATGCAAACATTACCCATTTACCGACGAATGAAACCTTAGCAGCAGGGCTGACAAGCATCGCCAACGCCATCGGTGGCGGTGGCGGTGGCGGCACCAAAACCGTTACCCCTACCACTTTTTTGCCGGATTTGCAAAACGAACAAATTACTATCGAGCTTTCCGCTGCCGATGCGGCGGACATACTCGACAACGATTACGATTTTTTGGTTCTCAATGTCGAAAACTACATCGGTATGAATCCCGTGATGGTCAAGCAGACAACGGCGAGCGGCGTCAGAGGGTTTATGGTTTTATTGGATGCCGGCGGTGCGCTGTTCTATATTGCATACTCCATTATAACGAGTTCACAAACAACGACACAAAACAGCACAATCATCAATTTAACCGCGTAAAAAAAGAAGGTAAAAAGAATGCAATTGACAATGGATATTGTGCAGGCGGCGGAACTTATCGGCGCGGCTGGCGTGATTGGCGGCGCTGTTTTCGGCGCCGTGAAATGGATTTTTCGGCAGAACAGGCAGGATGAGGATATCCGTGCCATCAAAGAGGAACAAACGCTCCTTTGCTATGCACTCAAAGCCTGCCTGGACGGGCTTGAACAGTTGGGCGCTAATCACACCGTGCCTGTGGCAAAAGACAAGCTCGAAAAGTATTTAAACCAAAAGGCACACGACAATGTGCCGGAAAGGAAAAACAAATGAATCAAAATAAAATCAAAACCGAAACCATCATCAGAACCGTTGTGCTGGCAGTGGCGATTATCAACCAAATTTTGGCGATTGCCGGCAAAGACACCCTGCCGCTGTACGAGAGCGACATTGCGCAGTTTGTGAGTATTTTTGCGTTGATTTGTTCAACGCTGTGGGCGTGGTGGAAAAACAATTCTTTTTCGCACAATGCCATCAAAGCGGATGATTACAAGCAACATTTAGATGAATTGGAAGAAATGGAGAAATAATCATGTTTTTCTATAACCAACTCGATTATGCGCATGTTGATTATTCCAAGCCCGACGGCAGCCCTGCCACTGTCAAAAGCGGCGGCTGCGGGGTGTGCTCTGCGTTGATGGTGCTCAATAATCTTTACGGCAAAGAGGTGATGACAGTTGCGCAGATGGCGCAGTTTGCCAAAGACTGCGGCGCGAGAGGTTACGACGGCACCGATATGGCGACACTGCTGGCGGCGCTGAGCAAAAAGTATGCCATTAGCTACAAGGCGACTGTTTACAATAAAGAGCTGCTTGCGCACCTCAAAGCAGGCGGCATGGCAGTCATCAACCAGGGCGACAGATACAATGTCTTTAGC
>SVOD01000072.1 GCA_015066575.1 Oscillospiraceae bacterium
GCAGCGCACAGTGGTACCTTCAATATCAAAGGTTGCTTCATTCCAACCGTCATGATAGTAGCGCACATCCTGAAATGCATCCGGTTCAGGATTCTTGCCTGTTGCAAGGTAATATGCACTTCTGAGCGCCGCTTCCATAACGCCGCCGGTAGTGCCGAAAATAACAGCCGCGCCGGTACCGTCGCAAAGCGGGTCATCAAGCGGTTTATCTTCCAAATCCTTAACATTGATATTGGCGGCTTTCACCATCTTCACAAATTCGCGTGTGGTAAGAACAAAGTCAACATCCTGCCCTCTTACTTCATCCTTCATCGTCTCGTAAGTACATTCCATTTTTTTAGCCACACAGGGCATAATGGATACGAGGACTATATCTTTCGGGTCTCTGCCGATTTTCTCGGCAAAGTAAGATTTTGTCACTGCGCCGAACATCTGCTGCGGACTTTTTGCCGTGGATAACTGCAGCACCATATCCGGGTACTGTGACTTTAAGAAACGCACCCAACCCGGGCAACAGGATGTAAACATCGGAAACTTATTCTTTTCCTTATTCGCAAGGCGCTGCAAGAATTCGCTGCCTTCTTCCATAATGGTTAAATCTGCGGAGAAGTTGGTGTCAAACACATAGTCAAACCCGACTTGGCGCAACGCTTCACCCATTTTTTGCATAGTTGCTTCTTCAGGTTGCAAACCAAGTTGTTCGCCCCATGCGGCTCTGACAGCAGGCGCCACTTGCACAACTTTAACTTTATTATTGTCGGAAAGCGCTTTGTAAACACTCTCTTTATCATGTCTTGCCTGTAATGCGCCAACCGGGCAGTTGGTGATGCACTGACCGCAAATTGCACAATTAGCATCTTTAATATCCAAGCCGTTATTGACATTGATTGTGGTCCATGTGCCGGTACCGGAAATATCCCACACGCCGAGAGACTGTACTTTGTCACACACTTGGATACAACGCATACATTTAATACACTTCTCATTATCGCGAATAAGCGGGAAACTTTCATCCCAATCCATCTTTACCATTCTCTTTTTGAAGGTTTCAGCCGTCAAACCGAATTCTTCGGAAAGAGATTGGAGTTCGCAATTTCCGCTTCTGGTACAAGTGGGACAAGTGTAGTTATGTTCGGCAAGAATCAGTTCCAAAGTCACCTTTCTTGCCGTCATCACGCGCGGAGAATGCGTGTAAACAATCATATCTTCTTCCACGGGCGTGTTACAAGCGGCTACCAGGCGGTCAATCCCCTTGATTTCTACAACACAAATGCGGCAGGCGCCGATTTCATTGATATCTTTTAAGTAGCATAAGGTAGGGATTTGAATGCCGTTTTCGGTAGCGGCTTCCAAAATGGTACTGCCTTCATTGACAGAAATATGTTTACCGTTAATCACTAAATTTACCATTTGAAATTCCTCCCCCCTCTAAAGCAACCGAAGCCGAAGTGGTCACAGCGTAAGCAGCGCCTTGCTTCCTGCAAAGCTTCTTTATCTGTCATACCGTATTCGAACGGCTCAAAGTTTTTGTTTCTGACAACCGCTTCGCGCTCTCTCAAATTCACTCTACCGCAATGGTTGCGGTCATAAGTCGTCACGGGAGGAATTTCCACACCGCTTTCAATTTCGTGATGATAGCCTAAATATTCATCAATATTCGCCGCTGCGGTTTTACCTGCCGCAATCGCTCTGATAACGGTCGCAGGGCCGGTAGCACAGTCACCGCCGGAGAAAATACCGGGTTTGTCCTGAATAATGGTGTAATCATCGGAGTCGATTTGGTCCCACTTAGTGGGCAAACCGAACGCGGCAAAGGGTTCACTTTCAATGCCTTGACCGATAGCAATAACCAAAATATCGCAGGGAAGCATATATTCATCCTCACCGGCATCTGCAGGTGCAGGTCTGCCGCGCTTATAGCGGCTAATCATCTGCTGTTTTACCCACAGACCTTTGAGTTTACCGTTTTCATCTTTTTCAACGCGCGTAGGAGATACCAATTCCAATATTTCGGCGCCTTCGGCTTGTGCACCGAAGATTTCTTCCTGTAAAGCAGTCATATCCGCAATTCTTCTGCGGTAAACAACACTGACCTGTTTTGCACCGGCTCTGACTGCGGTTCTGGTGCAGTCCATTGCCACATTGCCGCCGCCGATAACGAGCACTTCTTTACCGGAATAATCGGGATATTGATCATCACCGATTGCCTTGAGCAAATCAACCGCGGAAATAACGCCTTCGGCATCTTCATTTTCAAGGCCGACCTTTTTATCTTTATGCGCACCGATGGAAACAAACAAGGCATCGTATTCTTCCTTGAGTTTTTCGATTTCTTCGGGAGAATCAATTTTGGTATTGAGTTTCACTTCCACACCGGTGGAAAGAATGCAGTCAATATCTTCTTGCAGTCTCTCGCGCGGCAAGCGGTAGTTCGGAATACCATAGCGCAACATGCCGCCCAAGTGCTCTTTGGATTCAAAAACTGTGGTTTGGTGCCCCATTAATTGCAGGAAATATGCACAGGTTAAGCCGGCAGGCCCGCCACCGATAATAGCAATTTTCTTGCCTGTGGAGGGCTGGCATTCGGGTGCAGGAACAAAACCCGCCTTATCGCATACATAGCGTTTAATACCGCGGATATTGATTGAGTCATCAATCATCTGCCTGCGGCAGTTATTTTCGCACGGATGCTCACAAATTAAAGCACAGGCAGTCGGGAACGGATTGTCTTTTCGAATAAGGCGAACCGCATCTGCATGCCTGCCCTCTGCCGCCAAAGCAATATACCCGGGAATATCCACACTCGCCGGGCAACGGGAAACGCAAGGCACCGGCCTGTTAAAGAAGTAATTACATTTGCCGTGTTTGATGTGCGACTCAAAATCTTCGCGGAAACTCTTCACACACAAGCGAACCATATTTGCCGCTTCGTAACCGATAGCACAATCCGCACTCAGATAAATGGACTGAGCGGTTCTCTCGATTAAGTCAATATCCGCCATATCTCCGTAGCCGTCTAAAACACGCTTGATTAATGTTGCAAGCTGCCCCAAGCCGGAGCGACACGGGGTACACTTACCGCAGGATTGAGATTGGCAAAGCCGCACAAAGCCGAGCGCCACATCAATCGGGCACGCATTGGTCATTGCGGCATTGACACGGCTGCCGAGTTCACGGTAAATTTGGTCAACCGTTTCTTCCACAGCAGTTAATGATTGTATTTTTTGTCTTGCCATATATTTGCTCCCTTTCTAATTGATAAAAATATTATAAAATTATTATCGTAAATTGTCAATAGCAGTAAATATATCAAGTTAATAATAAAGAAAAAATGCATTTACACTTGAAAAAAAACGCTAAAAGTAGTATAGTAATGTCAACAACAAAATCGGTTAATGCCTACAAGCCACTCTGACTTGCTCGCAAGTCGGTTTCTTTATTTGGAGAGATATTTATGGAACAACTTATTAAAACTATCATAGATGTTGATAAAAAAGCCAGAAAAATGACAGATGAAAGCAAGAAACAACTTGCCGAATCAAAAATTGCCATCGCACAAAGAGTCGAAGAACTCGACAAAAAATATGAAGAAAGCGTTGAGGAAATCATTGCTTTAACCACTGAGGATGAAACGCGCAAAGTAGAAGAACGCAAGGCGCAAATTGATACCGATTACGCACGCGCCAATCAAAGTTTAGACAATTATTACGAAGAACATAAAGACCAATGGGTGAAAGAACTCGTTGAGCGAACTATTGCGGAATAATACCGCTGTGTTACTATTTAGAAAGGAGGTTACGGTTTGAATCAGTCAGCCAATGCGGTTTTGGCAAAAGTCAGGTGTATGTACGGAAAGCGCTTAACTGCTGCCGATTACCAGGCACTTTTAGCCTGTAATACCCTTCAGGATATTGCTAACTATTTAAAAACTAAAACCTCCTACGGTGATATTTTCTCCCCCGGCAACGGCACCAAAATTACCGCCGAAGCGATTGAATTAAGTTTAAACAGAGAATACGCCAATCGCTTACAAGCCATATGCGCCTTTGAAAAAATGATTGATAACCCGTTTTTTAAATACTATGTTTTGAAAAACGATATTCAAGTGATTAGCAGTGCAGCGCGCAATCTGGTTTCGACCTCCGCGTTTGCTTCCACTTATATTCCGAATGATTTTTTCAAAAAGGCTTCTTCGTTAAATATTCAAAAGGTTTATGCCAGCACCACTGCGCAGGAATTAATAGATTCCCTGCGCCACACGCCTTATTACGGCGCAGCCAAGCGCTTTATCGGAACTGATGGCGTGTTTCACTTTTCACAAGTGGAAATCATTCTCGGTGCCTTTTATGCTCAGAGTGCAAAAGAGATGGGCAAATTCCTGCCTGAAAAAGCGGCAAAAGAGCTTAATGAAATGATTGATTTGGAAATTGATGCACTGAACATCAACACTATTTTTCGCCGCAAAAAAACGGGTGTTTCCCCCGATATAATTGTAGCAGGTTTAATTACGCAGCACGGTACATTAAGTGCCACAAAACTCACCCGCTTGGTGGAATGTGAAGGCACAACGGACTTTGTCGCCATTGTCGGCAAGACAAAGTTAGGAAAAAACTTTAGTTATGATGATTTGATATATCCCGAAAAAGTGTATGAAAAAAACAGTTATGCCATTAACAAGCACTTTTTAAGGTTTAGTGCCAACGCCAATATTACGGTACTGACCTATTTTAACCTGTTGCAAGCAGAAATTAAAAATATCATTCACATCACCGAAGGTAAGCGCTATCATCTTCCGGAGGAAGAAATTCAAAAATACCTGATTGGTGCGGATGCTTAATATTATCATTAATGACGATTACGACTGTTGAAGGAGTGATACGAATTTGGCAATAGAAAAAATGAAATTGGTGCGTGCTTTCGGCAATCTCGGCGAACTCGACCAATTCATTCGCGAGTGCTGTATAGACGGGCACTTCCAGCCGGAAAACGCGATGGATTTTATTCCGAAAAAGATAAAGTTCTCACCATTTTCCGCCGAAAACCCCTATACCGAACATTTACAGATGATTGAGCAATTATCCGGAGAATTCGGGATTGAAATCAATCAGGAGCGCGTGACGGAGATTTCCGAAGACAGCGTCGACGCGGAATACCTGCGAAATTTTCTGCAAAAGATAAAAGAAAATTTCAACGAGCGCAATCAACTGCAAAAGCAATATGAAAATAATAAAAACCTGATTGAGAATTACGAGCATTTCACTCAAATGGATATCAATCTCAAGGATATTTTCGATTGCGAGTTTACAAAATTCCGCTTCGGCTATCTGCCCCGCGAAAGCTACGAAAAGCTTCAAATGAATATGTATAAAGATAACCCCTTTATCAATTTTATGAAGGGTAAAGAGGTTAAAGACGGTTATTGGGGCGCCTACATTGTACCGGTGAGCAAAAAAGAAGAGATTGACAATATCTTCACCAAACTTTCTTTTGAAAAAGCCTTTGTACCTGCCTATAACGGTAATGCAGAGCAGGCAATCGCGGATACGATTGCTCACAATGAAGATATTCAACGCAAGATTGATGCTCTCACCAAAGAACTTGCCGAATATGTGCATGCGGAAAGCGGGCGCTATTCGGAACTTTGCAACCGCATTTATGCGCTCAATACGGTATTTGAACTTAAACTCAATGCGGCAATCAAAAATGAAGAAGATTACTTCATTTTTGTCGGATGGATAAAGGCGGATTACGAAGAAACCTTTATGGCAAAAAGCAAAATGTTTCATGGTATTATGGTCGAATGCGAAGACCCCGGTGCTTCCGTTATCGACAGAGTTCCGATTTCTTTGAAGAATAACCGCCTATTCCGACCGTTTTCCTACTTCGTGGAAATGTTCGGTTTGCCCTCCTACACGGAAATTGACCCTACCCCGCTGTTTGCAATTACCTACTCATTAATGTTCGGCTTAATGTTTGCCGATTTGGGGCAAGGGCTTGTGCTTATTCTCGTCGGTTTTCTGATGCATAAGTTCAAAAAGATGCCACTGGGTCAAATCTTAATGCGCTGCGGTATTTTCAGTTGTTTGTTCGGCGCCGTTTTCGGCTCGGTTTTCGGTATGGAAGATTTGCTTGACGGTGTCTATCAATCCATGGGCATTAACTTCTTGCCGATTAAAGTATTTGAAAACACAACACAAATACTCATTCTTGCCATTTCTGTCGGCGTCGTGCTTATGCTGTTGGTAATGCTTATCAACATCATTTGCTCCTTTAAACTTAAGCGCTATGCCGATGCCATTTTCAGCGCTAACGGAATTGCCGGCATCATCGCCTACAGTATGATGGTCTATTTAGCTACCGACTTTATGGCAAATGACGAGCTCAAGCAAATGATTTCGGTTGTCAATAAAAATGCTGTTATCGTTTTGCTCATTGTCGCCGTAATTATGATGTTTTTCTATGAATTTGCTAAAGAAAAACTTGCCGACAAATCTTATAAACTAAAGCCCGGCAGTTACCTGCTTTCCAATATTATTGAATTATTTGAAAGCATCTTATCATTCTTTTCCAACACGGTATCTTACTTAAGATTAGGTGCGTTTGTTCTTGTTCACGCCGGTATGATGATGGTGGTTACCACACTTGCAGGCGAAAAATTCAATGTCACCTTTGTCATTGTAATGATACTCGGCAACGCACTTGTCATTGCCTTGGAAGCGTTATTAACAGGCATTCAGTCCTTAAGGCTGCAGTTCTATGAGATGTTCTCTCGCTACTATTCCGGTCAGGGGCGCGCATTTACGCCTGTTAACATATATGAAGAAAAAGATTAATCACTTTGGGAGGTTTATTATGAATATCTTATTAATTCTTGTTCCGATTATTACCATTATTGTTTCCGCAACTATCGCCGTAAAGAAAAAGTTAAGCGGCGTAAGTGCAAAAAAAGCATTTCGCTATAATGCCATTGCATTTTTAGTGGTACTGACTATGCTCATTGTTTTTGCAGTCGGCTCCTTTGCCGCCGGTAGCGACAATGATGCTGCCGCCGCTCAAACAACCACAGCTTCCGCACAAGCAGAAGAAACTGCAGAAGAATCCGCACAAAGCAGCACCGGATTTGATAAAGGTATGGCATATCTTGCAGCCGGTCTTTCCACCGGTCTTGCCGGTATCGGCGGCGGTATTGCCGTTGCAGCCGGCGCACCTGCAGCTATCGGCGCGGTCAGTGAAGACCCCAAGGCATTCGGTAAAGCCATTATCTTCGTAGCGCTCGGTGAATCCATCGCGCTTTACGGTGTCGTTATTTCCATTCTTGTTTTACCGCGATAACGAATATGAAGTTTTTTGTAATCAGTGATGACAGAGATACCTTAACCGGTATGCACCTTGCAGGTATCGAAGGAAAGTTCTGTGAAAACATTGAAGAAGCAGAAGCAGCGATGCTTGAAGCCGTTAAAGACGACAGTATCGGCATCTTACTCATAACCGATTCGATTGCCACCGCCTTTCCCGAGACTGTCAGCAATATTAAACTTAACTATTCTACACCGCTGTTGGTTGAAATACCCAACAGTGATAATACCGAGCGCCCGGGCGACTCTATTTTAAAAATCGTCCACGATGTGATTGGTATTTAGTGTGCCTATAAGGAGAAACTATGATTCAGCAATCCCCCGCTAAAACAAAAAGCTTTCTCAAAGCAATTAATAAAGCGGCTATGCAAAAATGCAGTGATATCGCCAAGCAAATTGAAGATACCACGCAAGAAGAAATGCAGCGCGCCGAGGATGAAGCGCGTAAAGACGGTCATTTAAAAATTGAAGCGGCAAAAGCAAAAATTGAAGCACAGGCAAAGCTGAAGGTTGCACTGTATGAAAACGAAAAGAAAAAAGAGATTTTTTCCAAGCGCGCCGCTTACCAAAAAGAAGTGTTTGCGCTTGCAACTACTCGGTTACAGGCTTTTACAGCAAGCAGTGAATACACGGCTTATTTAGAAAAGCATTTATCCGATTTATCCGATAAAGTAAGTGAAAATCTTACTTTTAGAATTCGCGAAAAGGATAGTGCGGCACAAAGTGCTATTCAAAAAGCCTACCCTTCCGCCGCGATTGAAACCGACCCGACAATAAAAATCGGTGCTTACAAAGTCATTGACCGTGATAAAAGCATTTTAATTGATGAAACACTTGACGCAGGTTTGGAAAACCAGCTCGATTGGTTCTTGTTAAACTCTAAGCTAAAAGTAGAATTATAATCATTCTTCGCTGTTAGGAGAAATATTTTGGAAAAAACATATCAAATTTATTCAATCAACGGCCCTGTCATTACCATTAAGGGCAAAACCGACCTTTCCATGATGGAAATGGTCTTTGTCGGCAAGGATAAACTTGCCGGTGAAGTGATTTTGATTGATAATGAAAAAACCACCATTCAAGTATATGAAGAAACAGCCGGCTTGAGCGCAGGTGAACCGATTTATCCGACCGGTTCGCCTTTAACCATTACTCTTGGTCCCGGTTTGATGAGCAATATTTTTGACGGAATTGAGCGCCCGCTCTCCGTTATCAAAGAACAAAGCGGCGCCTTTATCAAAAAAGGCTCTCTCATTCCGAGTTTAGATGCACAAAAGAAATGGGATGTAACCCTGCTTGTAAAACAAGGTGATATGTTAGAGGGCGGCGCTGCGTACGCCTCCTGCCCCGAAACCAGTGCCATTACTCACTACTGCCTGCTGGCACCCGACCTGAGCGGTGAAGTGGTAGAAGTAATGCCCGATGGGCAGTATTCAGTCAACGATACCGTGCTCAAACTCAAAGACAGTTTCGGTAAAGTGCACGAAATTACCCTATGCCAGAAATGGCCCATTCGTACCCCGCGCCCGGTCAAAGAGCGTATGAGTTCCGACAGACCGCTATTAACCGGTCAAAGAATTCTCGATACGCTGTTTCCTGTTGCCAAAGGCGGTGCGGCGGCTATTCCCGGCGGCTTCGGCACCGGAAAAACCATGACACAGCACCAACTTGCCAAATGGTGTGATGCCGACATTATCATTTATGTCGGCTGCGGTGAGCGCGGTAATGAAATGACGCAGGTATTGCAGGAGTTCAGCGAATTGATTGACCCGAAAACCGGCAAGCCGATGACCGAAAGAACCATTCTCATTGCCAATACCTCCAATATGCCGGTGGCGGCAAGAGAAGCTTCCATTTATACCGGTGTAACACTTGCCGAGTATTATCGCGACATGGGCTATCACACGGCGATGATGGCTGACTCTTCTTCGCGTTGGGCGGAGGCGCTTAGAGAAATCTCGGGGCGTTTGGAAGAAATGCCTGCCGATGAAGGCTTCCCGGCATACCTTCCCTCTCGCCTTTCCGAATTCTATGAAAGAGCCGGCTATATGAAGACACTTTGCGAAAAAGAAGGCTCTATTACGCTTATCGGTGCGGTTTCGCCACAGGGCGGTGACTTTTCCGAACCCGTAACTCAAAATACAAAGCGTTTTACGCGCTGCTTCTGGGCGCTGGATAAATCTCTCGCCTATGCAAGGCATTACCCTGCCATTAACTGGACCACCAGCTACAGTGAATATTTAAATTCTCTTGCGCCCTGGTACAGCGAAAACCTCAGCCCCAAGTTTATGCGTAACCGTGAAAAATTCGCTTCTATCCTGCAACAGGAAGCGGATTTGATGGAAATTGTCAAGCTCATCGGTTCCGATGTGCTGCCCGACGACCAAAAACTGATTATCGAAATTGCGCGCGTCATTCGCGTCGGTTTCCTACAGCAAAATGCTTTTCACGAGATTGATACATATGTGCCGCTCGAAAAGCAATACCAAATGATGAGAATTATATTGTATTTATATAAAAAATGCTCTTTAATTGTGGCACAACAAATCCCAATTTCTCAAATTAAGGCTTTGGGCTTATTTGATAAAGCCATTCAACTCAAATATCTCATTCCCAATGATGATTTATCGGGAATTCAGGACTTTAAAGAAGAAATTGACGCCGCTTTGACTAAGTTTAACATTGCATCGGGAGGGAAATTAGGATGATTGTAGAACATATCGGTTTAGACCAAATCAACGGCCCTCTGATCGTGTTGGACGGTGTAGAAAATGCCCATAATGAAGAGATGGTGGAAATCCTCTTGGATGATGGCTCAAAGCGTACCGGCAGAGTGGTGCAGATTGAAGGCGACAAGGTTATTATTCAGGTATTTAAAGGCACTACCGGCCTTTCGCTGAGCAATACGGTTTCGCACTTGACCGGTCATGCTTTGGAATTACCCCTCTCGCCCGAAATTTTAGGCAGAGTGTTTGACGGATTGGGCAGACCTATTGACGGTTTGGGTGATATTTACCCCGAAAAAAAGTCCAATGTTAACGGGCAGCCGATTAATCCTGTTGCGCGTGTGTACCCGCGAAACTACATCAATACTGGTATCTCTTCCATTGATTGCCTTTCAACTTTAATTCGCGGTCAAAAACTGCCGATTTTCTCCGGCTCGGGAATGAAACATAATGAGCTTGCCGTTCAAATTGTTAAACAGGCAAATGTTTCCGACGGGAGCGATTTCGCGATTGTTTTTGCAGCGATGGGCGTAAAAAACGATGTAGCGGAATACTTTAGAAAATCTTTTGAAGAAGCAAATGTTATGAATAAGGTTGTGATGTACCTCAACCTTTCCAATGACCCGATTATCGAAAGAATTATCACGCCGCGTTGCGCCTTGACGGCTGCGGAATACCTTGCGTATGAACTCGGTAAGGACATTTTGGTTGTCCTGACCGATATGACTTCCTATGCGGAGGCCGTGCGAGAGTTTTCCTCTTCCAAGGGCGAGATTCCCGGCAGAAAAGGCTTCCCGGGCTATTTGTACTCCGACTTTGCTTCCCTGTATGAGAGAGCCGGTATTATTGAAGGCAAACCGGGCTCGGTTACTCAAATTCCGATTTTAACGATGCCCAATGATGATATCACCCACCCCATTCCCGACTTGACCGGGTATATTACGGAAGGGCAAATCACGCTCGACAGAGCGCTGGATACTATGGGCATATACCCGCCGGTAAGCGTACTCCCCTCTCTTAAGATTGA
>SVOD01000003.1 GCA_015066575.1 Oscillospiraceae bacterium
CTGCTGCTAAAGGGCAGGCGCTGGTGATGTATGATGGAGATATCGTTGTCGGCGGCGGAACGATTATTTAGTTTTTAACAAAAAAAGACTGACTTAACGAGCGTTAAGTCAGTCTTTCATTTTATCTTTATAAAATGTATAATCCCGATTTGAGCCAAACAACTTCTGCATTTGCTACTTTCATATACTTATAAATCGGTTCTTCGAAACTTTTATATTCGCCGACTTCATACATCGGTAAGCTGACAGTTTTGATTTTGCCGATACTGGAGTTGCACACATATACTAAATTGTCGTACACGGAAAGCGTGACGGGGGAAACAAAGGCGGAAGAATCCACATTGCCGATACGAATATGTGTTTTCAAGCTACCTGCATCATACTGCACGATGGAATTCTCATCCGGTACGGTGCACCAAAAGTAATCACCGTTGGTAAAAGGGGAGCGCACATAGTTATCGTGATAAGAGAATTGACCGTTCCACGCGAGTTCACCCTCTTTTGTGAAGATAGCACAATTGCCGTCAGGTGTCAGGACGATAACACGCATATCGGGTAATACGGCGGCATCACAAAGAACACAGTTATTTAATTGGTCCGAAATTGCTTCATATGCCGGACCAAACTTATTGAGCAAATATACGCCCATTGTTACAGGTAAAAAGCTATTTTGCACAATATCAAAGCAGCGATAAGCAAGCCTTGCCTCGCCGGATTCCAAACTCACCATTTCCACAAACAAAACGCCTGAAGAAAAGGGAACCGTATCTAAAATTTTACCGTCTGAGATTAAATTCATACCACATATTATAATGATTTATCATCCTTTTGTCAAATCATCGGTCTATATGGTATTTACTATTTTGCTGTTAACTATATATTGCGTTATTATAAATAATATGATATAATACTTTAAATATTTATTGTAAAGGAATTGTTATGGCGCAGAAAAAAAGTAATCAAAAAAATTCAGCCAAAAATAAAACAAAAACAGTAACCAAGGCGGCACAATCACAATTGGATGATTTGCAACAAAAAAAGCACCGCGAAATAGCTGCTATTGTTTTGCTTGTACTGGGTATTGTCAGTTTCCTGCTTGCCGTCATTCGCGGCGAGTCCGGTTGGTCTGCTATTCATAATTTTGTTTTAGGTATCTCGGGCTTTTGTGCCTTCATTATTCCTGTTTTACTCATATATCTTGCGGTTATTATTTCTACCGATAAATTCAGTAATATGATTTTGGCAAAGAGTATTGAAGTTGCTCTACTGCTGTTGTTCCTCTCCTCCGCTATCTTTCTGTTTAAAGGCTACGACGGCAGCTCGTTTTCCGGTTTTAGCGATGCAGTCATTGAGCAGTATAACAATAGTGATCCATTGGGAAGCGGTGTATTAGGAACTTTGCTCGGTTTCCCGCTCGGAGCTGCGTTAGGACCCACAGGGGGAAAAATTATTGCTATTATTGCGACAATAACAGATTTAATGATTATTACGGGTACAACGGTTTCCAAATTAACCCAATCGGCACAAAAGGTTCATGTCAAAGCCAAGAGCGACATTGAAGAAATGCGCCTGAAAAAGGCAGAAAGAAAG
Organism: Oscillospiraceae bacterium; assembly: GCA_015066575.1. Taxonomy (GTDB): domain Bacteria; phylum Bacillota; class Clostridia; order Oscillospirales; family Acutalibacteraceae; genus RUG714. The sequence continues at coordinate 1,591 of SVOD01000003.1, forward strand.
GAAAGAGAAGCTGCCGAACAGCGGGAGCTTGATGACCTTGCATATGATGAATCCAAAATTTACCGCACGAAAAAGCAGCCTGATTTAGATATTTATGATCCCAACCCGGATGTATTAACCGGCGAAAAATCAAAAAGACCTGCTTCAAAAAAGCGCCGCGCAAAAAAGGTTGAACCTGTTCTTTCTCAAGCAGAAACAGATGAATCGGATGAACTCGAAACGGATGCTTTAAGCGATGAAGAATTCGATGAAAAGATGCAGGCGATTATTGATGCGGAAAACAAGCGCAATCTGGAAAAAGAAAGCCAAAAGAAGGAAGATATTTATACCAAGGAAAAAACCATAGAAGAACTTGAAAAGTCTGTTGAAAGTGTTGAACCGATTTCTTCATATCGCTTGCCCTCACTTTCATTTTTAAAGCGATTTCGCAACCAAAAAGGCAGTGATTCCGCAAAAGAAGTTCAGGAAAAAGCGACAATATTGATAGACACTTTAGAGAGCTTTGGCGTTGAAGCGGAATTGGTAGGGGTAACCAGAGGTCCCACAGTCACACGCTATGATATCAAGCCGGCTATCGGTGTGCGCATTAATAAAATCACCAATCTTTCTGCCGATATTGCCTTGAGTTTGGCAACCACGAGCATCCGCATTGCACCAATCCCCAATAAAACCGCTATCGGCATTGAGGTACCCAATTCAACAAAGAACACGGTTGGTATTCGTTCCTTGCTGGAATCGCCGGAATTTGAAAAAATGAGCTCCAAAAAGCTGACGGTTGCTTTAGGTGAAAATATTGCCGGTGAACCGCAATTTGCAGATTTGGCTAAAATGCCGCATTTACTCATTGCCGGTACAACCGGTTCCGGTAAATCGGTATGCTTAAATTCCATGATTATCAGTATACTGTACAACGCCGAACCGAGCGAAGTTCAATTTATCATGATTGATCCGAAAGGCGTGGAATTAAGTGTTTACAACGGGATTCCGCATATGCCGACACCGGTCGTAAAGAATCCTCATAAGGCGGCAGGTGCACTTGCTTGGGCGGTCAAAGAAATGATGAACCGCTATGCACTTTTTGAGCAATATAAGGTTAAAGATATTAAGTCGTATAATAAACTTGCCAAAAATGATGATGAACTTTTGCCAATGACACAGTTTGTCATTATTATTGATGAATTGGCAGACTTAATGATGGTCGCTCCCGGTGAAGTGGAAGACAGCATATGCCGCCTTGCCCAGATGGCAAGAGCTGCCGGTATGCATCTTGTGATTGCCACCCAGAGCCCCAGAGCCGATGTTATCACCGGTTTAATTAAATCCAACATCCCTTCGAGAATTGCGCTCAGTGTTGCCAATGGCCTTGAAAGTCGCATCATCATAGATCAAAACGGTGCAGAGCAATTGCTCGGTAATGGCGATATGCTCTTTAACCCCATCGGCTCCAATAAGCCGACCAGAATTCAAGGTTGCTTTGTCAGTGAAGAAGAAATTGAAAAAATAACCGATTTTATTAAAAAACAGGGCAGAGGGGAATATGATGAAGAAATCGCCAAGCAGTTTGATGAGCTGGCAGCCAAAGAAAAAGGTAAGAAATCTGCCGATACCGAACCGCAGGGCGAAAGTGATTATGACCCGCTGATTGAAAAAGCAGTGGAAGTAATTTTAGAATATCAGGCAGCTTCCACCAGTTTTATTCAAAGAAAACTTTCAGTCGGATATGCGCGTGGTGCACGCATCATTGATGAACTTGAGCAAATGGGAATCATCGGTCCGTCAGAAGGAGCCAAACCCAGAAAAATTCTGATTACAAAGGATGAATGGTTGGAAAGAAATGCTATGAAGCCGGATGACCAAATAGCTTTGACGGATGATATGGGAGAAGACGAAGAAGAGGAATAATAGTATTTAATACTATTTGATCCTGCTAAATAATTATGAAAAAGGGCAATCATAAATTCTTTATTTCTATACTTGTCGCAATTGTTTTACTTGTTAGCGCAGTTTTTACATTTTCATCAAAGAATCTTTGGCAAAAGTTTATGCGCTCTACGGACGCGACAGCATCCGCTGTTGGCGATATCATCGAAAGTGAAGCGGCAAAACAACCTCTTGGTGTGCATTTTATTGATGTCGGGCAAGGGGACAGTACACTGATTCGCTTTGAGAATTACAATATCTTGATTGATTGTGCCAAAAAAGCAGAGGCGCAAAATGTCTACTATTATTTAGAGCAGCTTAATATTGACCATTTGGATTTAGCGATTGCCACGCACCCTGATGCCGACCACATCGGCGGTTTTGCTGAGCTTATCAACAACGCAAAACCCGATTTGTTCCTGTTGCCGCAGTTGCCGACATCGATTAAGAAAACGCAAACCGAAATGACATTAATCAATACGCTTAAAACCATGAAAGTAAAAACGGAATATGCGGTAAATGCCAAAGAATATCGCTTTGGCGATTTGTTGCTGACTACGTATTTGACTGCGCAGGAGCATAGCGATAAAAACGATTACTCTGTTATCACCCATATTCGTTATAAAAATGCCACCTATCTATTTATGGGAGATGCCGGCAAAACCGTCGAGAAGGAATTGATGAAAGATAAAGCACCTATTCAAGCCGATGTGTTAAAAGCCGGGCACCACGGGTCATCCAAGTCGAGCGCTGCAAACTTTGTCAAATATGTGCACCCGCGCTATTGTATCTTTTCTTGCGGACTAAATAATGACTACGGTCATCCGCATAACGAAGTGCTTGAGATTATGAAAAAGCAAATAATCGAATATTACAGAACGGATGAAAACGGCACGGTTGTTATTGGCACCGACGGCAGCAAATATATCATTGCAACTGAGAAAGCGGCGGCTTGATTTTTTCTTTTTATTGTGTATAATTGTGTGAGTAAATAACAAAACCTAAAATACATAATTTTTTATTCCTATGAAAAGAGTTTTAGTTATTATTCTAACTGCCGTAATAATTGTCAGCCTGTTTTCAGGGTGCAGTATAACGAGGTTTGATAAAAACAGGGATTCATCCGGCTATATTCAATACATTGCGGAATTTCACAAGCGGCTTTTCGGCGAAACGCATAACGAGAATTCCGAGCAAAAGTATTACCCCGAAAATCCTAATTTGGAGTCATCTTTCGTTTACGGCCCCCACGATGTTAAGTTTACTGCACAGTATGAAGCTGACAAAATAATTTATACAGTAGATAAAACCGAAGATTATCCGATTACTGCAAAAGTTTTTTCCGATATCTTTGCCGAGTATTATGATAGCTGGAAAAATTATATTGAAAAAACAGATGTCGGCGGCCTGTCTGTTGTTGGTAACAGCAGAATTGAAATGACAATTAGCGGTTATCAATACAGTGTTACTTTTGAGCCGCCCAATTTGGAAAAAGCGACTATTACTTACGAAGTCATTACAATTTATTAGTCACTATGCGGGTATGGTGGAATTGGCAGACACGCAAGATTTAGGATCTTGTGGGCAACCGTGCAGGTTCAAGTCCTGTTACCCGCACCAAAAAACGCCGTTCCGATTGGAGCGGCGTTTTTATAAATATTTTTAATAAGTAGGAAAAGTGTATGCAACTAACGACTGCTATTCATAATATCGACCCGATTTACAATCAAGACAGCAAAATATTAATCTTAGGCTCTTTTCCGTCTGTTAAATCCAGAGAAGGGCAGTTTTTCTATGACCACCCGCAAAATCGCTTTTGGAAAGTGATGGCGGGTGTTTTGGGCTCTCCGGTACCGCAAACCCATGCACAAAAGCGAATTTTTTTACTCGAACACCATATTGCACTATGGGATGTGCTGCAGTCTTGTGAAATTTCAGGTTCTTCCGATGCTTCTATTCAAAATGCCGTGCCGAATGATTTAAGCCGTATTCTTGAAAGTGCCGACATTCAGGCAATCTTTTGCAACGGAGCAGCTTCCTATAACTACTATGTAAAATATACATTGCCGCTGACGGGAATGGAGGCAATCAAGCTGCCTTCCACCAGCCCTGCAAACGCTTCTTTTTCTTTAGACAAGTTAAAAGAGCAGTGGCAGGTTATTTGTTCTTATCGGGATTAACGGAAAACTTTTTTTGTAAATCTTCAATCACTTTCTTTTCAATGCGCGACACATAACTGCGGGAAATCTGCAAAATGTTTGCCACTTGCTTTTGGGTTAAGGGTTCATTACCGTCTAATCCGAAACGTTTGACAATGACGGTTTTTTCTCTTGAATTTTTAATTTGAGCAATATATTTTCTAAGCTGTTCTATTTTGAGTTTCACATCAATTTCATCGGCTATAGTATCTTCTTTTGCGATAATGTCTAAGAAAGTCAACGGATTTCCTTCTGCATCCGTGTCAATCGGGTCGCTGATAAATACATCTTGCGCGGTTTTTTTATTGGTTCTGAAGTACATAAGTATTTCGTTTTGAATACACTTGGCAAGATAAGTGCTCAGCTTTGTTTTTTTGTCACTTTTATAACTGTCCACGCCTTTAATCAGTCCGATAGTACCGATAGATATTAATTCTTCCGGTTCACCGGTTTTAGAATAATATTTTTTGCTGATATGGGAGACCAGCCGCAGATTATGGGCTATGAGCTTTTGTCTTGCGTCTTCATCGCCTTGTTCCTTTTTTTGGATATACATTTCCTCTTCTTTTTTACTCAACTGTTTCGGAAAAACATAACTTTCGCGCACATTCAGCGCCAAGAAATAAAGACCGGAAAGTACGCTTAATAGTATTTCAATCAAAAAAACTCCTCCTTTATTTATATTATATTTGAACTGTATCGGTTCATATGCTAAAATAGTTTCAGTGCCGGTTAAGGTATCAAATCTATTCTGTTTCATATAATTAATTATCTCTTGAAAGGAGAGGGTATATGAAACAGGCTCGATTTATCACATTGGTTCTATTTCTGCACTTTATTATCGCGGTTTTAATTATTTGCGGCGTTTATTTTTTATTGCGGCATCCCAAACATACCGGCAGCACTGCGGTGAAGCATCCGCTTACCGTTGTGCTCGATTGCGGACATGGCGGACCGGACGGCGGGGCTGTCGGTGCCGACGGCACATTGGAAAAAGATATTAACTTGTCACTCGGTTTTGCACTCAGAGAAATCTTAGAGCAAAACGGGTATACGGTGGTGATGACCAGAGAAACGGATGCGTTTATCTGTGATGACCACAGTGCTTCTTTGAGAGAACAAAACGTTTCCGATTTGCACAATCGCCTCAAGATAGCCGAACGCTATGCAGATTCCGTTTTTATCAGTCTGCATATGAATAAGTTTTCCGAATCACAGTATTGGGGGAGTCAACTCTTTTACTCACCAAATCATCCGAATAGCCGCATACTTGCGCAGGCAATTCGCAGTCGATTGGTGCAAACAGTTCAAAAAGGCAATCAACGCTCTCTTAAAGAAATGGATAGCAGTGTTTACATTATCTACCGCGCCACGCATCCGGCACTGCTTTTGGAATGCGGATTTATGTCCAATCCGGAAGAATTAAACCGATTTAAAAATAAAACCTATCGTTCTGATTTTGCATTTGCGGTTTTTTTAGGAATTCAAGATTATATCACAGGAGAAAACAATGGCTAAAAACAGTACAAAAACAATGTTTGTATGCGCTTCTTGCGGCTATGACAGCTCTAAATGGTACGGGCAGTGTCCTTCTTGTAAAGAGTGGAACACTATGGAAGAAATCCGTGTGCAGGCAGCAGAAAAAAATGCTACCGGAAGAGCAGCGGATTTAACCGCTTTACCGATTGACCAAATTCAAATTGATAATGAGCATCGTTATCAAACCGGCATGAAAGAACTCGATAGAGTTCTCGGCGGCGGGATTGTTCAGGGGAGTTTAATATTACTCGGCGGTGACCCCGGCATCGGTAAATCAACGCTGCTTTTGCAAATTTGCGAATATTTAGGTAAGCAGTTAAAAGTTCTGTATGTTTCCGGCGAAGAAAGTGCGCAACAGATTAAACTACGCGCAAACAGGTTAAATGTATACACGGAAAATCTTTTTATTATGCCGGAAAAAGATATGCTCGCCATCAGCCAATATATTTCGAGTATGAAGCCCGATATCGTGATGATTGACTCTATTCAAACCATGGTTGCCGATACAGCTTCTTCCTCCGCCGGAAGTGTCACACAAATCAGAGAATGCACCAACATCTTAATGAGCTGCGCAAAACGCAATAATATCCCGATTTTTATTGTCGGTCATGTCAATAAAGACGGCGACTTGGCAGGTCCTAAGATTTTAGAGCATATGGTCGATGCCGTGCTCTATTTTGAAGGGGACAAGCAGTTGGCATACAGAATTCTAAGAGCTGCCAAGAACCGCTTCGGTTCCACGAATGAAATCGGCGTGTTTGAAATGGGAAACGCCGGCTTAAAGGAAGTCGAAAATCCTTCATTGATGCTCATTTCCGGCAGACCGAAAGGCGCTTCCGGTACTTGCATTGCCTGCATTATGGAAGGCACCAGACCGATTTTTGCGGAGGTGCAGGGACTTGCCGCACCGACCAATTTCGGTAATCCGCGCCGCATGGCGACAGGTTTTGATTATAATCGCATGAATATGCTCATTGCGGTTTTGGAAATGAAAGCCGGCTATTATTTGGGCAATATGGATACCTATGTCAATGTAGTCGGCGGTTTAAAGCTTGATGAACCGGCGGCGGATTTGTCGGTTGCTATGGCGTTAGTCAGTTCTCTTAAAGATGTTGTAGTTCCGGATGATGTGATTGCTTTCGGTGAAATCGGGCTTGCCGGTGAGGTTAGAAGCGTGGTGTGTTGCGAACAGCGCGTGAGTGAAGCCGCAAGGCTTGGTTTTTCACGCTGCATCATCCCAAAAAATAATCTCAAAAACATCTCACCGAAACTAAAAAAGCAGATTGAAATTGTAGCTGTCGATTCTATTAGAGAAGCGTTTGAAGCCTTAATCAATTAAAATATTGAAAGTTTTTAATATTTATGTTATAATAAATTATCAATGTGAAAGGTGGATAGCAGTATGAAAAAGATTTCATCAATTTTTGCCGTTCTTCTTTGTTGTGCTGTTCTTTTTAGCGCCTGTAGTTTACAAGCTGCTGCCTTAGAAGAGTGTGAAGGCGATAAATATCTGCCTCCAATCGTTTTGGAAATATTAGAGGGCAATGACAACGCGCTCAATACAATTAATGATTTTGATCGCTATGAAAAGGCGTATGAAGCAGCTTACAGCACTGTAGGCGGCGACTATCAGGTTAAATTTCAAGCCGGCGGTGCAGACCACACGCACCAATATATTTGTGCAACCGCTTTAAGAGTTTTGGCGAATGACAAAGGCGATTGCTTATATAATCAAAGTTCTAATGCATCTATTTTAGTGGAAAATGCAGATTGGCCGGATAAAAACGATATCGGATTTATTTTTGATACGCATTTTTACAATCCTTACACCGAAACAAATTATCATGCCGGTTCCACCACGGCAAAGGTTAAGGCGCAACAGTACTATAATGACGCTGTCAGTTATTACAAAAACGGCAACGTTTCCGATGCACTTGCCAATTTAAGCCGCGGTTCTCATTTTGTTGCCGATGCTTGCGAAGCGCACCATGCCACCAATAAAACCGCTGTCGGGTCCAACCACAGCGCCTATGAAAAGTATATTGATACCGTGCGCACTCAAATTCAAATTCCCGGTAACTCTCTTAATGAATCGGTTTATCAGGAAGCCTTGCAATGCTCGGTTGGTCAAATAGTCAGAAATAATTCCTATGCTTCCTATGTACTGGGCGACAGAGTTACAGTCAGTGAAAGCAGTCCCGATTATTTTGATGCAGCCAGAAGCACTGTTACAAACGCTGTGATTGCAAATGTGCAGTATTATTATAAATTTGCTGTTGAAGTAGGCTTGATGTAAGAAAACAGTATTATAATAAAACAAAGCAGAGATTTTTTCTCTGCTTTTTATTGATTTATGGTTCATATAATGCTATAATAATGTTGAAAAGATTAGCAGTCTTTTTCCATTCTTACAACAAGGAGTTGTTATTATGAATACTACTAACTTTATTACAAGAAAATGCACTTTAAAAGATTCTTTTGTCGAAAGAGCGGAGCATAAGCTCGCTAAAGTATATAAGCTGTTGGGTGAAGATGCTTCTGCCGATGTGACCGTCAGCTCCGACAACAACGAGCAGAAGGTTGAAATCACCGCAAAAAGCGGTTCTGTTACCGTCAGAGCTGAAGAAGTCAGTGATGACAGAGTTGAGGCACTTGATAAAGCGGTCGATTCATTAATCAGAAAAATCAGAAAGAATAAGACAAGACTTGAGAGAAAAATCAAGGGAGCACCTTCCATTGACTCCTTGTTTGCCGAGGATGAAGAAAAAATTTATGAAGAGACTACCTTTGATATCGTTAGAGAAAAAAGAGTGCAGATGAAGCCTCAATTTGTGGAAGAAGCCATTTTGGAAATGAATTTGTTAGGGCATAATTTCTATATGTTCTTTAATGCGGAGACAGAAGAAGTTAATGTCATTTACAAGAGAAAAGACGGTAAATACGGCTTATTAATGGCGGAAGTTTTATAATAGTATAAATAAATTTAGGGGAGGGCTTCCGCCCTCCCTGTTTTTACAAAGAAGAGAAAACAATGAAATTTTGTGCACCTTGTCTGCTGGGCACCGAAGGTCTGGTTGCCGAAGAATTAAAAGAACTTGAATTTCAACATATAACCGCCGAAAACGGCAGAGTGCTTTTTGATACTTCCATCGAACAAATACCGCGCGCCAATATTTGCTTGCGCATTGCCGAAAGGGTATTAATAGTGGTCGGACAATTCCGCGCCGAAAGCTTTGAAAATTTATTTGAAAGTGTTAAAGTGCTGCCGTGGAGCGATTATTTGCCGAAAAATGCGGCTTTCCCGGTCAAAGGCTGGAGTTTAAACTCTAAGCTGCATTCTGTGCCGGATTGTCAAAAAATCATCAAAAAAGCAATTGTCACTTCACTTTCCGGAGTATACGGTGTGAATTGGTTTGAAGAAGACGGACCAATCTTTCAAATACAGTTTTCTATTTTGAAAGATGCTGTGACCGTCATGATTGATACCACCGGCGCCGGGCTTCACAAAAGAGGCTATAGAGCACAATCCAATGAAGCGCCGATTAAAGAAACTTTAGCGGCAGCGCTGTGTAAAATCGCAAGAGTAAGAGATTATCATACATTATACGACCCGTTTTGCGGTTCGGGTACCATACTAATCGAAGGTGCCATGCTTGCAAACAATATTATGCCCGGCTATCGGCGCGGTTTTGTCAGTGAGCAGTGGGGACAAATACCTACCGAAGCTTGGCAGAGGGAACGCACAAGAGCACTGGATGAGATTAAACACAATACACCGTTTCGTGCCTTTGGCAGCGATATAGATGCATGTGCAGTGGAATTAACACACAGTAACGCCGTTAAATTCGGTGTACGCAAATTGATGACTTTGCAGCGGGCAGATATTCGCGATTTTGCACCGCAAACCGAAAAAGGAACGCTCATAACCAATCCGCCTTACGGAGAACGAATGGCAGATATGCAAACGGCGCGCAGCCTATATCGCACAATGGGCAAATTGTTTGCAGATAAACGAGGGTGGAGTTATAATATTATATCGCCCGATGAAGAATTCGAAAAAATTTACGGCACAAAAGCGCGCAAGCGCCGAAAACTGTATAATGGCATGATTAAGTGTACTTATTATTCATATTTTTAAGGTGATTATGTGTCTACAGCTAAAAAAATCCTTATTGCTGTTATTTGTGCGGTTGTCGGCATACCGATTATTTTGATTGCAGTATCTATTATCGCTATATTATTTCATAATGATGCAAAGCCTGATAACAGTAGCGACCCTCTTATTCCGCAAGGATATATGGAATTTGATGGTCAGCAGTCATATGGTGGCGGAGATTGGGATGAAATTGCATATTATGTTTACGAACAACAACCGAAATTAGACGGTGTATTTCAACGACTTGATACAGTTAACGGCAGCGAAATTCAACAGCTTATCAGCGGTTATCCTCTGTCTACCGCAGATAATGACAATCCGCGTTTAGAACATGATTACTTGCTCCAATGCTTATCTGAAGGTGATTATTATTATGTATCGCAAAGACACTCACAGGGGCGCCCTCAATAAAGAGGAACAGCTCAAAATCGCCTCTTTTCCGCTATAATTGCAGTAAAAAACTGCCAACTGGCGTCAGCCAAGAGTTACTATGTAAAGGGTAGTTTTTCACTACCTAATACATAATGACTGCGGCTCATTTGCGGTAAATGGATACGCAGTTGTGGAAAGGAGTAAATCTCACTCGAAAGCGAACAAAGCAATACAAACACATTAACAAACAAAAAATGCTTTCCGAAAAACGCATCACCATGCGACTTTCAAAAAGCAAAAGCGTTACATTTTTTTGTCGGTTCCTGTTCACGCGCTCGCTGTACACAAGCGGCGCATAAAGTAAACTGCCCTTGTCCCGAAGCACTCGCTTCGGGCAAGGGCTTTCAAATATCCCGAAGGGCGCACTTACTCACCACCCGAAAACCCTCTGCGAGATTTCCCTGGTGGTATTCTAACATTCGCTAGAATCGTGCGCTCTGCGAGGCTATGCGGCTTGCCTGATGAACAGCAAACACCGCATGTTTTTTCGATGAATTACACACAACGAATAAAAGAATAATAAAATGATGTTGGCGCAACGCGCCTTATGATGTATCGGCTAAAGTCGAAATGATGTAGTTCGTTTCTCTCACAATGATGCAATAAGTCTTGAATCTTTAAACTCACCATCAAAACTGGTCGAATACTTCAAGTATCATATGTAATCAGTCCTTCTTTCAAGAGGTTTTTTGTTTTTTATGCTCTCGGCTTATAGCCGAGGGCTTCATTTTTTGCTAATATTGTTTTAAGAATTAAATATATTTACTATTGGCGGTGTTTGTTTTTATTGACAAATACATTCGGTCAATGATAAAATAAAAGAGCCAAATAAAAGTCAATTAAATATGCACATACTATGGGAGTACTGGCATTTTTATTTTTCGGTAAAAATGCATACTCTTTTCAATGCGTGTACTCTTGTATGTGTAATTGACTTTTGTTTGGCGACAGTTGGAGTTGTGCATTTTTCGGTGCGTGGCTTCCGGCTGCGCACTTTTTTGTTTTCGGGAGGAAAAAGAAATGAAAAGAGTTGTTAGTTTATTACTTGTCTTTGCTATTGTGTTTTCTCTTGCGGCAGGGATGGGAATTAGTTCAAATGCCACTACAGCGCATACACAATCGGAGGCTGTGAGTTGGGCGAATAGTCAAGTTGGAAAATCGCTTGATTATGATGGTGTTTATGGAGCGCAGTGTGTTGATTTAATAAAATATTATTATAAATATTTAGGAGTCAGCCCTGTTACTGGAAATGCTTCTGATTATTCTTCAAATTCGTTGCCAAGTGGATGGAGCAGAATAAAGTATTTTAGCGGCTTTGTTGCACAACCTGGTGATGTGGCTGTTTGGTCGTATTTATCCTCGAGCGCAGGACATGTTGGAATTGTGACATCCGCTAATTCTTCCGGCATGAATTTGGTCGACCAAAACGGCGCAACTGCTCCTGCTCATGTTGTGAAAACCTGTTGGAAAAACTATTCGAGCGGAACTTTTTATGGCGTAATACGACCCAATTTTCCAAGCAATGGAACTTCAAACAAAACGCCGGCAAATTTGGGTGATGATTTTTATGCTTATATTATAAGATTTGACACTTGGAAACATTTGGCAAACGAAAAGGATAATCTACAAATCTCTTCAACAGGTAATGAATGTATCCCAAGACAAATTTGGCATTTTACTCGTCAGTCTAATGGCAGTTATCGCATTGAAAGCGCTTATGATAACAGAAGTTTAGATGCTGACTGTGCAGGAACAACTAACGGCACCAATGTTAAAATGTATAACAGTTACGATACTGCAGCGCAAAAGTGGTTTTTATATGCAAATGGCTCCGGATATAATATTGCCGCCTCATATTGCGATAATGTCTTTGATTGCACAGCCGGTTCCAGTAATGCCGGTACGAATGTTCAATTACATCAATCAAACAATACCGCAGCACAAATCTTTTCAATTTATAAATACGACAGAAACAATGGAGTTTATGTTAAGCCAGGCGTTCCTAATAAAGTTAGTGTTACTACGAGTGTTTCGTCAAAGACTGTTACTATTAAGTGGAACAGTGCACCTTTGAAGAGCGATCATTTAGATGCCAGAGAATATGATGTGCGAATCTACAAAAATAGTACTGGCAATAGCCCAATTTTTACCAAGTTTGGAATTTCAAATACAAGTTATTCTTATACATTAAGCGATTCAGGAACATATTATGTTACGGTTGCCTCGGTTAATGCGAAGTATTACAGTTATTTCTCAATGTCAGACGCTGTAAAGTTTACTGTTTCAACAGTTTGTTCTCATTCTTACACAAGCAAAACCACTAAATCAGCCACATGCACGGCAACCGGAGTCAAAACCTTCACCTGTTCCAAATGCGGCAATCAATATACACAAACCATTGCTGCTCTCGGACACGATTATAAAGACTCCGTCACTAAGGCAGCCACCTGCACCGAAAAAGGCATTAAGACTTTCAAGTGTTCTCGCTGCACAAGCAGTTATACGCAAGACATTGCTTCTTTAGGGCATAATCTAAAAACAAAGGTTTATGATAAAGCTAAAGTTTGGCAAACCGGCTCCTGCTCGGGTGATACGGAAGATTATTGTACGAGATGTAATTATCAATCAATTCATTACACAACTATCGGATATGTCGATGAGATTGTGCTTGCAAAAACAACTTATACTTATTCCGGCAATACAATCACTCCTTCTATAAAGGTTGTTGATAGGGATGGGAAAACGCTCAAAAACGGAACCGACTATACCGTCAAATACGCAAGCGGCAGGAAAAATGTCGGCAAATATGCTGTGAAAGTCAGTTTCCAAGGGAAATATACCGGCTCTCGTATGTTGTATTTCAAGATTGTTCCGAAAGGAACCACGCTTTCAAAACTGACTGCCGGTAGAAAATCATTTACGGCAAAGTGGAAAAAACTTGGAGGAATTACGGGTTATCAAATCCAATACAGCACCAACACTAAATTCACCAGTGCAAAACTTGTTACAATTCGAAGTGCAAACACGCTTTCAAAAACCATAAAAAGTCTTTCGGCAAAGAAAAACTATTATGTGCGCGTGCGCACTTACAAAACAGTTTCCGGTACACACTATATGTCCGCTTGGAGTAAAACCTACAAGGTAAAAACAAAATAACTCAAGCAAAAAACTGTGAGTCACAGATAACCTGTAACTCACAGTTTTACTTTTAAAAAAATACCCTTGACAAATCGCTTCTCAAGTTGGCAGTTTTTACTTTATTCTAACAAAAAATAGGCTGATTTTGAGTGCTTTGCAGTTTTTGTTAAGTTATTTTATTCGGATAAGTGAGAAAAAATGCTTTGCATACTTGCCGTATTCAAGGGATTTTTTATCGCTTAGGCGGATGAAAGAACAACGCAAAAACCTGTCCCTCCTTATTGAGGGCGCCCCCGCATTGTTTTATTATTATGATATACAGACTAAGACGCTTTATAAGATAGATTATCGTTTTTAAAAAAAGAGATTTGGAATGCAACTCCAAATCTCTTTTCTTTATTTGATAATATCTTCCATGGAAAACATGCCGCTATGTTTTTCTGTTAAGAACTTGGCGGCATTAATCGCACCGACAGCAAACACTTTTTTGCTCATTGCCTGATGTTTGACGGAAACGACTTCATCCGTACCGGCAAAAATCACTTCGTGCTCACCTACAATGGTACCGCCTCGCACGGAGTGAATACCGATTTCATTTTTAGAGCGCTTTGCGCGTTTGGAATGGCGGTCATATTCATAGAGCGGCTTTTGTTCCAATTCCTCGCTAATGGCATTAGCAAGCATAATTGCCGTACCGCTCGGCGCATCAATCTTTTGATTGTGGTGTTTTTCAATAATTTCAATATCAAAACTATTACCCAATACTTTAGTGGCTGTTTTAGCAAGTGCACACATCAAATTGATGCCTAAAGACATATTAAAGGTAAAGAAAATAGCAATATCCTTTGCCGCTGTTTGAATCATTTGCAGTTGTTTTTCATCATAACCGGTTGTGGCTATGACAACCGGTGTTTGCGTTGATTTTGCAAACTCTAACATAGATTCCAAAACAGAAGGGTTCGAAAAATCAATTATCACATCGGCTTTTTGAGCTATTCTTTCAAAAGCAGGGTAGACCGGATAAGGCATTTTGCCGCAATCAAAACTGTCTACTCCCGCAACGATTTGAATTGTTTCGTCTTCTTGACAAAGCGCAGTAATCACTTTGCCCATATTACCGCAACATCCGCTTAAAATAATATCTGTCATTTTGAAACTGCCTTTCTTTACTAATCTATTAAGTTGTATTTTCTCATACAAGAGATAAGCATTTTCTCGTTTGTTTCGCTAAGGTGATATAGCGGCATTCTGCATTCGCCGGCTTCAAACCTCATTAAATTGAGCGCGCGCTTGACCGGGATAGGATTGACATCACAAAACAAGGTATTACACATATCCAAGTACTTAATTTGCAAAGCAGCACTCTTTTTGAAATCGCCATCCAGCGCTGCTTGTGCAATGTTATGCGCTTCGCGCGGCATAATATTGGAAAGCACGGAAATAACGCCTTTAGCGCCCAGTGCCATAAAAGCAGTTGTTTGGTCATCGTTTCCCGAATAAAAATGAAGATTTTCGCCGCAAAGCTCAATACTTTTTGCCAAAGCTGAAATATCACCGTTTGCTTCCTTGGAAGCAACAATCATCGGGTGCTTAGCAAGTTCTGCGTAGGTTTCGGGTAATATATTCAAACCGGTGCGTGAAGGCACATTATAGAGAATAATCGGCTTTTTTGCACGGTCAGCAATATAATTAAAATGGTGAATTAAACCTTCTTGAGAAGTTTTATTGTAATAAGGGGTGACCAAAAGGAGTGCATCCGCTCCGCAGGCTACCGCATCCTCAGCCAAAGCAACGCCATAAGCGGTGTCATTGCTGCCGGCACCGGCAATGACCGGAACCTTGCCTGCCACTTCATCCACCACAAACTTAATCACCTTAATGTGCTCATCGGTGTTCATTGTTTTTGCTTCACCTGTTGTGCCGCAAACAATAATTGCATCTGTCTGATTTTTAATTTGAAAATCAATCATTTGTGCAAGCACATCGAAATTAACACTTCCGTCAGCATACATCGGTGTAGCAATAGCCACACCGGCACCTTCAAAAATAATGGGTTTACTCATAGTGTTCTCCAAATAAATTAATCAAAATAGCCTTTCGCTGCCAATAATTCCGCCATTAAAACAGCACCGCCGGCAGCGCCACGCATCGTGTTGTGGGCTAAGCAAACAAATTTGTAGTCAAATTGCGTATCCTCACGCAGTCTTCCGATAGAGACAGCCATACCGTTTTCCAAATCTCTTTTTTCTTTACACTGCGGCTGATTATCCTCACTAAAGTAGTGTAAAAACTGCTTGGGCGCGCTGGGTAAATTCAGTTCTTGCGGCGCACCTTTATAGTCTTTCCAAATGCGCAGGCATTCTTCAATCGTCGGCTTTTTACCGTCTTCAAAACGCACATAAACCGCGCCTGTATGTCCATCGCTAACCGGAACGCGGATGCATTGTGCCGTAAAGTTCGGACGATTGCTATCTGTGATAACAGCACCTTCAATCTTGCCCCAAATTTTAAGAGGCTCTTTTTCGCTTTTTTCTTCTTCACCGCCGATAAAAGGAATAACATTATCGACCATTTCAGGCCAGGTTTCAAAGTTTTTACCGGCGCCTGAAATAGCCTGATAGGTGCAAACAAGCACATCCTTAACCGTGTAACCGGCTTTATCAAGAGGGAAGAGGGCAGGCACATAACACTGAATAGAGCAGTTGGGCTTAACGGCGATAAAGCCGCGCTTTGTTCCCAGGCGTTCTCTCTGCTTTTTAATAATTGCGACATGCTCCGGATTGAGTTCCGGCAGGAGCATCGGAACATCAGGAGTATGGCGGTGTGCGCTGTTATTGGAAACAACAGGGCATTCTAAACGTGCGTATTTTTCTTCTAATGCGCGGATTTCTTCCTTTTTCATATTTACGGCGCAAAATACAAAGTCCACAAGTGATGCAATAGTTTCGGCATCTGCTTCGGCGTTGTAAATGACCATATCCTTTAATTTTTCCGGCACGGGTGTGCTCATCTTCCAGCTGTTTTGAACGGCTTCCTCATATGTTTTGCCGGCACTTCTCGCGCTGGCTGCAAGTAATACGACATCGAACCAAGGATGGTTTTCAAGCAAACTTGCAAATCTTTGCCCAACCATACCGGTGGCACCGATAATTCCGACTTTATATTGTTTCATTCATAGCCCCCCTATAAAAATAAATGTTGTCAACAACCGATTTATGCATTATAATAGATATTCGGTTATAATTATATTTATTTTATCATTTATATATACTTAAGTCAATTCTTTCTCTGTGATTAACAGGAGCTCTTATGAAAAAAAGCGATTTTTATTTTGATTTACCCGATTCGTTGATTGCACAGCATCCTCTTGAACAACGCGATGCCTCTCGATTAATGGTTTTAGATAAACATAGCGGCAAAATCGAACACCGTCACTTTTACGATTTATGTGACATGTTAGGCGAAAATGACTGCCTGATTCTTAATGATACGCGTGTATTACCTGCCAGAATCTATGGCACTAAAACGCAAACCGGAGCAGTAGTGGAATTTTTGCTCTTAAAGCAATTAGGCGCACAGTCTTGGGAATGTTTGGTAAAACCCGGCAAAAAAGCAAGAGAAGGCGCTTCTTTTGATTTTAGCGGTAAGATGCAGGGAACCATCTCAAAAGTATTGGAAAACGGTAACAGAATTATTGATTTTAGCTTTGAAGGGAATTTTTTTAACTTACTTGAAGAAATCGGTTCAATGCCGATTCCACCGTATATTAAAGAAAAACTCGAAGATAATGAGCGCTACCAAACGGTTTATTCGAAGTATTTAGGTTCGGCTGCTGCACCCACTGCCGGTTTGCACTTTACCGAAGATATGCTCAACAGGCTAAAAGACAAGGGTGTAAAAATCGGATTTGTGACACTGCATGTCGGTTTGGGCACTTTCAGACCGGTTAAGGAAGAAAACATTGAAGACCATTTAATGCATTCCGAGCACTACTGCATCCCGCAGGAAACTGCCGCGCTGATTCGCTCTGTCAAAGAGAAAGGCGGCAGAATTATTGCGGTCGGTACAACAGCGTGCCGAACCCTTGAAACAGCGGCGCAGGAAAACGGCGTGGTGGAAGCCTGTGAAGGAGACAGTAAAATCTTTATTTACCCGGGTTATCACTTTAAATGCATTGATGCGCTTATCACTAATTTTCATTTACCTGAAAGCACATTAATCATGCTTGTCAGTGCTTTAGCCGGCAGAGAAAATGTTCTAAATGCTTATGCAAAGGCAGTCGAAGAACAATATCGCTTTTTTTCTTTCGGCGATGCAATGTTCATTCAATAGGAGTAGTTATGAAAATCATTGTAAAAGACGGTCTTGCAAGGCGCGGTGAATTTCAAACCGTTCACGGTACCGTGCAGACACCTGCATTTCAAAACGTTGCAACCGCAGCTGCCATTAAAGGCGGTTTATCGGCGCACGACTTAAAAGACAATCAATGCCAGGTGATGCTGTGTAACACCTATCACTTGCATCTGCGACCGGGTGATGAAGTGGTAAAACAAGCGGGCGGTATACACAGATTTACCGGCTGGCAGGGACCTGTTTTAACCGATAGCGGCGGATTTCAAGTTTTTTCGCTCGCAAAACTAAATAATATTAAAGAAGAGGGCGTAACATTTGCTTCTCATATTGATGGCAGGCGTATTTTTATGGGTCCGGAAGAAAGTATGCAGATTCAGTCAAATTTAGGTTCTACCATTGCCATGGCATTTGATGAATGTGTCAAAAACCCGGCACCTTATGCCTATGCAAAAGAAGCGAGTGAGCGTACCATTCGCTGGTTAGAGCGCTGCAAAGCCGAAATGAAGCGATTAAATGCTTTACCGGATACCGTCAATCCGCGTCAATTACTGTTTGGTATTAATCAAGGTTGTTGTTTTGAAGATATTCGTATTGATAATATGAAACGCATCGCTGCCATGGATTTAGACGGTTACGGCATTGGCGGCTTGGCAGTTGGTGAACCGAAAGAAGAAATGTACCGCATTATCGGTGAAATTGAGCCCTATATGCCGACAGATAAAATTCGCTACTTAATGGGTGTCGGCACACCGGGAAACATTATAACCGCTGTCAAACTCGGTGTGGATTTGTTTGACTGTGTCATGCCCTCCAGAAATGCAAGGCACGGACATGTATTTACTTGGGAAGGAATTATCAACCTAAATAACGCCAAATACATCAACGATTTTGAACCGATAGACCGGCGCTGTACCTGTGAAGCCTGTACAAAGCACTCCCGTGCCTATATCCGACATTTGCTCAAAGCCGGAGAGATGCTCGGTATGCGCTTAGCTGTCATACATAATTTACATTTTTATAATGAACTGATGGCACAAATCCGCCTGGCAATTGAAGAAGGCAGATATGATGCATTTTATGAGCAATATGTGGACAAATTGGATATGCGTATATAAAAATGCTTGCATTTCCTTTTATTTTCATATATAATAACTTAGATATTAATTCGGAGGAAAATTTT
This sequence comes from Oscillospiraceae bacterium, assembly GCA_015066575.1. GTDB lineage: Bacteria > Bacillota > Clostridia > Oscillospirales > Acutalibacteraceae > RUG714. The sequence goes on from SVOD01000003.1 coordinate 20,507, forward strand.
ATGAACTTTATTAATGTAACGGCAGCAGCAACCGCTTCAGGCGGTTTGGGCGGCTTTTTCGGTAGCACATGGGGTATGATTGTTTTAATTGGCGGTATGTTTGTGCTGATGTACTTTATGATGATCAGACCGCAAAACAAAAGGCGCAAGGAAGAAGAGGAAATGCGCAACAGCGTCGATATCGGCGATGAAATTATCACGATTGGCGGCATTATGGGAAAAGTTGTTTCCGTTAAAGATGATGCACTGATTATTGAGACCGGTGCCGATAGAAATAAAATGAAAATCAGCCGCTGGGCTTTGCAGACGAACGTAACCAAGCAAGCTACCATGCAGGAAGCAGCACAAAAAGCTAAAGAAGCAAAAGAAGCTGCAAAAGCGGAAAAGAAAAAGAAAAAAGAAGAAAAATAATTGTAGCATAATTGAAGTTCTCCCGCAGTATCATTTAATAAGTGATACTGCGGGAGCTTTTTTATGAAAAAATATGTCAAACGTGTTTTTAAATCCATTGTCCTCAGCGCGACTTTGCTGACGCTGTTTTACGCACTTAGTGCATTCTTTATTTTAAAAAATGAATGGGGGAACAACGCTTATTATATTTCAGCTGTGATTATTCACTGTCTCACAGGGCTTGTTTTGTCTCTTATTTTTCAAAAAGACAGAAACTTCTTGGATATTGTACCGGTTATTGTATTTGATATATCCCTTTTCATTATCTTTCAGAAGTTTCATTATCGCTTTGTTCTTTTGCCGATAAGTGCTATTGGTGTATATTATCTGATAGGACTCATACAAAGAATCAAGCTATCCAAGAAAAAGAATTCCATTAAACAAATCAGGAGAAATTATGAAAGGCTTCATAAAAAATAGCATCATCAGCACAGGACTATTTATAAAAGATAACAGGCTCACAATTATTTTTATTACTTTATTTACTATCGGATGCCTGAGCGGAACATTAGTACTTGGATTATCTTTAGGAAAATCCGAAACGGCACTGTCCTTATTAAAATCATATTTTCAAGAAAACAGCGAGCTGTCTATTCTTGCTCTTTTTAGCAGAAATCTGGTCAGCTCACTGTTATATTTAGGTGTCATGTATGTAGGTGGATTGTGTGCAATCGGTTTGCCTTTTATTGCTATAATTCCTATATTAAAAGGGATTGCACTCGGTATGATAATATCGTATCAATACTTATATAGTGGCATAAAAGGATTTTTATATTGCTTTATTATTTTACTTTTGCCGCAGGCACTATGTATGGCAGTTTACACAATCGCGTACATGGAAGGCATTTATATGAGTTTAAGTGTATCGAACGGTATATTTAACGGAAAGCCGCGGCAAATCAAATACCAATTAAACTTTTTGACATTTTCCAAGCGCTATGTGATTTTCGCGCTTGCCATGGTGGCAATATCCATGCTGGAAGCAATTTTAGGCTCTGTTTTTTCAAAGGTTTTATAATTATTAGGAAAACCACCGGCTTTTATTGAGTCGGTGGTTTATCGGATGTTTTTTTTACTCCTGAAAGAGGATTGGCATTCACGGCATTTCGAATCTGTTGAGAATCTGTATGCGTGTAAATCTCGGTAGTATTGAGGTTTTCGTGGCCTAATATTTCTTTTAAGACAAGCACATCGGCATCACCGGTCTGATACATCAGAGTTGCTGCCGTATGGCGTAGCTTATGTACAGAAAAGCCTTGGTCACCGAGACCTGCTTTTTCCAAATACTTTTGAACCATTTTCTGTACACTTTCGCGGCTCATGCGCCTTTTTCTTGCGGAAAGAAACAAGGCTTTTTTATCAATGACGCCATCAACCGGACGCACGCGCATATAGTCTCTGATTGCAACTAAACAAGCATTATTGAGGTAAACAACGCGCTCTTTATTGCCTTTACCGGTGATATCTATGGTACCGTCTTCACGAATATCGCCGTAATTCAGTGAGCACAGCTCCGCCAAACGTAAGCCGCAATTTAAGAATAAAGTAATAATGCAGTAATCGCGTTCTTTATGTTTTCCTTCAACTGCTCCCAGTAATTGTAAAGACTGTTCATAACTGAGGTATTTCGGTCGCGCACTTTTCTTGAATTTTGGCATTTCCAAATCAATCATAGGGTCCGCCGGAATACGCTTGCGCTTGCGAAACATATAATCAAAAAATGATTTTAAAGTGGAAACCTTTCGCGCTCTGGTGCGGTCGGAATTTCCGCGCTCATCTTTGCAGAATATTAAGTAGTTATAGGCATCCATGAGCGTAACAGAGGCAATAAAATCATCATCAATATCGGAAATATCAATTTCTTCAAATGCACAATCGGCAGGGGAGATTCCTCTGCTTTTTTTAAGAAAACGAAAAAAAGTGCGTAAATCCGATGCATATTCTAATGTGGTTAAATCGGATTTGCCTTTAATAACACGCAAATGTGTTACGTATTCCTGCACACTTTGCGGCATAGCTGCTAATTCTTCTTTTCTCATAATCACTCCATTAATTCTGTGAAACTGTTTCACAGAACATAAAAATTACACAAAATACTAAATGTATTGTATCAAAAACAGCAGCTATATGCAATAGGTAAGAGCAAAATAAACACAACGCATACTTATACCGGGAACAATTAATTATTATGTATATATTAATACAATGCAATACAGATAAAGAAAAATAGCAGTAAGTGCGTATTCTAAGCTAAAAGATAATTGCAAATAGTCTGATAGCAAAATTTGAATCGAATAAAATATTTTGAATAATACATTGTTCGAATGAAAAAGAATTATCGGATGAGAACAAAGAGAAAAAAGCAAATATAAAATTATTTGGAATAAATAATATCTTATTAACAACCATAAATAGAAAACTACTTGGTGATAAAAAATATGGATGCAAAAAAGTGTTTATTATTGAAAGCAATAGAAGTATGGAAATAATAAAGCTGCACTGCATCCATCCATAAAAAAATACAAAAAAGAGCGAAACACGTAATTATGCCGGTTTTTCACTCCCCTTAATTACACAAAATATACATTTTGTGTAATTAAGGATATGTTTTTACGACTCCTCTTTCCCGCTGTAAAAAAGAGAAAGAATCATTAATTGATTGATTAGCATTTTATTAAGAACTCTATTTTTCCAAAAAATAAATTGTAATGCATCAATATGTCTCACTTTATTTTAAACTATGAATTATGATTGTACAGCGCCTTTATTTTCAAATTTCTTCCCTTTTTTGTTTTTGATTGTATAAACACATATTTTTTCGATAACCGGAATAAAACGATATAAACCTATCATGATGGCAAATCGATACATTGTATTAATAAGTGCAATGGATATCGGCGTCATCTCACCCGCAAAAGCGCCTTGCGGAATCAATCTTGTTGCTATTAAAGCAATGATACCGCAAAACAGTGCGCCGCAGGCGTTAATGCAAAGATATGAAAATGCTGCTCTTTTCGCTTCATTATTTCTACCGATTGCACTCACTAATACCGGTAGAGATGCGCCTATTCCAATGCCTAAAATAAGCGAAAACGCCGTAGGTAAGCCAATAATTCCCGTAACCGATAGAGTTTGAAGAATACCGACTGCTGCCGATGCACTCTGCAATAGTGCTGCTAATATCACGCCGATTACAGCTAAAAGCAACGGATTCTTCAGTTGCAAAATTGCATTAAGCACCATCGTATTTTCTTTCATCGGCTCCACAGCTGCTGATATTGTTGAAATACCAAGCATTAATATGGAAAAACCGAGCAGTATTTCCCCTGTGCGCTTTATTCTTACATTTTTTAGGAATACTTTAAAAACAATACCAACGATTGCAAATACGGCGCTGATTATTCGAGCAGAGAATAAATCGGCTATTGGCGATGAAAACTGTAACGAGGAATAAGCAACTATCCAACCGGTAAATGCTGTTCCGAAAATGGAGCCTAATATAATTTCGATTCCCCTTTTAAGCTTTATCAGGCGATTCTCCACTAAACCGACTACCATTGCACTGACGGCACTGGAGGATTGAATAAAAGCAGTTACACCGGCGCCGACTGCTATTGATTTTAAAGATTTATCGGTAAGGCGGTACAACAGCAATTCCGTCTTGGAGCCGGCAATCTTTTTTAGGTGTTCACTCATCAGATTCATTCCAAACAAAAACAGTGCTATACCAAAGAGCAGATTTAATACGATAATTGTTTCCCTCCCCCGGCAAAATGATTTATAATAATTATATTCACTCTTAGTTTTAACAATTCTCAAAAAAATAAACCCGCACATCTCTGTGCGGGAAATGAATCAAAGAAACTAATTAACATCGTAATACACTTTTTCATCCGGAAATACATAGCCGAGTCGTTCTCTGGCAATTCGCTCGATAATGTCATTTTCATCGGCGTTTTCGAGTAAATTCTTTGTATTCTTATTAGCTGCTTCAATTTGCTTGTATTGCGTTTGTGCCAGTTGTATTTTTTCGTTGGTGTCCTTAATCTTAATAGCTGTTTCAATTGCCGTGACAGCCAAATATACGGCAAGACAGGTAAATGCAAACGCAAGAATCATGCTGCGAAGCGGTTTTCCCTGTTTTTTCTTCTTTTTCTTCTTTTTTTTCGGGGGCACGGAACTCGCCATTTAGACTTTTGATACTCCTTTATCTGATTAATAGAATTATACACTATTATCCTTGCTTTTTTCAATAGCTTTTTTATATTGTTCACAATATATTTAAAAAGACGTTTTACCGGTTGAATAAAGCATTTTTTTACAACATCCGCCAGTTTAAGTGCAACTTTGTCACTGTGTTTCTTAAATAAAACAACAATCAAAATCAATGCAATAAGGAATGCTGCAAGTTCATAAACGCGCATCGCCCCTTCTTGAAAGACCAAATTCGTGCAAACAAAAAGCATCACACTCAGAAGGCATAAAACAATATCAAATATAGAACGCAAAGCACCCTTAAAAGGCTTTGCACAAAGAAATAAGGCACAAACGCCGGCTGCAAGCCCTGCAGCAAAGCTAATCAAAAAAAAGCGAAACTGTGCACCGAAGGCAATATCATGATAATACATTACTTCATCAACCTGCCAAAAAAAGAAGAGGTTTTCTCGGTTGTATTTTCCCGGTAAAAGAATGAAGATATCAACCCTTCTACAAACAGTTCGCCGCTTTCAACATCTAATTTTGTAATTTTTAAATCTTGCCCGTGTATAACCAAATCCCCTTGCTGAGACTGCACACTTATCGCATCTTCAGCAAAATTGTCAACATCTTTGACACCTGTTAAGCGCAATTTTTCTCGATTTTCAATAAATAAATTGGATTGTGTATACAAGTTTTCGCTTTCACTCATACTCTCGCCTTCCTTAAAAAACACTACTGTATGATATGAAGCAAATACCCGGGATATGCTAAAAATTTAACGAATCAGTTCGTATAACTCCCCTGCCTGCTCTTTTTTGGCTGTTTCGGCAACTTCAAGAACTTTATATTCGTGTGCCGAAGAACCTAAATGAACTGTTATAACATCTCCGACTTTCACCGCATAGGAAGCGCGAGCTGCCTTGCCGTTGACAAGGATTCTGCCGGCATCACAAGCATCGTTGGCAATGGTACGCCTTTTAATAATTCTGGATACTTTTAAAAACTTATCTAATCGCATAAAATCACCTCTCGATTATTATAACACAATTCAAATAAAACACAAAAAAGAAATGATGCGGCGAACCGCATCATTCTTATAAGCATTAAGGATTATTATTTGATAGCATCCTTAAGAGCCTGTCCTGCTCTGAAAGCGGGAAGCTTAGAAGCCGGAATTTTCATAGTAGCACCGGTTCTCGGGTTGCGGCCTTGCTTAGCAGCTCTTTCTCTGACTTCAAAAGTACCGAAGCCTACGAGTTGAACCTTTTCGCCCTTCTTAAGAGCATCTGTGATAGCAGCAGTAAAAGCGTTGATAGCTTTTTCAGCATCCTTGTTGGTAAGAGCGCTTGCATCTGCAACTGCTTTAATAAGATCCTTTTTGTTCATTGTAATTTCCTCCAATTTTTTATTCCAAAGGCTTTCGCCTTTATTTACACATTTCTTTCGCTTCGTCCCAGAGCGCATCTAAACACTCAAGCGAAGCATCTTTCATAGCAATACCGCGTTGCGTGGCAAGTTTCTCAACAATAGCAAAACGCGCCATAAACTTATCGCTCGCTGCTGTCAGGCTTTCCTCACTGTCGCAATGCAAAAATCTGGAAACATTGACACAACTAAACAGCAAATCTCCTAACTCTTCAAAGCAATCGGACCGGTTACCGGATTGGATTGCCTGCTCTAATTCCGCACATTCGCTATGAACTTTTTCCAAAGCACCGGATACATCATCCCAGTCAAAACCGACTTTGGCGGCTTTTTTTTGAATCTTCTGCGCTCGCATCAGTGCAGGTAACTCTTTCGGGATAGCCTCCATTGCCTCGGTAATAGTTGTTTGATTCTTTGTTTCGGTTTTTACCCGATCCCAAGTGACCAAAACTTCTTCAGCGTTTTCACAGTGCTCATTACCGAAAACATGAGGATGGCGAATGACTAACTTCTGCGCTAACTCATTGACAATATCATGAAAATCAAAGTTGCCCTTTTCCTGTTCCATTTGCGCATGCAGTAACACTTGCATCAGCACATCACCGAGTTCTTCGCGCAACATGGCAGGATTGTCTTTATTAATCGCTTCTATCACTTCATAGGTTTCCTCGATGAAGTTCTTTTTAATGCTTTCATGGGACTGTTCCCTATCCCAAGGGCAACCCTCCGGAGTTCGCAATAAGCGAATGATTTCGACTAAATCCTCAACACTATATTTAGTTTTAAAATCAAAGTTTTGAATCATCTATACACAATATATATCTATTCTATCCTAAAACGTGGAATTTTTCAAGTACTTTTGCGATTTTTTCACCTGCCGGCAGCATTAAAACATCTTCTTTTGACAATGCTTTGAGCAAAAGCAGCATTATCGTGTATGCAATAACGGCGGCGACAATCGCAATAAGCGTTGTAATTTTTTCGGGTAAAGAGCCAAAACTGCTTAAAAGCCGGAAGCATCCCCATGCCGCCACGCCGCAAATTACAGAAGCAGTAACCGGCTTAATGACAATGGAAACAAAGTCAAATTTCACTTTGGTAAACTTAAACAGATAGAACAAGTTGACGCAAACCGAAATCGCATAGCACGCAACAGTGCTGTATGCCGCGCCTTTGATATTAAACTGCGGCATACCGACCAAAACGTAGTTTAAAACAATTTTAACCGCACAGGCAATGCCGAAAGAAATGGCAGGTATTTTTGCCTTGCCGATTGCCTGTAACAAAGTAGTAACCGGCGATGAAAGCGCATAGAAAAACAGCGTTACACCGAAAATAACCAAAATGTCTTTACACATAAACGGAATATCCGGTTGGCTGGTTCCATACAGCAAATTTAATATCGGTTGCGCAAGAACAGCCATACCCACACCGGCGGGTAAAGAAATGAGCATACAAATACGCAACACCGATTCAATACTGATGCGAATATTCTTCCTGTCGTTGACCGCCCAATACTGTGCCAACGCCGGTAAAGAACTGACACCTAATGTCAGCGTGATTTGCGGCACCATATTTCTCAAGGTTTCATCCACGTCAAAACAGCCGTAAAGATACACATTGAGTTTCTCGGTACCTTTTGGAATCATCGGATACATTTGACGAATAATGCTCTCACCGTTTGCCACTGCAACCGCCAAGCGGTTTTGCACTGTCGCAGCATCAATGAGCGTGGCAACATTCGCAATCAGCGAAGTCATAACAATCGGGATTGCCAGGGAAATGAGCGTTCGCAGAATCTCTTTATTTGAATCGGCTTTAGGCGCAAGAAACAGCTCTTCTTCGGTAAAACCGAAGCCGTCCTTTTTCAGCTTTATCCAAAGGTAAATCTGAGAGCCTAAAGTGCCTAAGGTCACACCCAATATTGCCGCCGAGGCTTCAATCGGATAACGGACTTCCGGTTTCGTGATGGCATGTGAATCGCAATAGCGAATCGCTAAATAGGTTAGCCCTAAACCAAAAACCAATTTCACGAGACTTTCCGTAATTTGAGAAATAGCGGTAGGTACCATGTTGCGCATACCTTCATAATAACCGCGATAGGCACTCATAACGCAACAAATCAAAATTGCAGGCGCAATACACAGAATAACCGGCAAAGCTTCCGGTGCCCTTGCTACATATTTTACATACGGGTACGCAACGGCAGCCAACAGCAAGGTTCCTGCAGTGCCGGTAACGATAAAGGCGCGCAGAGAAACTTTAAAAATACTTTTGACATTATTGTATTTCCCCAATGCCATATTTTCCGAAATGAGCTTGGAAACCGCAATCGGAAGACCCGCCATGGAAATAGACCAAATCGGCAGATAAATTTTATAAGCAGTCGTGTAATACCCCATTCCAATGCCGCCAATGTAGTTGGTAATGGGGATTTTATAAATCGCACTGATGAGTTTGACAATAATTGTCGAAGCCACAAGAATCAGTGCGCCGCTTAATAGAGTTTGATTTTTTCTTTGATGTTGTGCCAAGGGAAACTCCTTAATGCATAATAATTACTTTTGGGCACCGCATTTCGGGCAGAACGGATCATTTTCATCCACATCAGCACCGCAAGCAGCACACCTGACAGTATTTTTGATGGAACTGATAATATCTTTTTGTTCCTCAATATCAGCCTTGAGAAGATCTATTTCTTCAATTAACGCGGCAAAATCAGGCATTTCTGCGCCTTTTTTGGTTGCATCGTATACCTTTTTACCGATAGAAGCGTAGTTTCTGTCAAGTTTTGCATTTAACTGAGCAATTTCAACTTTACACTTGGAGATTTGGTAAAACTCTTGTGATTTTTCGGATGCGGTTTGTGCAAGTTCTTTTGCTTTATCGATTACTTCATTAATATCAGCCATTTTTTCGTCTCCTTAATTAATTATAATATAAATATTTTATCACGAATAGTGCGTAAAATCAAGGTTTTTGCCACTTTTTAATAATAGATGCCGCCTTGGTTTTTCGCGCTATCATTTGTTCAAAATCATCAATATATTCATAGGGATATTTATAATTAAATATGCGCTGAATATCACTTTGTTCATTGTTGACCAAGCGCGTAACGGCTCCGGCACCCGCGCCAAAGACGTGTTGCACCTCTTCCATCATAAATATATTGTATTCACAAGCTTTCCCCGGCAGCGCCCAACCGGTGTTTTCCAAATTGCCGACAGATTTGGACTGGCGATACATATAATACGGCACATAACCGTTTTGTTTCAAAAGAAAATTTGCCTTTTCAATCATGGAAGCCGTGACACTGATGATTTTACCTTTCATAGCATCGCGCGTGATTAAAAATGAAGAACGCTTGAGCGCAAGGGTATGCACCGTGATATTTTCCGCTTTTAGCGCAATAGCGCTGCGCACCGAATGCAGAAAGCTTTCTTCACTCTCCCCTTCCAAACCCGCAATCAAATCGGTATTAATTGTATCAAAACCGTTTTTTCTGGCTCTGAGATAAGCATCTTTGACATCTTGCGATGAATGATTTCTGCCTATCGCGCGCAACACATCATCATTAAATGATTGCGCATTAATAGCAATGCGCGTCACCGGCTGCGATTTTAAAAAGGAAAGTTTTTGCGCACTGAGCGTGTCCGGGCGCCCGGCTTCGATTGTAAATTCAGTCAAGAAAGAAAAATCAAAATTTAATTGAATGGTGTCAAATATCTTTTCTAATTGCGCAATATCCAATACAGTCGGCGTGCCGCCACCGATATAAACCGTACGCAGCTGCAATCCGCATGATTTGGTGATTGCGGCAATGTGAACTAACTCTTCACAGAGTAAATCTACATAGCGAGGAATCAGTTTTTTTAAGGATTCATATGAATGAGATATAAAGGAGCAGTAGGAACAGCGAGACGGGCAAAACGGGACAGATACAAACAGCGAAAACTGTTCCGGCGTCGAAGAGTCCATAATCACTTTCTCATTCTCGCAAACTGATTTCATCAGTTCTACTTTGGAAGGTGAAATATATAATTCGTCCTGTAAATATTTTACGGTTTGCTCCGGTGTGTTATTCCTTAATAATTTAAAATAGATTTTACTTGGTCTGACGCCGGTTTGAATTCCCCAAGCAGGGGTATAATCACTATACTCAACCAGCATATGATAGAGCGCTTGACAGGAACGCAGCTCACCGGTTTTATATAAATCTTCTCCGGTGAAAGTGCCGGAGGATTCACGCTCAAAAGTGCCGAATCGTACGCGCACATCAATCGTTATATCGGCTTCTTTTTCTATACTTTGACATAATACAAAATCACCGTCCCCCGCGGGTGGTGTGTTGTATTTCTTTTCAAGCTGAATATCAGGCATAAATACGCGCAGCAGCTGCTCGAAAGAGTAATGATAATTATTGCCGTTAATAAATAATTGCATCATCTGAAATAAGGGTTAACCAATCTTTGCGTCGGAATGTCCGTGACTGTCATATGACCGGGATAAAGAGCATAATCACCAAGTGTTGCAATCTTTGCAACACTCTTCATTATTTCAAAGAATGAACCTGTCGCCATATCGGTTCTGCCAATAGAACCGTCAAACACAGTATCGCCGCAAAAGAGAGCATCACCAAACAGGTAACATACACTGCCTGAAGTATGACCGGGCGTGGCAATGACTTGAATTATCGATTGCAAAAACGGTAAAGTGTCGGCATCATCGACAAGAATATCCGGCTCGGGAAAGGACTCTTTTTGACAAAAAACGTTCCTTCCCTGCTCAATATTGTTATAATCGGATTGGCTGATAACAACCTTTACTTTTGGAAAATGGTGCAAAAAGGATTCGATATCCGCGGCATGGTCATAGTGACCGTGAGTAATTAAAAGATAGCATATTTGAAGATTCTTTTCTTCAATAAAAGAAATATATTTATCATTCATTTTGTCACTGCAGTCTACACAAAATGCCATTTTGCTATTTTCATCATAGACAATATAGCAGTTCGTACCGATACTGCCCTGTTCAAACACTGCAATTTTCATTTTTTCAGTTCCTCGGAATCCAAAAGAATCGTAAACGGCCCGTTATTGACAAGCGAAACCTTCATATCCGCGCCGAAAACACCTTTTTGAACAGGCTTGGGATATAAGCTTTCAAGCACACTGTTAAAATATTCATACAGTTCATTCGCCATTTCTGGCGCACCGGCATATATAAATGAAGGGCGCCTGCCATGGGAGCAATCGGCATATAGTGTAAACTGAGAAACACTCAGTATTTCCCCTTCAATATCCGACAAGGATAAGTTGGTTTTACCGCCGGAATCTTCAAATATGCGCAGCCCGACAAGCTTTTTCGCCAAGAGCTCGGCATCGGACTTTGTGTCATTTTGTCCCACTCCAACCAAAACCAAAAACCCTTTTCCGATTTGACCGGTAATTTGTTTCTCTACTTCTACTTTTGCGTTGTCTACAACTTGAATTACAAGTTTCATAATGCCCCTTTTCTAAGAACCTGTCCTCTCGACACTAATCACATTTTCCACTTTCTTTAAATGTGCCAGAAAGTTGTTCAAGTGCTCGGTGTTATCGACAATAATTGCCAATGTAATGATGGAATTACCGCTCTTGATTACCCTTGCTTCAATACTTGAAATTCTGATTTTAACCTCATAACACACTTTCATGACATCTGCAAGCAGGTTTTCTCTGTCAATACAAAAAATGCTCAATGTCGTGTGTAAATTGAATTTAACATCCCCATCCCAATACGCGTTGAGCCACCTGCCCGGTTCTGCACATTCGGCAATATCTTCCGGAACATTGCTGCAGTCTCTCTTGTGAATGGAAACACCGTGTCCTCTGGTGATAAAGCCGATAATACGATCTCCCGGCAAAGGGTTACAACACTTGGATAGCTTGATTTGGCAATCATCGAAACCTTCTACAATGATACCGTCTTTATTCGATAGTGCGTGCGCGGACGGCTGCGGCATATAAGGTTTGGGCGGTAATGCATCGGAATCATCTAAGACAAATTGCTTATATAAATCCTTAATAGAAGGCATTATGCGAGAAACGGAAATTGCGCCGTATCCGATTTTGGCATACAGTTCGTCAATGGAATTACATTTCTGGCGCACTACAAGTTTTTCGATAAATTCATCATATTTATCTTCACTCAAGCGAATATAATTGCGCTTGAACTCTTTTTCAAGCTCCGCCTTACCGGCCGCAATATTTTCTTCTCGCTTTTCTTTTTTAAACCAGCTGCGTATTTTATTGCGTGCTTCACTTGTACGCACAATATTGAGCCAATCACGGCTCGGACCCTTATCCTCCGATTTGGTAGTGATAATATCGCAAATCTCACCGGTCTGCAGCTTATAGTCAATCGGTACCATTCTGCCATTGACCTTTGCGCCGGTCATTTTATGTCCGACTTGCGTATGAATGGCATAGGCAAAATCAATAACGGTTGAATTCTTCGGCAATGTTTTTACATCGCCCTGCGGGGTAAAGACAAATACTTCTTCAAATTCCAAGTCATTTTTGACCGTATAAAGAAATTCTTCGGGTGTTTCGCCTTCATTGGTTTCTTCGGTTTGTTTATCGACCATTTGATGAATCCAAGCAATTTTTTCATCAAACTTATCATCTTTCCCCTTCACACCGGACTTATATTTCCAATGCGCTGCGATACCGTATTCAGCCGTTCTATGCATTTCCCAAGTACGGATTTGCACTTCAAAAGGAATACCTTCTTTTCCGATTACGGTGGAGTGAAGCGACTGATACATATTCGGCTTCGGCGTTGCAATATAATCCTTGAACCTGCCGGGAATGGGACGAAACATATCATGAATTACACCCAGACAGTTATAGCAGTCATTGACCGTATCCACAATAATTCTGACCGCATAAATATCATAGATTTCATCAAAAGAGCGGTTTTGCATATACATTTTTCGATAAATGCCGGTGACGGATTTAATTCTGCCGTCAATATGCGGGTTCTCTACCGTCTCTTTAAGCCTTTCACTGATTTTATCTATAATGGATGGAATCAAATTCTTGCTGACAACGCTGTTTTGTGAGAGCCTGTCTTTTATTTCCTGATAACCGACCGGGTCCAAATGGCGGATTGCCAAATCTTCCAGCTCTTCTTTGAGCGGTCGAATACCGAGACGGTGCGCAATCGGTGCATAGATTTCCAAAGTTTCCAGCGCTTTTTCGCGCCGTTTGGCTTCATACATAAAATCAAGCGTGCGCATATTGTGCAGTCTGTCGGCAAGCTTAATAATGATAACTCTGACATCTTCTGCCATTGCCAAGAGCATTTTTCGGATATTCTCGGCTTGCTGCTCTACCTTACTTTTAATATCCACTTTACCGAGCTTGGTAACACCTTCTACAAGAAATGCAACATCTTTACCAAACTCTTTTTCCACATCCTCTTTGGTTTCCTCGGTGTCTTCTATGACATCATGCAGCAGAGCGGCAATAATACTTTGGGTGTCTAATCCGAGACTGACCAAAATTTTTGCCACTTCTATCGGGTGGATGATATAAGGCTCACCTGAAAATCTGGTTTGACCTGCGTGCAGTTGTGCCGCCTTATTGTAGGCCTTGATAATTAAATCTTTGTCATAGGACGGATTATTGACAATACTTTCGAGCAATTCATCAAATCCGTTGCCGTACTTATTCTTCAAAATATCACCTCAAAGAGTTTGACTTAAATCCATCATTTTACGGTACAGGCGAGAATCCGAAATATTTACCTTTTCGGGTTCAATCGGTAAATCAATTCTGCCTCTTTGCGCATCCGCTATCACAATTCCTAATTCAATCATAATTGCAAGAGATAAACGCATTTGGCTGTAATTCATCCTCACGGGTTTGATACACATATACAATTCTTCCGTAGAAAACTGCCACCCGTTGTTATCTCTTAAAAACCGATAAATCTGTGCAATGTTATCGCGCCCGGTCAGTAAAAATTCCATTTCATTTTTTGTCGTTTCACTGCGCATAAAGTTTTCAAAAATGCGCAAGCCGTTCAAAATGCTGCTGTCGGAAAAGCCGCTGTAGCGAATTGCTTTTAAAAACAGCGATATAGTTGTTTTACCATAGTATTCATTCTTTTCTATATGCAGAGCCACATCGACCCTATCCCCTTTTCTAAACGGGATACTCTCGGTGGAATAACCAAAGTAAATGGCGCTAAAGGTAGTGTTGTTCTTTGCCAAAGTAATTTTAATGTGCTTATTGCCGCTAATCGGCGTAATCATTAAAATTTTCGCGTTGAACACACCAAACAAAGGTTTGGCATTTCCCATACCGAAAGGCTGAAAGCGATTGAGAGCGCGCAGAACATCCAAATTAATACTCGCCGGATTAATTTTAAAATCAATGTTTAATTCCCCCGAAGGCATATAGCGGAACATTTTAGCAGCATAGTCATTTATAAGCGCTCTAAATTCCTCGACCCGCTCACGCTCCACAGAAAGTCCGGCTGCCAGTGTATGCCCGCCAAACTGTTTTAAACAATCACAGCAGGCACTGAGTGCTTCAAAAATATTAAAGCCTTTAAGGCTTCTGCAGGAGCCCTTGAGTACACTTTCGCCGCTATCGGTAATAATGATGGCAGGCTTGCCGTAGCGTTCGCAAATTTTCGATGCCACAATGCCTGCAATACCGCTGTTCCACCCTTTTTTACAAAGCACCAATACCCTGTCATGAACAAAACTGTCATCCGCTAACATATTACAGGCGTCTTCGAGCATTTCGTTCTCAATTTGAATGCGTTTTGTGTTGCACTCCTGTATTTCCTCCGCTAAGCGAATCGCAGTCGGGGCATCATCCGTCACAAGCAATTCAACCGCTTTTTTAGCGGAACTGATTCTGCCGGCAGCATTGATGCGCGGAGAAATAACAAAGGCAATATCTCCTGCAGTCAACTGCTTTTGGCTGACTCCGGCTACGCCTTTGAGTGCGGCAATTCCAAGGCGCTTGGTATCATTAATCAGCTCTAATCCTTTTTTGATTAAAAAACGGTTTTCACCGAGAACCGGAACAATATCGGCAATCGTTCCGATACAAATCAAATCTGCATATTCTTCAAGGATTTCTTCTTCTCCTCCTGCCAGTGCGCTGACAAGCTTGAAGGTAACACCGACACCTGCCCAATCTTCATATTCACACTCGCTGTCATTGCGGTGCGGGTTGACAACAGCCACCGCATCCGGCAAAAGACTGCCCTGCATATGGTGGTCGGTGACAACAACATCTATCCCGTTTTCATTAGCAAATGCGACCTCATTAAGCGCACTGATTCCGTTGTCAACCGTAATAATCAAACTGACATTTTGCGATTTAAATTGCTTAATTGCATCAATATTTAAACCGTAGCCTTCTGCATTACGGTCGGGAATATAATAAATAACATCGGCACCGCATGAGCGCAAATATAAATACAGCAAAGCAGTGGAAGTGACACCGTCACAATCAAAATCGCCGAAAATGGCAATCTTTTCGCCACTATCAATCGCAGCACCGATGCGCTCTACCGCCAAATCCATATCCGGCAGCGTAAAGGGATCGATGTATTCACAAGTATCACTAAAAAATGCACGAATCTGTTCAGGCTCTGTAATGCCTCTGGAGGTAAGTAATACGGCAGTGACAGCGTCAACATCACAAGTGTCCATCAGTTCTTTCGCACGAACTTTATCATAATCTGATATTTTCCATTGTTTAAATGCCAAACGCCTCACCACCTTTCACTGTAAAAAATTAAAAATCAAAGAAACTGACTTGATTGGAATCCGGTAAACCCTGAAGGGCATCAAACGCATCTAAAGCAGCAATAACCGCGGATGAAACACCGCTTTTTTCCGCAAAGTCCTCTTTGGAAATAAACGGTTCATCACCTTGTTCGCAAACCGCATCGTAAATAGCCTTTGCTGCATTTTCACCGACTCCGTCCAGCGCGGAGAACGGCAAGCGCAGTTGATTTCCTTCAATGCGATACACACGCCAATCCGACTTGTATAAATCGACCGGCAGGAAAGAAAATCCTCTTGCAAGCATTTCAACAACAATTTTAAGCGCTTCAATCTGTTTGTTCTCTTTATCGCTCGCCTCTTTGCCTTTTGCCATTAACTCACCCATTTTCGCATTGACCGCAGCCATACCTTTTGCTGCGGAAACTGCATCAATATCCTCTCCTCGCACGGTAAAATAAGCAGAATAAAAATGAATGGGATAATAAATCTTGTACCACGCAATACGCAGTGCTGCGATAACATATGCAGCAGCATGTGCCTTCGGGAACATGTATTTAATCTTGTAGCAAGAATCAATGTACCACTGCTCTACGCCGACAGTTTTCATTGCTTCTTCAAAAGGCGGAAGCATTTTCGGTGCCTTGCCTTTTCTTGTATATTCCATGATATTAAAGCAGTCTTTTTTGCTTAAAGGCGATTGACTGCCCGTACGCTGCTCATAATTTTCTGCAACGTGAATTAAGTGCGTCATAATATCATCACGACAACCGATAACATCGGAAATTGTACAAATTCTGTTATTAATCAAATCCTGCGCATTTCCAAGCCATACATCCGTACCGTGAGACAAACCGGAAATCTGCAACAAATCGGCAAAGGTTTGCGGTTTTGCATCAATAAGCATATTGATAACAAAGGGCGTTCCCATCTCCGGGATACCTAATGTACCGGTCGGACAGTTTATATCATCGGGAGTCACACCGATTGGCTCGGTGGAAACTATTAGTTTATATAACTGCGGGTCCGATAAATCCACATCCATAACCGGAATACCGGTAGAATCTTCCAAAAACTTATATATGGTCGGATTATCATGACCGAGCTCATCTAACTTCAACAGCGTGTCATGCAATGAATTTTTAAAATCAAAATGCGTGGTGTAGGTGCCTTTTCTCTCGTCGTTCGACGGATATTGAATCGGCGTAAAATCTTCCACCGTATATTCTTCCGGCACAACAACCATTCCGCCGGGGTGCTGACCGGTGGTTCGCTTAATTCCGGTGCATCCCTTAGTTAGGCGATTTATTTCTGCCTTGGGAGTCGAGTCGCCAACACCATGCTCGTCTAAATACTTTTTAACATAGCCGTAAGCGGTCTTGTCGGCAACCGTTGCCATGGTACCCGCTTTAAAGACATATTCTTTTCCGAAAAGTTCTTCCGTATAGCGGTGAATTTCACTCTGCACATCGCCGGAGAAATTCAAGTCAATATCCGGCTCTTTATCGCCATCAAACCCCAAGAAGGTTTCAAAGGGAATTTCGTGACCATCTCGCTTCATGGGTTCACCGCATTCCGGACAATCCTTTGGCGGCAAATCAAAACCGGAGCCGTATTCTCCATGCAGGAAAAACTCGGAATGTTTACACTTTTTGCAGTAATAATGCGGCGGTAAGGGATTCACTTCGGAGATACTGCCGAAATGTGCTACCAAAGAAGAACCGACAGAACCCCTGGAGCCTACTAAATAGCCGCGGCGTTCACTTTCCGCCACCAATTTCTTGGCAATGACATATAACACGGCATAGCCATGGGAAATAATGGAATCCAACTCGCGCTCCAATCGGGAGGCAATATGATC
Organism: Oscillospiraceae bacterium; assembly: GCA_015066575.1. Classification (GTDB taxonomy): domain Bacteria; phylum Bacillota; class Clostridia; order Oscillospirales; family Acutalibacteraceae; genus RUG714. The sequence goes on from SVOD01000003.1 coordinate 38,239, forward strand.
AGGAACCGGATCACCATAGAGTTCTTTAGCGCGTTCCCAACAACTGTCTGTTAAGATTTTTTCCGCCCCGTCAATATGCGGCTGGAAGGTACCGGGCGGTATCGGCGGAATATTATCTTGAATCATATCGGCGATTTTGCATGGATTATCAATAACAAATTCTTTTGCTCTACTGCCTGCCCAAGCAAAATCATCCAACATTTCATCTGTTGTCTTAAAATACAACGGCGCTTGATTATCCGCATCCGTAAAGCCTTTTGAATGCATTAAAATAGAGCGGTACTTCGCATCCTCCGGATTGAGAAAATGTACGTCTCCCGTCGCTACAACCGGTTTTCCCAACTTGTCGGCAACTGCGACAAGTTTTTCATTTAACTTAACCAAGTCCTCTTCGGAACGAATATTTTTATGAAGTTCCTTATCGGAACGAATCATAAATTCATTATTACCATTCGGCTGCAGTTCAATATAATCATAGAATTCTGCTAATTCTTCAATCGTCTCATCATTTTCGCCGCGCAAAACAGCCTGAATCAGTTCGCCCTGTTCGCATGCGGAACCGATGAGCAATCCCGCTCTTTTTTGCGCCAACAAAGACTTAGGAATTAAAGGTCTGTATTTAAATGTTTTGACACTCGAATGCGAAACAAGTTCATATAAGTTTTTTCTGCCGTACTTACGTTCACTTTTGGGGATACTCTCATCCATGGAAGTATCTTCTTTGACCAGTAAAATGATATGATGGCGGCGAAATTCCTTTAACTTCATGTGCATAAAGTCAGGATAGATGCTGTCATCTACCAAATAGCCCTCCATGCCGAGAATAAGTTTAATATCATTATTTTTGGCAGCAGCGTAGGCTTCGGGAAGCGCCTGCACAACACCATGGTCGGTAATGGCAATAGCCTTATGTCCCCACTTTATTGCATTTTCAACCAGCTTTTTCGGTGCGGTCATTCCATCCATTTCGGACATGGATGTATGCAAATGCAGCTCCACGCGCTTTTCGGCGGAAGTATCTTGGCGCAATTCTTTTTTTACGGCACAGATACTGTACGGTTCGAGCATAAAGGTCTTGTCATACTCATCTTCCTTCTGCTTGCCGACAACCAAAACGGTTTGACCGACGTAAAGATCTTTTTGAAGCTTTTTAATTGTCGCTGCATCGCGAATAAGTTTTAACGACAAGGATGATGTATAGTCGGTCATCTCGACCTGGAGTATGGTTTTTTTGCGTGTTTGGCGCACATCGATACTAAAAATATCGCCCCAAACAGCATATTTACCTGTTCTTCCGACAATATCCTTCATAGCTATCGGTTCTTCATAGGGAAGGGATTTCCCAAAAATCCTTATAGCGCTATCCGGATAAATCGGAGCATTTTTTGCCAATTCCCCTACCGCTTTGATGTTTTGGATATCATGTACGGTTATTTTGGTCACCAAATCATCTTCACTGATAACAGGAACAGAATCAGCCGGTGTTTGCCAAACCTCTTCTTGCGGTTCGGGAGGAGCTGAATGCTCTTCAACCGGCGGGATATCATCATTGACAGGCGGTGCAATATCTTCCGGCATGCTTTCATCGACTCGAATTCCGATATCCACCGGGTCAAGCAGTTTTACTCTAAATGCAAGACCGAATTCATCGGCAATAATCTCGGAAACCAATTCACAAAAACCGTTTTCCAGCAAATACTGAATATTATCATTCAAAGAAACAACTTCAATCGTGTTTGCTTTTCGTCTTGACATGGTTTTATGTAAAAAGTTTTGAAGAACAGGTTTTCTGTACTTCGCTTCCAAAACCACCTGTGAAAAATATTTATCTATATATTTATCCTGCGGGAAACGCGGAATAATGTGCACCGCATTCAGCGAGAGTGATTCCTGCAAATACTTTTGGGCTTCGAAAAACCAATTTTTGCGCAGCAAATTATCAAACTGTGCATAGATTGTCACAGCTTTTGCAGCTTTATTAATTTCAATTTTCAGAATTTGTCCTGCACCGACTTTTTGCAGCGCCTGGCTGACATCTGATGTATAAAAATCACAAATCTGTTTCATTTTATCCTCTTATAAAGTTTCTATCTCTTTAAACAAAGCGTCAATCAGTTCCGCTTCAGGTACTTTTTTAATAATGTTCCCTTTTTTGAATATCAGACCTTCCCCATCGCCTCCGGCGATGCCGATATCCGCCTCTCTGGCTTCTCCGGGACCGTTGACAACACAGCCCATCACAGCAACTTTTATCGGTTTATGTACCGATTTTAAGCGTTGTTCGACTGTAGCGGCAAGGGAAATCAGATCAATCTTTGTTCTGCCGCAAGTCGGGCAACTGACCAGATACGGCTCATCCTTTTTTAAATCAAGAGCCTTTAAAATATGATGGGCAGCATCAATTTCTTCCACCGGGTCTGCAGTAAGAGAAACCCTGATTGTGTCCCCAATCCCGTCATTGAGCAAAGAGCCGATGCCTATGGCGGATTTAACAATTCCCATTTGCTTCGTGCCGGCCTCGGTAACGCCTAAATGCAGCGGATAATTACATTTCTGACTGAGTAATCGATATGCTGCAATCATGGTGTGAACGTTAGAAGATTTTAAAGAAATGACAATATCCGTAAAATCAAAGCGCTCGAGTAAAGAAGCATGATACAACGCACTTTCCACAAGAGCTTCGGCACAGGGAGAGCCGTATTTTGCCAAAATGCTTTTTTCCAGAGAACCGGAATTAACACCGATGCGAATCGGGATTGCGTGTTTTCTGCAAGCATCGGCAACCTCTTTAACCCTCTGTTCATCACCGATATTACCGGGGTTGATTCTGATTTTATCCACACCTGCATCGGCACAAGCGAGCGCGATTTTATAATCAAAATGGATGTCGGCTACCACCGGAATATTTACAGCTTCTTTGAGTGCGTTAATTAAATTGACATTGGAAAGTGTCGGTACGGCTGTGCGAATAATTTCGCACCCGGATTCTTCTAATCTGCGGGCTTGCGCCACATTTCCCGCCACATCATCGGCTGAAATATTGAGCATGGACTGCACGGCAATCGGCGCGCCGCCGCCGATTGTGATATGACCTATTTTAACTGCTTTTGATTCTCGCATAGCTACCCCTTGATGATGTTAATAATATCATTTGCCGAAACAATGGCAATAAATATAAGTAAAACAATAAGACCTATTGTATTAATTAACGCTTCGTGTTTAATTTTGATTTTATCTCGCGTGACACCTTGAATGAGCAGAATAAACAGTCTGCCTCCATCAAGCGCCGGTATCGGCAGTAAATTAAAAACGCCGATATTTATGGAAATGAAGGCGATGATAAACATCAAATTTTGAATTCCATATGATGTTGACTGCGCAACTGCTTTAACGGTGCCGATGGGGCCCGAAAGCTCGGAAAAACCGATTTGCCCGGTACACAGGTCATATAAACTGATGAATACCAGCCGCGCAAAAGAAACTGTTTGGCGCACACCTGCGCAAATACAGTGCAGGAAAGTCGGCTTTTGCCCTAACAGTAAAAAGTCATACTTGATAATGACTTTATTCTTTCCATACGCTTCGTCACTTTCTTCGGTATTAAATTGCACACCGGTAAGTGATTTCTTCTCGCCGTCACGTTTAATAACAAAGTCAACTATCCCGTCATCATCGCGCATTAATCCGATTTGAATATCGTAATCGGAAATACATCGCATTCTATTTATACTGACAATTTCATCACCGACTTGCAAATAGCGATTACTGACGGAATCATCGGCAAATTTTGCAATCGTTCTTGTACCGATAAGAGACTGCGTGGAAAGTAAAATCGTGATAATTAAAAAGCCGGTGAAAATATTCATCAATGCACCGGCGGCAATAATGAGAAAGCGCTTGGGTTTGGAGGCGTTGCCAAAAGAGCGGCTGTCGGTGCTATCTTCATCCTCCCCTTCCATTGCGCAATAACCGCCAATCGGGAAAAGGCGCAATGTATATTTGGTTTCTTTCTTGCCGAATTGCAGGATTTTCGGACCCATGCCGATAGCAAATTCATTAACCTTAACGCCGCAAAGCTTTGCCGCCATAAAATGAGCGAATTCATGCACAAATATGATGACACAAAACAGTAATATTGCCACAATAAAAGGCCATATTTTTTGAAATATCAGCGAAATACTCACTACGCGTGACTCTCCTAAGCGTGTTTTTCCAATACAAATTCTCTTGCAGCTCTATCGGCTTCAAAAATATCCTCTAATGTAACAGAGCTCTTTTGCGGTGCATTTTCCATAGCTTCCCTCACTGCAAACGGAATGTCATAATACGCAATTTTATCATCCAAAAACAGTTGAACTGCCGCTTCGTTAGCGCCATTTGCCGCTGCGGGAAATACACCTGCACGACGTATCGCATCACGACAAATGTCAATACACAGAAATGTTTTATAATCCGGCTCAAAAAAAGTAAGCTTGGGATACTGCGCAAAACTCAGTTGTTCAACCGGAGATTCGTAGCGCTCCGGATAGGTCAAAGCATATTGAATCGGTATGCGCATGTCCGGCACACCCATTTGCGCAATGATGGAATTGTCTTGAAATTCAATCATTGAGTGCACAATGCTTTCTCGGTGCACAACGATATCAATTTGTTCGGGTGTTAAATCAAACAGCCACTTTGCCTCAATAAACTCTAAGCCTTTATTCATCATTGTAGAGGAATCGATGGTAACTTTTTGCCCCATGCTCCAATTCGGATGATTCAATGCCTGCGCTTTTGTTACCGACTTCAATGCTTCCAAAGTCTTTCCAAAAAACGGACCGCCTGAAGCTGTCAAAATAATTCGCTTTAGAGCTTCTTTGCGCGGTGAAGACTCCAAACACTGAAAAATGGCGGAATGTTCACTGTCAACAGGTAAAATCTTCACACCTTTCCTTTTTGCCGCAGCCATCACCAGCTCACCGCCGGCGACAAGTGTTTCTTTATTGGCAAGCGCAATATTTTTACCGGCTTCAATCGCGCATAAAGTAGGAACTAATCCCACCATACCGACAACAGAAGTCAGCACTGTATCACACTGTGATTCGGTAGCGCAGGCGCATAATCCATCCATACCGGCTTCCACCCGAATCGGTGTATCGGCAAGTCGCGCTTTAAGGTCGTTGAATCTGTTTTTGTCAAAAACAGCCACCAATTGCGGAGCAAATTCTCTTGCTTGTTTTTCGAGTAATTCTACATTATTATGCACGCAAAGCGCGGTTACATTAATCCCGCGCTTTCTGACTACATCGAGTGCTTGCGTACCGATAGAACCGGTAGAGCCTAAAATAGAAACATGATTTGTCATGACTTGATTATCACCATCACTTTTAATATAGCATATAAAATCGGCGTCACATACAGTACACTGTCAAATCTGTCGAGAACACCGCCGTGCCCCGGGAAGAAGTTACCGAAATCTTTCACACCGAAATTGCGCTTAATTGTTGAAGCGGACAAGTCGCCCATGATGGACAAAGTTGCCAAAATCGGAGAAATTATGGCAATCATGCCCCATGAAAACATTTCCGGTTGATACTCCGGTATCGCCAACCATTTAAAAAGCAAAAAGTAAGCGACACTTGCTATCTCACCGATGACAATACCGCCGATATATCCTTCCCAAGTCTTTTTGGGGCTGATATTCGGTGCCATTTTATGCTTGCCGCATGCACTGCCGATAAAGTATGCACCACCGTCAAAAGTCCAACAGACGACCATTGCGTAAATAAAGATAAACATGGAGTCGCCTTTGGAAAAGACAGGATAATAAAAATAGAAATCATGAAAAGCACCTAATAGTGAAATGCCCAAAGATACACCGATAGTGCCAAAAACCAAAGTGGCTACCTGCTCAAACTTAACCGATGTATAGTGCTTAATCATGGAATGAAGCATTACAAGCACATATAAAATAGTGACAATTAATAACACTGTCGTATTTAACGGAACACCTAATTCCTGCCCGGTAAACTCATAATACATAGAATTACCGGTAATCAAAAACGGTGCTAATGCGGCATATGTAACAGAGCACGCTTTAAGCATTTTTGACTGAATTTTAATACAATGCGCAAGTTCTAAAATACTGATTACCGCTAATGCGGCAATAGGTGTCATCAGGAAAATCGATTTAATTTTTGAAAGGATTACTATGCCGATTGCTAAAATTATTGCAATCGCAGCAGTAATAATTCTTTTTTTCATTTACTTCACACCACCAAATCTTCTTTGTCGATTGGAATATTCACGAATCGCTCTGTCTAAATCTTTTGTAGAAAAGTCAGGCCACAGCACTTCATCAAACAAAAATTCCGAATATGCCGCCTGCCAAATCAAAAAGTTAGACAATCTGTACTCACCGCTCGGTCGGATAATCAAGTCAGG
>SVOD01000073.1 GCA_015066575.1 Oscillospiraceae bacterium
GACTTATGATGATGTGATTTACTGCACAGTTTGTAAAGCGCAGATTTCGCGCACAGCCAAAACAGTGCCTGCTTTGGGGCACGATTATGAAGAAACCGTCATCGCACCGACTTGTCAAACGCCCGGTTATTCGCGCTTTACTTGCCGGCGCTGTGCTGACAGTTATACCGGCAAGGTTGTAGAACCGATTGCCCATACCCCTGCGGCGGCAGTCAGAGAAAACGAGAAAGCCGCTACTTGCACCGTAGCAGGTTCATACGATGAAGTGGTCTACTGTACGGTTTGTAAAGCGGAGATTTCGCGCCAAAGCCACAGCACGCAGGCACTCGGGCACCAATATACGCAGAAGGTTTATGCGCCGAAAGCGGGCGCTCTGGGCTACACTACCCACAGCTGCCGTGTTTGCGGTAACAGCTACAACGATACCTACACCGCCCAAACCGGTAAGGTAAGCGGTTTACAGTGTAAAGCAAGAAGCGCAAACGCCGAAACCTTTACTTGGACAGCAGTAACAGGTGTAACCGGCTATCAACTGCAAATCTCCGATGGAGGAACGCAGTGGGCGAGAGCGGTCACTTCCACGACGACTTCGGTGAAGGTAACTTCCCTCAAGGCGGGCGTTGCCTATAAGTTCCGCATCAGAACCTATATCACGGGACCTGACGGCAAGAACTACTACGGACCTTGGACCAGCCCGGCGCTCAAATCGCCGACTTTGCCTGCCGGTACAACACTGAGCAAAGTGACTGCGGGCAGCAAGGCATTTACTGCCGCCTGGAAAAAGGCAGCTTACACCGGCTACCAAATTCAATATGCGACAAACGCGAGTTTCAGCAGCCCGAAGTTGGTGACCATCAGAAGCGCTGCCACTCTCTCGACAACCGTTAAGAGCCTCAAAGCGGCTACAACTTACTATGTGCGCGTGCGCACGTATAAAACGATTGACGGCACACATTATATGTCGGCATGGAGCAGCGCTGTGAAAGTCAAAACGAAATAACCATTAGCACAAAAGCCTCGGCATTGCCGAGGCTTTTATTAGCCTATTAGCAGTTAGCTTATTGGCATATTGGCGAGTGGGCGGGACTCCTGACGGGAGCCCGTACCCTCTGTCACTTCGTGACATCTCCCTGCACTGCAGGGAGTCACCCGCACCCGTTTCATAATTAAAACCTCCTACTATGCAGGAGGAAGTCGGACAAAAATCTTTAGATATAAGCATTAATAATAAGCATATAAAGCAGTTGCATATTATTTTCTTACACATTTCAACGATATAGTCGTTTTAGCAGTAGCGGTGTACGACACGCAAGCGGTGTTATATTTCAGCGCCGCAACAGCGGCTGCCGGTAACAGCCGCTTACAAGGGCAGAGCAAACCACTGGCTGAGCTGAACCGGTGGTCATGATTGTCAGTTATAATGATATAAATGCTGACGACTGGCTGCTGACTGCTGACTGCCGAACGCTTCCAAAAAAATAAACCGGCTACATTGTAGCCGGAAATTTTTTTGCTTATGCTCTTTCAACCTTGCCTGAACGAAGGCAGCGAGTGCAAACGTATACTCTCTTCGGTGAGCCGTTAACGATAGCTTTTACACGCTTAATATTCGGTTTCCAGGTTCTGTTGGAACGCCTGTGAGAGTGGGAAACCTTAATGCCGAAAGACACACCCTTACCGCAATATTCACATTTTGCCATGTGCCTGCACCTCCTTAAGTTATTTTATGACTGAAATATATTATCACAAAAGGTTATAAAAAGCAAGAACTTTTTGAAATAAATTACCGCTAATACGAAAAAACGCATTATTTTGTCAAAAATCGAACTTTTGTTCGATTTTTGCTTGACTTTGGCTTTGCGGCGGGGTATAATAAACACATCAAAATGAATAAGGAGTTCGTTATGGCATCAGATAAAGAGAAGGCAATACAAACCGCGATTGACCAAATTGAAAAGAAATTCGGTAAAGGCTCTATTATTAAACTCGGCAATACCGCTGCGCTCGATGTAGAGTCCGTTTCCACCGGCTCTTTGGGGCTGGATATGGCAACCGGTATCGGCGGTTTGCCCAGAGGCAGAATTATTGAGATTTACGGTCCCGAATCTTCGGGTAAAACCACTTTGGCGCTGCATGCGGTTGCCGAGGTGCAGAAGAAGGGCGGCACTGCCGCATTTGTGGATGCCGAGCATGCGCTCGACCCGCTGTATGCGAAAAATTTGGGTGTTGATGTTGATTCTTTGCTTGTTTCGCAGCCGGATGACGGTGAGCAGGGGCTTGCCATTGCCGAGGCGCTGGCGCGCTCGGGTGCGGTCGAAATCATTATTATTGACTCTGTAGCCGCTTTGGTGCCGCGCAGTGAGATTGAAGGCGAAATGGGCGACAGCCATGTCGGTCAGCATGCCCGCTTAATGTCACAGGCGCTGCGCAAATTGGCAGGTATTATTGCTAAAACAAATTGTATTATTATTTTCATTAACCAACTGCGCGAAAAAATCGGCGTGATGTACGGTAACCCCGAAACCACCACCGGCGGCAGGGCGCTGAAATTCTACGCTTCGATGCGCATTGATGTGCGCAGAATTGAGCAAATCAAGGTCGCAGGTCCCGGCGGGCAAACCTTTGTGGGTTCGCGCACCAGAGCTAAGATTGTGAAAAACAAAGTGGCACCTCCGTTTAAAGAGGCGGAGTTTGATATTATCTACGGCGAGGGAATTTCCAAGGTCGGCGAGATTTTGGATGCCGGTGTCAAATGCGGCGTTTGCAAAAAGAGCGGCGCTTGGTTCTACTACGGTGAAAGCCGGCTCGGGCAGGGCAGAGAAAACGCCAAGAAGTTTTTGCAGGATAATCCCGATGTGATGGCTGAAATCGAGCAGCAGATTAAAGACAAACTGCTCGAAGTCGAAACCGAAGAGAGTGCACCTGCTCCGGCAGTTGCCGCACCGGCGGCACCGCAGGCGGCAGCACCGGTCAGCACTACCCGCAAATCTTCTGCCGAGATTGATATTATTGTGGATGATGAGGATTAATCGGTAATGCGTTTAACCTATGCACCCGGTAAAAAGAATAAAATACATATCAGCATCGATGGTGAATATTGTTTCACCGTCGATGCTGATTTCTGGTTTTCTCTGGGTATTTATCAGGATTCCGAAATCAGCGAAGCCGAGCTGACTGCATTAGAGGAAGAAGTCAGCACAAGGCGCGCCTTTAACAAAGGGATGGATTTTCTCTCTCGCCGCGCTCACTCCAAAAAAGAGTTGGTTGAGAAAATTAGCAAGACAAGCGAGAAAAAATATGCTATAATAGCAGTTGATATGCTCGAAGAGCGCGGCTATGCGGATGATGAAGACTTTGCCGCGCAGTATTATGAGTATTTACAGCGCGTTAAACATTTTGGTAAAAAACGTATTGCCGCAGAACTTGCACGCAAGGGGATAGACCGCTCTATTATTGCGCAGTTGCTCGAAAACGATGAAGCCGACCCGCAGGCGGAAATTGTCGCCCTGTTAGAGGGTAAGTTTGCCGGCAGGTTTGGCGACGAAAAGGGCAAACAGCGCACCATCAACGCCCTGCTGCGGCTGGGGTATAATTATAGCGATATCAGAAGCGCGCTTTATTCTTGCGATGTACTATCGCAAGAATAAATTCGGAATTCGGAATACGGAATTCGGAATTAGTGGGCGGGACACCCGCACCCGTTCCGCTGCGCTCAAATTAATGATGAATTCGGAAACTATTTGAATTAAATTATGGAAAAGAATGTAGTTAAAGAAAAAAGTAAACAATTCGCATTAGATATCATTGTTCTCTACAAACAATTATCGGAAGAGAAAAAAGAATCTATTATATCAAAGCAAATCATGAAGAGTGGTACAAGTATCGGAGCCAATGTCAGAGAAGCACAGAGGGCACAGAGCATACCGGATTTTTACTCCAAAATGAATATTGCATTAAAAGAAGCAGAGGAAACTTTGTATTGGTTAGAGTTATTACAAGCCGGCAACTTTATTACTACTGAATTATTCAATATATATTACGAAAAATGCGAAGAAATTGTCAGGTTGCTAGTTTCAATAACAAAGCAACAAATGAATTATTGAGCGAAGCGGAACGGGTGCGGGTGCCCCGCCATATAATTCCGAATTCCGCACTCCGCATTCCGCATTAGCTCCGAAGGAGTCTTACTATGCCAAAAGTCGGTTTAATTTCATTAGGTTGCCCGAAAAATCAGGTGGATGCCGAATTGATGCTCGCAAAGCTTGCCGATGCGGGCTATGAAATCAGCAACACAGCCGAGGGGTGCGACATTGTGATTGTCAACACATGCGGCTTTATTGAAGATGCCAAAAAAGAGGCGATAGACACTATCTTTGAAATGGTGGAGCTTAAAAAAGCGGGGCAGCTTTCGCATATCATCATCAGCGGGTGCCTTGCCGAGCGCTACCGCGAGGAAGTAGTGCGCGAAATTCCCGAGGCGGATGCCGTTATCGGCATTGGTGCCAACAGCGATATTGTTGCCATTTGCCGCGAAGTGCTTGCCGGCGGGCAAAAAAGCGCATTTCCCGCAAAAGATTTAATGCCGCTGTGCGGTGACAGAGTTTTAACCACTCCGTCACATTGGGCATATCTTAAAATAGCGGACGGTTGCTCGAACTGCTGCTCTTATTGCGCCATACCGCTTATTCGCGGTGCGTTTCGTTCGCGCCCTATGGAAGAAATTATTACCGAAGCCAAGGCGCTGTGTGAAGGCGGTGTGCGCGAAATTGTGCTCATTGCGCAAGATACCACACGCTACGGGGAAGACCTGTGCGGCACACCAATGCTCGCAGAGCTGCTCAAAAAGCTGTGTGAAATTGACTTTGCGCGCATTCGCATCTATTATTGCTATCCCGACCGCATTACGGATGAACTGATTGCGGTTATGCGCGATAATGAAAAAATAGTCAATTACATCGATTTACCCTTGCAGCATGCTTCGGGTGCAGTCCTGCAAGCGATGAATCGCCGCGGCAACAGGCAGTCGTTGACAGCGCTATTGAAAAAAATCAAAACGGAAATTCCCGATTGCATTTTGCGCACCACCTTTATTTGCGGTTTTCCCGGAGAAAGCGAGGCGGATTTTACCGAGTTGTGCGAATTTGTGAATGAAATCGGTTTCGACAGAATGGGTGCATTTGCCTATTCGCCCGAAGAAGATACCCCCGCAGCAACGATGCCCGCACAAATTGATGAAAGAATTAAGGCGCGCAGGGTTGAAGTTTTAATGAATACACAGTATAATATTGTTTCAGAAAAAAATAAATCATATATAGGCAAAGTGTTTGATGTCATGGTAGACAGCTACGATTATGACAGTTGCCTGTACTTCGGCAGGTCCTATATGGATGCGCCGGAGATTGATACCGGTGTTTACTTCGCAAGCGAGCGCGAGCTCCGCCCGGGCGATGTGGTGCCGGTGGAAATTCTTGATTTTGATGAATATGATTTGATTGGCAGGGAAACAGACTAATGCGGAATGCTCAATTCCGCATTCCGCATTCCGCATCCAAATTCAATCATTTGATAACGAAATGTATTTTCCCAAATATAAACCATTTTCAAAATTAAATTAGAGCAAATCTCAACGGGTGCGGGTGTCCCGCCATTTAATTCCGCATTCCGCATTCCGAATTCATAATTATTTAGTGAGGTATTTATGTTTGAAACCTATAAAGAAGATTTAGCCTGCATTAAGGATAGAGACCCTGCGGCAAAATCATCTTTGGAAATTATCTTGTGCTACCCCGGTTTTAAAGCCATTCGCGCTTATCGCCGCGCGCACAAGCAGTATTTAAAAGGGCACACCCTGCGGGCGAGGCTGATTTCGCAACGCTGTGCTTACAAAACCGGTATAGAAATTCACCCGGGTGCGCAAATCGGCAAGCGCTTTTTTATCGACCACGGTCACGGCGTTGTTATCGGTGAAACAACCGAAATCGGTGATGATGTCACCATTTACCAGGGCGTTACCCTCGGCGGTACCGGTAAAGAGAGCGGCAAGCGCCACCCGACCATCGGCAACAATGTGATGATAGGCGCGGGCGCCAAACTCTTGGGCTCGTTTAAAGTGGGCGACAATACGCGCATCGCCGCCGGTTCGGTGGTGCTCAGCGAAGTGCCTCCCAATTCCACGGCAGTCGGTTCGCCGGCGCGCATTGTTAAAACCAAAGGGCAGCGCGTGCTCGAACTTGACCAGATACATATTCCCGACCCGATTAGCCGCGAACTGAAAAAACTGCACAAAAAGGTCGACAGATTGGAAAAAGAAGTCGAAGCCGGCAACAGCCGCAAAGGAGAATAAACGATGAAAATTTTTAATACACTTACCCGCAGAAAAGAAGAATTGGTGCCGCTTGAAGAAGGCAAGGTGAAAATCTATGCCTGCGGACCGACTGTGTACAATTTTATTCACATCGGCAACGCGCGCCCGATTTGTGTGTTTGACACTTTGCGCCGGTATTTGGAGTACCGCGGTTACGATGTGACCTTTGTGCAAAACTTTACCGATATTGATGATAAAATCATCAAGCGCGCCAATGAAGAGGGCACTACCTACGATGAAATTGCCAGGAAATACATCGCCGAGTATTGGACCGATGTAGAAGGAATGAATGTGCGCAAGGCGGATATTCACCCTAAGGCAACGGAAAATATTGAAGAAATCATCGCCATGGTCAGCGACCTGCAGCAAAAAGGCTATGCCTATGAAGTGGATGGGGATGTGTATTTCAGAACCAAAAAGTTTGAAGAATACGGCAAACTTTCTCACCAACCGCTGGAGGATTTGGCTGCCGGTGCGCGCATCGCGGTAGGCGATATTAAAGAGGACCCGATGGACTTTGCGCTGTGGAAAGCCGCCAAGCCCGATGAACCGTATTGGGACAGCCCGTGGGGGCACGGCAGACCCGGTTGGCATATTGAGTGCTCGGCAATGAACCGCAAGTATTTGGGCAAAACGATTGATATTCACTGCGGCGGTCAGGATTTAATTTTCCCGCACCACGAGAATGAAATCGCGCAAAGTGAAACCTGCAACGGCGCGCCCTTTGCCAACTATTGGATGCACAACGGCTATATTAATGTAGATAATGAAAAAATGAGCAAATCTCTGGGTAATTTTAAAACAGTCAGAGATGTGGCGAATGTTTACGGTTACGAGCCGATTCGTTACTTTATCATTAGCGCGCATTATCGCAAGCCGATTAATTACTCGATTGAAATTATTGAGCAGTGCAAGGCGGCTCTTGAGAGGCTCTATAACTGTAAAGAGAACCTCGAAAACTATATTGCCGGTGCGGATGAAAAGCCGCTTGATGCCGCTCTCAAGGAGAGCGTGGATGCAAAGAAAACCGCATTTATTGAAGCGATGGAGGATGACCTCAACACGGCGGATGCTTTGGCAGCGGTGTTTGAACTTGTCAGAGTAGCCAACACCGCAGTAGCGGAAAACAAAGGCAAGGCGGCTGCTGAGTATGCGCTGGCGCTCTTTAATGAACTGACTGATGTTTTGGGGCTTGTGTACCAAAGCAAAGGCGCGGACAGTTTGGATGCGCAGGTCGAAGCGCTCATTGAGCAGCGCAGCAAAGCCAGAGCCGAAAAGAATTGGGCGGAAGCAGACCGCATTCGCGATGAACTCAAAGCGATGGGAATTATACTAAAAGACACACCGCAAGGGGTGACTTGGAGCAAAGAATAAAGAAATGACGATAAGCAGAGGGGACAGCGTTGTCCCTTCTGTTTTTTTATGAACAGGTTGTAAATTCAAGGGAAAATGATTGATTTTTAAATTGTTATTATGTATAATAATTAACATTGATAACTATTTAAAGGAGAAAGCTTTGGAATATTCAATCGATTACAAGGAAATATTTGAATTAACCCGGCGCTATGGCAGGCTCAAAAGCAAGTCGCTCGGCGAGAGCGGCGCGCAAGAAAAGTGTCTGAAGGGTGCCGAGCTTGCGGTAATGTTTGCAATTCAACACATATCGCTTGCGAAAAAAGCCACAACCTCTTTGGTCGCCAGTGAGCTGATGATGCCCAAATCGCAGGTGTCGCGAGTGTTAAATGCGCTGGAAAGCGAGGAACTCATTGAGCGCATCAATTCTAAAACAGACCGCCGTGCGGTATATATTATATTAACCGAAAAGGGCAAGGCGCTGCTTTTGGAAAGCGAAAACAATTATAAGCGCTTTATTAACTACATTTATGAAAGCATCGGGCAAAGTGATTTTGAGCAACTTATCAGAATCCTTAAAAAGGTGGAGGATGCTTTGGAGGATTGCCGTGATTAAAATAATTGGAAAATATTTAAAGGTTTCGGTGTTGCCGATTCTTCTCATCATTGCGCTGCTTGTGGTGCAGGCAATGTGCGATTTGAAGCTGCCCGATTATACATCCTCCATCGTCAATGTCGGCATTCAACAGGGCGGTATCGCCTATGCTGCGCCGACATCTGTCAGAGAAAAGCAAATGCAGGGCATTTTGGCGTTTGTATACGATGAGCAAGATACTGCGCTCGCAGTGCCGCAGAGCATCAAGGCGGAGGATTATGATAAAATACTCTCTTTGGCGGTGGAAAAAGGCGCTGTGGAGCGCATCAAGAGCAGCTATAAGAAGCAAAACAAGGTGTATACCTTGCAGGGAGAGCCCACAGCGTCGCTTGCTAAGGCGCTTGAGGAGCCGATTGCATTGTTTTTGGCGCTTGAGAGCGCCTTTCAAAACCCCGAAACGGTCGCAGCGCTTATAGGGGAGCAGCAAGGCGATATGAGCAAAATTCCTCCAAGCCTGCAAAGCTACATTGCCGTTTTCCAAACCGGCACTTACACAGAAAAGTGGGATGCGGTGCGGCAAATGAGCACTGCGCTCAAAAAGATAGTCATGAATGCGCTCAAAAACAGCGACAGCTTTGACAGCCGCTATTTTTCCTACCTTTCCTTTATTTGGTGCGCCGTGAATGAAAAGGCATTCGGCAACAGTGATTTTGCTTTGAGCGAAAAAGCAAAGTCCGTTTTGAAAGCATATACCTTAAAGGATGGGGTATACCATGTCAATGACGAGAGCGAAAAAAATATGGAGCAGCTCTCCGCAACACTGCAAACACCCATTGCGATTTACGCTATGAGCGCGCAAATGGCGGGCGCCGATGCGCAACAAGGCAATCAGGCGGCGCAGCCCGGCTTTGATATGGCGATGCTCCAAAGCCTCGCCCCTGTATTGGGGCTAAGCGAGGATGCGCAAATCAGCGAATTCTTTGCGCTGTTGCCCTCTTCAGCCAAGGCGCAAATAATGCAAAAAATGACCGAGAACACGGCAGATTATATGGATACCATCGCGCCGCAATACGCTATCAATTGGGTTAAGAGTGAGTATGAAGCCCAAGGGCTTGATATGCACGCCATTCAAATGCACTATTTGTTTATAACCGGCTTAAAAATGGCGGGCGTGGCAGCGCTGATTATGTTGTGCGCGGTGGCAGTCACCTTTATTGCGGGCTACGTGGCGGCGCGCTTCGGCAGAGATGTGCGCGCCGATGTGTTCCACACGGTCATCGGCTTTTCGGGCAAAGAGTTTAACCGCTTTTCTACCGCTTCTCTTATCACGCGAAGCACCAATGATATTCAACAAATGCAAATTCTTATCGTGATGATGCTGCGCATGGTCTTTTATGCACCGATTATGGCAATCGGTGCCGTGACCAAAATCATCGGCACGGAATCCTCGCTTGCGTGGATTATTGCAGTGGCGGTGGCGGTCATTATTGTTACGGTAGTGATTTTATTTGCTGTGGTGGGACCGAAGTTTGCGGCAATGCAAAAAATGGTCGACAGGCTCAACCTGGTCGCCAGGGAAATTTTAACCGGCTTGCCCGTTATCCGCGCCTTCAGCACCGAGGAGCACGAGAAGAAGCGCTTTGATAAAGCCAATGTGGATTTCACCAAGATAAACCTGTTTGTCAACCGCACCCTGGCGCTGATGTTCCCGCTGATTACCTTTATTATGAGCGCGGTGTCGTGCTCGGTGATTTGGTTCGGCACCAAGAGTGTTGACACCGGCACCATGCAGGTCGGCAATATGATGGCATATATGCAGTATGCGATTCAAATCTTGATTTCCTTTATTATGATTTCCATGGTCTCCATTTTCCTGCCGCGCGCGAGAGCTGCCGGCGACAGGGTGAATGAAGTGCTTGAAACAGAGTCCTCTATCAAAGACCCGGCACAGCCGCTGGCATTTGTGCCCGAGAAAAAGGGCGAGGTACGCTTTGAGCATGTCAGCTTTAAGTATGCGCAAACAGCGGATAACGCGATTGAGGATATTGATTTTACCGCACCTGCCGGTAAGGTAACCGCCATCATTGGCGGCACCGGCAGCGGTAAGAGCACGCTGCTCAACTTGGTACCGCGCTTTTATGATGCTACCGAGGGTGCTGTGATGGTAGACGGTGTTAATGTAAAGGATGTCACGCAGCATGATTTGCGGCAGATTATCGGTTTTGTGCCGCAAAAAGCGGTATTGTTTTCCGGCACGGTGGATTCTAACCTGCGCTATGGCAAG
>SVOD01000074.1 GCA_015066575.1 Oscillospiraceae bacterium
TATTAAATTTCAATTCTGCACAGCATTTATGGGAGCTTGAACTTCAAAAATGTTGCACTTAGTTTGACAAATCACTTAGTGGTACCGCTTTATAATTGCAACACGCAGTGTTGCCGCCTCAACTTGTGCGCAGCACAAACTTCACTTGCGAAGCAAACTTCACTGCATTGCAACTTCACTGCTCCGCAACTTCACTCAGTGCGAAGCACTGCTTAACTTTCGCCCAGTCCTTCGGAAATGCCGAGCAGAGCAATGCCGATAATCACGCAGACCACACAGGCATACTGGCTCGGTTTTAGTTTTTCTTTGAGCACAATTCTGCCCAGAATGACCGAAACAATGCAGTAGCAGGCAACCATCGGTGCTGCTAAGACCGGGTTTCTGGACATGGCAAAAACATAGAATATCTGCCCGAACTGTTCGGCGCAAGCCGCCACGGACATTTGCTTATCTTCAAAGGGCGAGTAGGGCTTTTTGTTTTTAATGAGCATATACAGCCAACAGCAGAGCCCGGCAACAAAGAAGGTAAAGCCGTAGAGAATGAGCACATCAATATCGGTCAGCCCCAAGCCGACTTCATCATCTAAAATAATGCCGTCCGCCGCGGTGCCGATGGTATCAAACACACAGTAGGCAAGCGGGAACAGCAGCGCCAGTGCGCCCATTTTGTATTTTTTCTCCACTTTCTCGCCGTGGAGTTTGCGCTCTTTTTCACTCAGGCGCTGTTCGACAATGCCCAGCGCAATTACACCTGCCACTATCAGTGCGGTGCCGGCGTAATCGAGTATGCCGTAATCCTCGCCCAGTCTGTCAATTTTACCGGCAATGAGGAAGTAAATACTCATCACAATGGCGCTTAGCGCCCCCGAAGCGTTTTGCACCGGGGAGATGATTGAAATTTCCAAATAGCGCAGCCCCGCATAGCCGATGACCATCGAAATGATATAAGAGAGCGAAGCGGGGGAATACTTAATGATATCGGTGAAAAATGTCTGCGCTGTCAGCGTTTTTTCCAAAAACGGCAGGTCGCGCGGCAGAATTAAGAGCAGTAGGGCGGTGACACCCATCACCAAGCCGACCCACACGGCGATTTTTAAGTGGGATTGGCTGTCGTTTTCATCGGTACTCTTTTTATAAAATAAATCGGCAAAGCCCCAGCTGAGTGTTGCAATCAGGGCAAAAACAAACCACATATGTTCCTCCTAAAGCGTGTTTGCGCAATGCAATAATTGTCGGCTCTACCCGACTAAAAATATATGCTGTAAAATCAACGCATATGTTTGAGTTTATCCTCACCAAGCATTTCAAGGTAATCGTCGTAGGTGCAGAGATGGTCATCAATATGCCCGTCTTCCAGGTTGATAATTCTGTTGGCAATTGTTTGAATAAACTGGTGGTCGTGAGAGGTGAAAATGACCGTTTCGGGGTAGTTGATTAAGCCGTTGTTGAGCGCGGTGATACTCTCCAAATCCAAGTGGTTGGTCGGTTCATCCAATATGAGCACATTGGCGCCGCTGAGCATCAGTTTACACAGCATGCATCTGACCTTTTCGCCACCGGAAAGCACTTTTGCTTTTTTGTAGACTTCATCGCCGCTAAAGAGCATTCTGCCCAGCCACCCGCGAATGTCGGTTTCCAAAAATAAATCCGTAAATTGCCGCAGCCAGTCGACCAGATTGAGCTCGCAGCCGTCAAAAAATTCGCTGTTATCACTCGGCAAAAACGCTTGAGAAGTGGTGACACCCCATTTGTAGGTACCGGCATCCGGCTCAATTTCGCCCATTAAGATGCGGAAAAGAGTGGTTTTGGCAAGAGCATCCGAACCGACAAACGCGACTTTATCATGGGGATTGATGACAAAGGAAACATTGTCGAGCACCTTGCGCTCACCGATGGTCTTGGTCAAGCCTTCCACCATCAGCAAATCGTTGCCGACTGTTCTGTCGGGAGTAAATCCCACAAAGGGGAAGCGGCGCGAAGAAACCGGCATTTCAATCAGTTCGAGTGCCTCTAACTGCTTTCTGCGGCTGGTCGCCTGTTTAGACTTGGAAGCATTGGCGGAGAAGCGGGAAATAAACTCTTTTAACTCCTGCGCCTTTTGCTCGTTTTTCTTGTTTTGCTCGCGCTGTTGGCGCTGGCGAATTTGTGTATAGTCATACCAGAAATCGTAGTTACCGGTATAGAGATTGATTTCACCGAAGTCCACATCGGCAATATGGGTGCAGACCGTATTTAAAAAGTGCCTGTCGTGAGAAACGACGATAACCGTGTTGGGGAATTCCATTAAGAAGCCTTCGAGCCAGCGAATAGCCGCTAAGTCCAAGTGGTTGGTCGGTTCGTCAAGCAGCAGAATATCGGGGTTGCCGAAGAGAGCCTGCGCCAAGAGCACCTTTACTTTTTGCTCGTTGGAAAGCTCTGCCATTTTTAAGAAATGAAATTCATCGGTAATGCCCAATTTGTTGAGCAAAAATTCGGCATCACTCTCGGCCTCCCAACCGCCCATTTCGGCAAATTCCGCTTCTAAATTGGCGGCGATTTCGCCATCTTCCTCCGTGAAATCCTCTTTGGCGTAGATTTCATCCTTCTGCTTCATCACTTCAATCATGCGCTCGTTGCCCATGATGACGGTTTGCACCACCTCGTATTCATCGTAGGCGAAGTGGTCCTGCTTTAAAACGGAAAGCCTTTCACCCGGGGAGATAAAGACCTCGCCGCTGTCGGGCTCGATTTCACCGCTGAGTACCTTTAAAAAGGTGGACTTGCCGGCACCGTTGGCACCGATTAAGCCGTAGCAGTTGCCCGGTGTGAAAGTGATATTGACATGTTTAAACAGTTCCTGACCGCCGAATTGTACGGTTACATCATTTGTGGAAATCATTTCAAAAACCCCTTTAAGAAAATTTCCTTATTAGTATAACATAAAAATAGGATTCGTCAATTCCATTTGACAATGAAATAGATATATTTTATAATAAAAGCATAACTGCGCCGGGTAATTGCGTAAATATTTTTATTTATGAGGAAAGTCCGAGCTCCGCAGGGCAGGATAACGGCTAACGGCCGCCGGGGGTGACCCCAGGGAAAGTGCAACAGAAAGATACCGCCGAAAGTAATCTCGGTAAGGGTGGAAAGGCGAGGTAAGAGCTCACCGGCTCTTTTGGTAACAAGGGAGCCCTGTAAACCCTATCCGGAGCAATGTCGACCGAAGTGGTTTGCCCGACCCATACTTCAAAGGACAGCTGGAGCTGTGCAGTAATGTACAGTCGAGATAGATAATTACCTGAAAAACAGAACTCGGCTTACAGGCGCAGTTATTTTATTGGATGATATTTTAACGGATGAACACGGCGCACTGCTTGCTCTTTTTTACTGTGGCGGCAGAAGCGTTCCTCGCAATACACAAAGTATTGCTTCGTCGCGTTTCTTTGCCACAGCAAAAAATAGCGGCGCATTGCGACTGCGTTCACCGATAAAATCTCATCCTTTGTATTGCAGGTAAGTATAACGAATGAATAATGAATAATTGCGGAAGGGACACCCTTGCCCGTTCCGCTTCGCTCTATATTGGGAGGCTATTTTGAACAAATACAGTAGTGAAGATTATGAAGATATCTATTCCGGTAGGGAAGAAGATGATTTTTCGTTTTCGGATGAGTATGAAGACATTTCTTCCGGCAGAAACGATACGGATTCTCTCGGAACAGGCGGTGCTTCGGCAACGGATTATGCACATTTAGCTGCACAGAATCCGCGCAGTGTGTATGCGAAAGAAACGCAAGACACTAAGCGTGTTCCGGTGCGCCACAGCGGCTATGAAGATGTGTATTCCGCCAAGCCCGCACAGCAGTCGCGCTATGCGGGTAAGCAGGCACCGCAGCGCCGCGGCGCAAAAGGCGGCAAAAAAAGCAAAGCAAAGAAAGTTTTGGCGATTGTGCTTGCCATTGTCTTGGTGCTCACCGGCATTATCGGCTTTTTCGGCTTTTCGCTGCTTAGTAAAATCAATTATGTACCCAGTGAACATTCTAATCTCTATTTGGATTCTTCCAAGCTGATGAGTAACCGCCGGGTGAAGAATATTCTCTTCATCGGTTGTGATGATGACAGCGGCGGCTCACAGCGCTCCGACTCGATTATGCTGGTGAGTATCGACAGAATACACCATAAGTTTAAGCTCACTTCTTTTATGCGTGACACTTGGGTGTATATTCCCGACCATGACTACGCGAAGCTCAATGCGGCATTTGCCTACGGCGGTGCCGGTTTGCTGATGGACACAATCGAATATAATTTCGGGATTAAAATTGATAATTACGCAATGGTTGATTTTGATATTTTCTCATCTATCATTGAAGAACTTGGCGGCGTAGAGGTGGAAGTGACCGAAGCGGAAGCCGATTTTATTAATGAAAATACCAGCGAAACGGTGAAAGCCGGCTTAACCAAACTCAATGGCGATGAAGCATTGGTCTATTGCCGCATTCGTTATCTCGACTCCGATTTTATGCGCACCCAACGCCAGAGAAAGGTGATGAGCGCGATTGTCGAAAAAGTCAAACACGCCGGTCCCTTTACCGATTATCATTTAGCGGAAGTGATTTTGCCGCAGGTCAAAACCGATATCACCAAGGGCGAAATGCTCGGCATCGGTTTGGGCGTGTTCGGTTATTTGACCTATGATGTGGACCAGCTGCGCATCCCGATTGATGACAGTTATACGAGCGAATACTTCGGCGACCAGCAGGCGCTTTCGATTGACTTCGAGAAAAACAAGGCGGCTTTGCGGGAATTTATCTACGAAAACGAATAAAGTGACGAATTGTCATAATCACATCGATACCCTCCGTGCGGAGGGTATTTTTTTATTGCAGTTGGCGGGTTTATTCCCGTCAACTGTCATGATAGCGTGGCTTTATATGGCGCTTTCACGCAGTGTGTTGCATGGCACTTTTGTAATATTGCACAAAAGAGGGCAGAAATAGTTTACAGTTTTAACTATTGTGTATTTTTCTTTAAAATTATATAATTATTGTGTATAATACTATTCGCTTGTAATTTGATGAAGGAGGTTCATCTATGAAGAAGTTTCGCAAAGCCTTATCACTGTGTTTAGTGTGCGTGATGCTCATCTCCGGTATGGTTTTTGCCGTGCCGCAGGCATCTGCCGCTTCTTTTCCGACCGGTTTGTACAACGGTTCGCAACCGGTAAACTACACACAGAGTGATGCTCAACAGGGCAAGTACCTTGTGCAGATAGAAGTGACCAAGTACAGCCCGAACTATTCACAGCAGCCCAAGGCGATTAAGTCGCAGGCGGGCGATATTACTGTGGTTTACAGACCCGATAACGGCACAGCGCCCGAAGTGACCGAGCGTTTCTTTGGCGTGATTGATGCCAATGCGTTTAACTACGATGGAGAGGGTTCGTTTGTTTACAATGCTGTTATTGACGGGTTCCCGCAAAAAGCGACCGTTTCTGCCAAAAAGACCAATATGGCAGATAATGACAGCGGTATTTATGCAGGCTTAAAGATTTGGAATGCGGAAATCGGCTCCTTTGAAGCGATTTATGACTATTCCAAAATTGAGCGTTCCAACGGTGAAGGCACCAGTGATTTGATGTTCTCTAATGTCAGCTCGCTCAATCAGTATTATCCTTATGCAAAACAAGGTAACGCAACCACCAATAACCTCACCTTGCCGGCAGGCTTAAATGCCACCTCGGCAGTGCAGACTTTCTCTGTGGTCGACCAGTGGGGTGTGACGATGATGGCGCCGAACTTCGCGTATACCCCGGTGACAGGTTTAACCTTCTCGCAAACGAAGAACGTGATGACTCTCAAAGGCACGGGTGATGCGAATAATCCCGCCGCCAACACCAGAACCGTCAGTTTGAAGGCGACCTACGATACACTCAATCAATCCGTTACCAACGATTATTCTTTGACCAAGAATATTACGGTGACGAACAGTTCCACCGTGACTTACGCGCCGACCTATGCCAACCGCGAAAAAGCGGGCTTGGCAATGGCGTTTAAAGCCGGCGGCAATGCGGCGGATAAATTTGCACTTAACTCTTCTTACCAGGCAACGACCACCAATACCCTGGTTTTGACCAATCACTCTTCCCGCCAGGCAACGGTGACACTTTCGACAGCCTCTGCCGATAAGGTACGCATCAACCCGGCGAACGATACCATTGCGGCAGGGCAGAGCAAAACATTCCAACTCATTGATTTGAAGGCGGCAAATGCCAATTACAATGCCGATATTACTGTCAGCTACACATTAGACGGTTTATACGATGCCGCTACCGGCAATCCGGCGACACTGTCTACCGGTGCAACCATTCCTTATATCTATAATAAAGTGACCACTCCGACCGTTAAGTTGGAAGATGACAATACCTGGCCGAGTTACGATGTGAATGTGCAGGCGACCTATGTCAGCTCTGCCGGTGTTCTCAACCAAACTTATTCGAAGTCCGATGGTAATATGTCTTACCTCAACGCCGATTTCTATATTAATACCGACAGTTACCCGACTTATAATTCTGCCGGCTTGGGCATCAAGTTTGAGCCGGACAGCCAGTCCGATTACTGGTTCCAGCCGGATGAAAGCGATGCGGGTTACTACATTCAAAGAGGCTCCTATGACAGCGCGGGGACCTTTGGTTATTCCGCTAACCCCTCCACCCATACCTCCCGTTATCAGGAAAAGGTGAAGATTAAGATTACCGGCGGTAAAACCGTGCCGTTCTACGGAACAATCTTTACGGGTTCTTCCACGCAGGATTCTCCTGCCGAGATTTATTTTGACGGTGACCAGGGGAATGATGACGGTATGGACATCCTGCTTGACCGCGGTGCCGATAACTCCGCTTACCTCAATTCCCACCTGTATATCTATGCGTATTCCAAAAACGCATTGCGAAATGAAATTAACGGCAAGGGGCATTTGCTCTCCTGCTACTACAATGCCTCTAAGTGGAGCAGCTATTGCTCGATGGGGAACTCCAAACTGCGCGATGCTCAAATTATGCTCGGCACGGATATGACCAGCCAATATAAAATTAACCAGTCCAAGAGCGCGTTGGCGAGCGAATACAACTCATTAATCAGCTCTACTGCCAACGGCACGTATTGCCTCATTCACAATAAGCACACCAGCGATATCGAGTCCGCAATTGCGGAAAATGCGGTGGATTTCTACCTCTTTGAAACCGGCGCTTCCAATGTGCTGCGCTTCAACGGCAGCTATGCCGACAGCTGCAATAAGCACTCCGACTCGTTTATGCCCACCTTGACCACCAAGGGCACCTATGAACACACCTATGATTATTGGAATATCGATTTTTCCGATTTGAATGATGCTATCGCCAATTTCAATACCGTTTCGGCTAACGGGCAGTTCACCAATGTCGATGAAGCCTGCGGCAGCGAATTGCTTGCCGCACGGAGTGTGGATACCACGTCCGCTACCTCTAATCCCGGCACGCAAAATGAGGTGGATACCATTGTCAACAACCTCAATAATGCGATGAGAAACCTGCAGTACACTTCCTTTGATATGTATGTGTACCACAAGATGCTCAACCCGACCGGGGCATATGAGATTGACAATGAAATTATTCATCCCTACACCGAAACCTACAACAAGACCACGACCTATGGTGAAGTGCGTGACGGCACGGCAGATTTGGGTGACGGTACCTATACAGTGAAAGGCTACCACTACGAACCGCAGCCCGACAGCACCTTCGCAAGCTATGCTTCGCGCTATTATTACCAAGGTATTTCTTCGGAATATATTTGCGAAGAGAGCAAGAATATCACAATGGTGTACTATGCAAAGCAGATTACGGACACGACTTTGAGCGATTTGATTACCGATACCGAAGAACATGTGGATGATTGGGAAGGCGTGTATACCGAAATTTCCATTGATGCTTTTGTGGATTGGTTCGATGAAAACTACGATGAGTTAACGCAGGTGTTCTCTGTCTTTGATGTAGACGAATACAATGCACTTTTGGAAGAATTCGAAACCGAATACAACAAACTTGACCCGATTGCTACTGACGAGCAGCTCGAGCAGGTGAACCAATTTATCTTCAATTACGAAACATTGCAAGACTTCGGTGATGCCTTCTGTAACAGTGCCGTGCTTTTGGAACAGTATGCAAATACCTATGCATCGGCGACAGAATTGAATGAATTGGCGCTGAGCAACAATGCCGGCGAGCATGCGGCGGCAGCCGTATTGCAAAATGCGGAAGGCTTTGCCTTAACGCAGCACACCGAAGGCGCGCACAAGCTCTTAACACCTCCGCAGGATGGGATTGACGGCACTTTCTATGTGATGTGCTCCAACTGCGGCAGCATTGTGGATTCCGGCACGCTTGCCAGCCCGAAATTCAACCGCTACCAAGAGGCAGGCTATGACTACGCCAACAGAGCGGCGGCACTGCGCATTACGCAAGAGAGCGCGCAAAGCGATTACCAGGATATGCGCTTTACCGGTGCCTGCGAAGTACCGGAAGATGCCGAGGTGATTGATTTCGGTTTTGTTTACACCCAAACCAAGTACCTCAACGGCGGCGTGGAACCCACCGACAACACACCGGTTAATGTTGACCAGTTGGTGGAAGGCGGCATGTTTGTGACCAAGTTCTCGATGATTAACGGTCACTACAGCGTTCACACCACCGAGAGCGGCACGGATATTTATACCTACAATTTGGTGCTCAAACTCAAGAGAGCAAATTGGGAAACGCACTATGCGGCAAGAAGCTATGTCACCTATTCGATTGACGGCATTGAAGTCACGGTATATGACAGCAGCTATTCTTCGAGAACGGTGCTCTATATCGCACAGCAAGCGGTCAATAACCCGCACGAGAGCCCGAACACCAGAGCGTATTTAGCTGAAAAGTTTGGATTATAACTCCGCAACAAAGAATAACCGCCTCGCAGCTGCGAGGCGGTTTTGTTGCGGCAAATAAGGATTTGTCGAGCTGTTCTGCGAACAGCAATGCGGAATTCGGAGTTCGGAATTCGGAATTAAAGGGCGACACATTCGCACTTGTTCCGCTTCGCTCTATTGTGAAAATGTAGTCTTTACTCACAAGTAAAAAAACCTTGTAACAGCTAATGATTTATTATTTCGAGATTGCGAGAAATCTTTAAAATGCAAGGCGTAGCCTTGCCACCACTAATTCCGCATTCCGCATTCCGCATTCCGAATTCAAATAAGGATTTGGCGAGGTCGTAGACCTCGCCAAATCCTTATTTGTTACACAAAAAGACACCCTTGCGAGTGCCTTTTTGTGTGTGTGAGAGTATTTATGAAAATCTCTTGCGAGAGATTCACCGAGAGGGAGCAGAGAGAGTATACTCTCTCTGCCTGCGGCAGTTGCCGCAATGGAGTGAATAAAAAAATGTATGGGAGTCGGAAGAAGGGAATCTTAAGCGACTTCTTCTTGTGATTGGTCAAGAGCAGCAGCGGCAGATTCCCGCGCCATCACTTTGAGTGCCGGCTTGGTATCTAAACCGAGCTCGAGCAATTCCATCTCGCGCTGCAACTGCTGACGCTGATACCTTGCTTCGCGCATTTTTAACCGGATATGCTCTTGTCTTTGTTTCTTGGCGCGGGAAGCAGAGAATACTTTTCTTAAAAATCTTCTTTCGGCACGCGCAATTTTTTCTTCAAAGCAGAAGCCGATGATGACGGCAACTACTAATAAGGCTTCAATTACAAATCTGATTGTCATTTTCATTTCCTCCTCGAACAAATTCGAACATTTGTTCCTTAACTGCCTCTATTATAGCACAAAAAAACACTTTGTCAATACATTTGTTCGATTATTTTTAAATTCTGGGTACTTAAAAACGAATTATGATGGATAAATCAACAAAAAAACGCTGTTTTTTGTTCGAAAACAGCATTTTTTCTATTGTTTTTTTAATTTTTTTATTTTATTTGTTCGATTTTGTTCGCTTGCAAGAGTGCGCCGGATGTGGTATGATTAATAGGTATTAAATATGTATTATATAAAGGGGAATTGATATGAATACGGCTTCTCAAACGATCGGTTACGCGCTATTAGGGTTAGCAATTTTAGCCATCGGCTTTTTGCCGGTGTATATCGCGGCATACAAAAAGAATGTGAACGCTTCTCAAATTTATAAGGCAACACCGATTGCCATTTTGGGTTTAGGCGCTGTCGGCTTAGCTTTGAGCCTCATTTTTCAATCGGCACAGGTCAACACGGAAGTGTGGGCGTTTATTATTCTTATGGTAATAGAAGCTGTTCGCCTGGCTGCCTGGATTTACCTGACCGTTATGGCGGTGAAGGATAAGGATTTGCCGATATTTTAAATGAAGGTGAAGGGTGTGGCGTATTGCTGCATGGCAGAACACTCGAAGCGATAAAAAATAAGGCTGTAAGGATTGCTCCTTACAGCCTTTTTTTCAGACTGTCGAAAAAGTGGCTGAAACCACACGGATTTATAAATCAGAACACTTTTCGCTTTTCTCGACAATTC
>SVOD01000075.1 GCA_015066575.1 Oscillospiraceae bacterium
CCGAGCAACACATAGTGTTGCGAACGCCAAGGTTCCGGGCACCAACTCCAAATCTTTGATTTGGTTAGTTGGTCGGGTTCTTAATATGCCAATATGCTAACTGCTAATAGGCTTCAAATAAGGATTGGCGCGCTCGGAGAGCGCGACAAATCCTTATTATCTTTTCACTCATTTTTTCTCAACAAAGGAGATTTTTCTAAATGAAAATTGTTTTTTTAGATGCCATGACATTAACAGATGCGGGGGCGAGCCTTGCGCCGTTTGCGCGCTTCGGCGAGCTGCACGAATACCCCGTGGTCAAGGATGCCGACATCGAGGCGCTCATTGCCGATGCCGATGTTGTTTTTTG
Source organism: Oscillospiraceae bacterium (assembly GCA_015066575.1). Classification (GTDB taxonomy): domain Bacteria; phylum Bacillota; class Clostridia; order Oscillospirales; family Acutalibacteraceae; genus RUG714. The sequence goes on from SVOD01000075.1 coordinate 350, forward strand.
CAACAAAGCCAAGCTGACCGCCGAAAAGCTGCGGGCGGCAAAGCGCTTACAATACATCGGCGAGCTTGCGACCGGCTACGATAATATTGATATCGACTACTGCCACCGCCACGGCATTACCGTCAGCTACGCCGGCATTTACTCGACCGACAATGTCGCGCAGCAGGTGTTTGCCTTTATCTTAAACGAATACTCCAAAACCGCCGCGTTTGATGCCTTTGTCAAAGCCGGCGGCTGGGTGAAAGCGCCGACCTTCTCGCCGCTTGCTTTCCACACCCATGTGATTAGCGAGAAAACACTCGGCATCTTCGGCTTCGGCAACATCGGGCAGGCGGTTGCCAAAATCGCCCTCGCCTTTGGGATGCGGGTGCTCGTGTGCAGCCGCACAAAAAAGGAGTTCGCCGGTGTGGAATTTGTCGACTTCCCCACCCTGCTCTCAGAGTCCGACATTCTCAGCGTGCACTGCCCGCTGACCGAGAGCACGCGCGGCATTTTTGATGCCGCCGCCTTCAGGCAGTGCAAGCCGAGTGCCTTTTTCATCAACACCTCGCGCGGTCCGGTGGTCAATGAAGCGGACCTGCGCGCCGCGCTCGACAGCGGCACCATTGCCGGCGCGGCAGTCGATGTGCTCGCCACGGAGCCCATGCAGGCTCATTGCCCGCTTATCGGCGCCAAAAACATCACCTTTACCCCGCATATCGGCTGGGCGTCGGACGAAGCCAAGGGGCACCTGTTTGACATCACCCTCTATAACTTTGAAAACTACTTAAACGGATCACCGACAAATGTGATATAAAGCGAGCCTTGCTCGCTTTATATCACAATGAAATTCACCACAGGTGAATGAAATCACTTCGTGATAAAATTCTCTGCGAGAATGAAATCTTGCCGAGGCAAGATGTACAATATAATGGTGCCGCTTGTGGCACATTTAAAATGCGAAGCGTTGCTTCGCTACCACAATTCAACATTCAACATTCAAAATTATTGAAAGTGCGAGGCAAAGCCTCGCTACTGAACACTGAAAACTGTTCGCGCAGCGAATTTGCACCCGCACCCGATTAGAAGAGTACACATATTATCTGTCATCCTGAGCGAAGCGAAGGATCCCGTGGACAACAGGCAAGTGTAAAAAATAAGGAGATTCTTCGGCAGAGCCTCAGAATGACAGCGGGAATGCGAAATTAGTGGTGGCGTTGCAAAGCAACGCATTTAAATGCAACACGCAGTGTTGCCACTGTAACTTGTGCGTAGCACAAACTTCACTACGCAGTAACTTCACTGCCCCACAACTTCACTTGCGAAGCAAACTTCACGCAGCGACTTTCGCCACTGACCGCCGACTGCTAAAGGAGAAAAAATATGGTTCATATCGGTAACAGTTGGGACATCCTCTTGCAAGAGGAATTTGAAAAACCCTACTACCTTGACCTGCGCCGTTTTTTAAAGCAGGAATATGCCACTCACACCGTGTATCCGCCGATGCACGACATTTTCAACGCGCTCAAATACACCCCTTATGAAGATGTCAAGGTCGTTATTTTGGGGCAGGACCCCTACCACGGTCCCGGGCAGGCGCACGGGCTGTGCTTCTCGGTTCAAAAAGGGGTGGAGCCGCCGCCAAGTCTCAAAAACATCTTTAAAGAGATAGAGGATGAATGCGGCATCCCCATTCCTGCCCACGGCGAGTTGACCGGCTGGGCAAAACAGGGCGTGCTCTTACTCAACACGGTGCTCACGGTGCGCGCCGCTTCCCCCAACTCCCACAAGGGCAAGGGCTGGGAAATATTGACCGATAAAGTGATTGAATTGTTGAACGCGCGCACCGCGCCGATTGTCTTTATGCTCTGGGGTGCCAACGCCCGCTCCAAGAAGAGCCTCATCACCGCGCCGCAGCATTTGGTGCTCGAAAGCGTGCACCCGAGCCCGCTTTCCGCCTACCACGGTTTTTTCGGTTGCGGGCATTTTAAGAAATGCAATAATTTTCTAAAAGCGAACGGTTTAGAAAAAATTGATTGGTCTTTAAAATAAGTATATAAATATGTTGACAAAACTCGCAACTTATGTTACACTACTAATGAATTAATACCAGCGAAAGGAGAATTGGAATGAAAAAGGTCTACGAAGAACCCGTTGTGGATATCGAAAAATTCCAATTTGAACAGATTTTAGGCATCAGCCGTGACGACCCGAGCATACCTGCCTCTGACCCGTTTGATTGATAAAACAGGGGTCTTGTATTTTTGTATATTCAGTTCCTGTTATCAGGAACTTTTTATTCAACATTATTGATTAACTCTGTTAAATAAAACTTTCTCATTTTTCTTTTTTAAAGCACAGAAACAGAAACAGCGCGCATCATTCGGATGCGCGCTGTTTCTTTATTGTTTTTTCTTTATCTTTCGCCGGTTCGGTAAACCGAACCAACAAAAAAACGCAAGACAAGAAAAGCAAAACACCTTGCGAGTTCACAAAAGCGAACTCCCACCGACTATCTTTTATCTATTCAACCGGCTGCAAAAAAGCAGGTTCGGTAAACCGAACCGCCAATTGCCAACTGCCGAACGCCGACCGCTGACTGCTGACAGCCGACCGCCGACTAAAAAAAGCGAGTTCGGAAAACCGAACTCGCTACTGAACACTGAAAACTGAACACTGAACACTGTCGCGAAGCGACCTATTTTGTGACAACATTCATATAGGCATACGGAATTTCAATGCCGCTCTCATCGAGCGCTTTTTTGACCCGGCTGTTAATATCATCTTTGACCTTTTCCGTCGGCACCGTATTTTGGTAGTAAACGGTTACACTCATTATTAGAGCGCTGTCGGCAAAGTCCATAAAATAAACCGGCTGATATTCCTTCTCCCCTGCCTCATTTGTCAGATACGGCACGGAATATGCACTCTGTGCAACCGCCGCGGCAATAACCGCCTTTGCCTGTTCGACATCGGTCGTGTAGGCAACGGGGAAGCGGAAGTTGGCACTGCGGTACGGCGCGCGGTAGGAATAGTTTTTGAGCTGCATGATGTTCAGGCGGCTGTTGGGGATGACTTCCTTAATCGTATCAATCGTATTAATGACCACATGGCGCATGCTCATTTTCTTGACCACGCCGGCAGTGCCGTCCTCCAGCTCTATGCGGTCACCGATATCAAAGGGCTTGTAGATGCTAATCATCAGCCCGGCGAGCATATCCTTAATGACATCCTGCGCGGCAAAGGCTGCCACCGCACTCAATACAGCGGTGCCGCCCAAGAGCGTTTGCCAGACACTGCGCGTGCCTCCCATTGCCGAGAAAGCAAGCAGACCGACAATAATGACAATTAAAATATTAATCACCTTTTCGAGCAGTTGCAGGTGCAGATTTTTGTGTTTTTCTTTTAAGCGCTTAAAACACTTGCGGTTGATAAAGATGAGTAATACCATCACCGCAATCGCCACGACAATAATAATGCCGAGGTTGACAAGACTTTTCCAATCTTTAATCTCAAAATTCATAACGCGTTCCTTCTTATAATGGTTTTATATATTATAATATGTTTTAAAAATAAATGCAAATAAGGATTTGCGGAGCCCCTTGCGGGCTCCCAAATCCTTATTTGAGTTAGGAGTGTGGAGTGTGGAGAGTGAAGTTGTGGGCGGGACACCCGCACCCGTTCCGCTGACGCTCTACTTGACGGATTTTGTTATTACACACAAGTAAAATTTCTTGTAGGAATTAAGAATTTAGTCATTTCGAGCTTGCGAGAAATCTTTAAAATGCAAGGCATAGCCTTGCCACCACTAATTCCGCATTCCGAATTCCGAATTCCGAATTCAAATACGGATTTGGCATCGCCAAATCCGTATTTGTCTATTTCTCCTAATAAACCCCGCTTGATTTTATCACTATTCCTACTACCCTACCGACAAAAAAAGTGCTACAATATAAATAACTATATAATCATAAAAAGGAGTGATACGATGGAAGTTTTTGATGTTGTCGTTGTCGGTGCCGGTAACGGCGGTTTGATCGCCGGCGCCACGGTTGCCAAAGCGGGCTACAAGACACTGGTGCTCGAAAAGCACAATCTGCCCGGCGGTTGCGCCACCAGTTTTGTGCGCGGCAGGTTTGAGTTTGAAGCCGCTTTGCATGAATTATGTGAAGACTCTACCGGTGACGAAGCCGACAGTGCGCGCAAAATACTCAATCGCCTCGATGTGACGATTCCCTTCTTTTACGAGAAGCAGTTGTTCCGCGCCATTGTAAAGGGAGAAGGCGGCTATGATGTACGCCTGCGCCCGGGCTATGAGGATTTTCTCGACGATATGGAAGCCGCGGTTCCCGGCTGCCGCGAGAGTGTTAAAAAACTGTTTGATTTATTGCCCGTGCTCGATGAAGCACAGGTATATATGGACAAACCCATCTTCAACCCCGCCAAGCTGATGACGGATTACGGTGATTTTGTCATCACCGCTTCGCATTCGATGGAAGATGTGATGAATCAGTGCGGCATTCCCGCCAAAGCGCAGAGCATCTTGAGCACCTATTGGGGCTACCTCGGTGTGCCGATGGATGATATGAACGCGCTGCACTATATGAGCATGGTCGGTTCGTTCATCAAAACCCCGCCCTCGATGCCCTACCACCGCTCGCATGAAATTTCGCTCGCGCTTGTAAAATCCATTCAAGATTACGGCGGCGAGGTGCGCTTCAACAGCGAAGTGACCAAGTTCCTTTACAGCGACAAAGGTGCGGTCATCGGCGTAGAAGTCGGCGGCAATGCGATTTATGCCAAGAAAGTCATTTCCAACATCATTGCCAATAATGTCTGGAACCGCTCCGAGCAGAGCGCCGTGCCCAAAAGCGCTGTCAAACTTGCCAACGCGCGCAAACTCGGCATGACCTTTGTGACCGTTTACCTGGGGCTGGATGCTTCTGCCCAAGAGCTCGGCATTGAAGATTACAGTGTCTTCATTTCCTCGAGCGCCGACTCCCGCCGGCAGTTTAACGAGCGCCTGGACTACGGCATGTATGTGGTCAACTGCCTGAATGTCGCCATTCCCGAAGCGAGCGAACCGTGCACAAGCATGCTCTTCTTTACCATGCCGATGATGCCCGGCGACTTCCCGGAGAACTTAAAGCCCGAGGAATACAAGCGCTATAAAAATGACTTCGCCGAGAAATATATCAGCGATTATGAAAAGACCATGGGCGTTTCCATTCGCGAGCATATTGAAGAAATCGTGGTTGCCACGCCTGCCACCTTTGCGCGCTATCTGGACACGCCGGACGGCTGCATTTACGGCTACGCCAACGAGCAGTGGGATAATATTGTGGCAAGAACCGTGCTCAAAGATATGGAAAACAAAGTGCCCAACCTCTACTTCTGCGGCGGACATACCATTCGCGGCGGCGGATATCCCTCCGCATATATCACAGGTGCCATGACAGGCGAAGCGGTTGTCAAAGCACTCAAAGGAGGTAAGTAAGATGGAGCAAAAAAATACACTGAGTAAAAGTGCTATGATGCACATGGTCAAAGACCGCGTGCTCGCAGTCAAAAATGCCTCTGCCGCACCGGTAAAGGATTTATACACTTACCCCGCCAACAAATTGGCGCTTGCCATGCACCCGCACGGGCAGTTTTTAAAGATTAAAGAGATTATCGAGCGCGGCAAAGATTTTAAGAGCTTTATTTTTGAGCCGGATACCGCCAAGGGCACCAAAGCCATCGCATGGTTCAATGCCGGTCAGTATTTGGTTGTCGCGGTCAATATCGGCGGCAAAATCTACAACCGCCCCTATTCGATTGCCTCTGCCCCGCGCGCCACACTTGCCGGTGAAATTGAGATTGCCGTCAAGCGCGTGGAAGGCGGCATTGTTTCCGCCTATGTGCTCGACCATTGGAAGGTCGGCGACAGTGTGATTGCTTCCGGCCCGCTCGGCGACTTTACCTATGAGCCGCTGCGGGATGCAAAGCACATTATCGGCATTGCCGGCGGCAGCGGAATCACCCCCTTCCGCGCTTTGGCAAAGGCGATTTGTGATGGCGATGAGGATTGCAGCCTGACTTTGCTCTACGGCTCGCGCACGCTCGCCGATGCCGTATTCAGCGATGAATTTGAACAAATGGCAAAAGAAAACGAAAAAATCAAACTTGTCAATGTGCTCAGCGACGAGAAGAAAAAAGGCTATGAAAACGGATTTATTGATGCCAAACTAATCCAAAAATATGCGCCCGCCGATGCGCCCTATTCCATCTTCTTGTGCGGTCCGCAAGCGATGTATGACTTTGCGGATAAGGAGATTGAGAAACTCGGCATCAGGCGCAAATATATCCGCCACGAACTGTTCGGCGAGTATTTCCACCCGGAGAAAAATGCCGATTACAGCGGCGATATTAAGGCAAATTACAAACTCACCGTGCGTATCGCCGGCAAGGAGCAGACCATTGACTGCGCTGCCGATACCTCGCTGCTCAGAGCGATGGAAGCCGCCGGTATCAACGCCCCGAGCGATTGCCGCTCCGGCAAATGCGGCTGGTGCCATTCGCAGCTCATCAGCGGTCAAGTCTATATCCCCGCTGCGGTGGACGGCAGGCGCGCCGCCGACAAAGAGTTCGGCTACATTCACCCCTGCTGCGCCTTCCCCTTGAGCGACATTGTGCTCGAAGTCCCGCCGCTCCCCTATTAAAAATAAAGGTGTTGAGAATTTTCTCAACACCTTTATTTTTAAAGTTTTCAGTTTTCAGGATTCAGTTTTCAGTATTACCTCATGCAACAGACCAAACACTGAAAACTTAACACTGAACACTGAACACTCAACAGTAAAACAGTGCCTCTTCGAGGCACTGTTTTACTGTTGATTAATGTATTCGCATGCAGCCAGCGCGGCAATCGTGCCGTCTGCCGCGGCGGTGGTTACCTGGCGAATTTTTTTGGCGCGGCAGTCGCCTGCCACAAAAATGCCGGGCGTTTTGGTCGTGCAGCTCTCAGAGCTGTCAAAGTAGCCGTAGTCATTGAGCGCGGCAAGGTTTTCAAACGGCTCGTTTTCGGGAATGAGCCCGATTGCCACAAAGAGCCCGTCGCAGGCAATCGTTTCTCTTGTGCCGCTCTCGCTCTTGGTAAATTCTACCCCCTTAAATTCGCCGCCTTCGGCAACGAGCGCTTCAATTTTCACGCCGGTAATCGCCTTGACATTCTCGCGCGCAAAAAGCACCTTTTGCAGGCGTTCTTCGCCGGTAAAGTAGGGCAAATCCTGGAGCATAATGACCTGCTTGCACTTGTCGGCAAGCAAAATTGCCTCCTGCAGTGCGGAGTTGCCGCCGCCGGCAACGCAAACGGTCTGCCCTTTGTAAAAATCACCGTCACACACCGCGCAAAAAGAAATGCCCTCGCCGATGAAATCGGTTTCACCGGGAAGCCCCAAGAGCCGGTGCTTCACACCCGTGGCAAGAATCACCGCCTTGCACTCAAAGGTGCTCCCCTCTTCGGTGCGCACGATTTTGGTATCGCCCTGCGCTTCAATCGCGCAGACGGTTTCTATCTCAATATCCGCCCCCTGCTCCATAATCTGCGAAAACATACTGTCTGCCAATTCATTGCCGCTAATCGACAACGAGCCCGGGAAGTTTTCGACCTTCGGGGAATTGGTAATCTGCCCGCCGAAGCCGGCTTTTTCAATCACCAGGGCACTTTTGCCGTTGCGCAGCGCATACAGCGCCGCCGTCATGCCGGCGGGTCCCCCGCCGACAACTATAATATCATACATATTTTTTCTCCTTATTTAGCCTATTAGCTGTTAGCATATTAGCTGTTAGCGAGTGGTGGCAACACTTTGTGTTGCATTTTAGTATTGTGTATCTTTACTTATCCGTGTAATAAATGCATTTAACATCTTTTCCACTTCTTCGCACTTAGCTATCGTTTTTTGCACAGTTATATCAGAAACGAGATTTAACCTTGCAACAACAATGAGTTGTGTTTCTAATTCTGCACTCGAACCTCTTGCAATATATAAATACTTTTGTAATTCCTTATCTGAATATCGATAATATCCTTCAGCAATATTAGAAGGAATAGAAACCGCACTGCGACGCATTTGGTTAGAGAGCCCATGAGTCTCTTCTTTTGGCATTTCCTTGACAAGTTGATATACTTCTACAACCAAATCCATAGATTTTTGCCAAACAGTCAAATCTTTAAAATTCTTAATCTGCATATATTATTTCTTCATTCATTAATTATTATCGGGTGCGGGTGTCCCGCCCATTCGCTAACAGCTAACGGCTAACGGCTATGAAACATAAGCAGAAGCATTGCGCTTCTGCTTTTGTTTCATTACTTGTTCATCAACCAACCTTTAATGTCGGAAACGCCTCTGAATTTTTCAAAAGTTTCACCGTTTGGAATCACCAAAGTCGGTGCCTGCTTAATGCCGTATTTGCCGACAAGCTCGGGCTGTTCATCCGCATTGAGGGCGGTGTATTTTACCCCGGCTTTGTCGAGCAGCGCCGCTGCCGCCTTACAGTTCGGGCAAGTGGCGGTCTTAAAGAGGATAATGCCTTCCTCGCCTGCCGCTGCCGGTGCTGCGCCTGCCCCTGCGGTTTCCACCTTCACCGGTTCATCGACCGGTGCCGGGTTGGGACCTTGGTGGGTTAAGTGCGACCTGCCGATGTTGTAAACCTTGCGGTCTTTATACTCTTGCGCCTTACCGTCGTTCCAGTTTTGAATCGGTCTGTAGTAGCCGGTGATACGGCTGTTGACTTCGGTCTTTGCACCGCAAATCGGGCAGGTGTACTGCTCGCCGGTGAGGTAGCCGTGGTCCTTACATACCGAGTAAGTCGGCGACATGGTGTAGTAGGGCAACTTGTAGTTTTCGGCAATCTTTCTGACTAAGTTTGCAGCCGCTTTCCAATCCGGCAGCTTCTCGCCCAGGAAGGCGTGGAACACGGTACCGGAGGTGTAGAGAGTCTGCAAATCGTCTTGAATATCGAGCGCCGAGAAAATATCCTCGGTAAAGCCGACCGGTAAGTGAGAAGAATTGGTGTAGTAAGGTGTGCCGTTCATGTTGGCAGTAATGATATCCGGGAAGTCCTCCTTGTCGTGCTTGGCGAAGCGGTAGGTGGTGGACTCTGCCGGGGTTGCCTCCAGGTTGTAGAGGTCGCCGTATTGCTCCTGGTAGTCGGAGAGGCGCTCTCTCATATGGTTGAGCACATCGCGCGCAAAGCGCTGCACCTTCTCATCGGTCAGGTCTGCTCTGAGCCAGTTGGCGTTCAAGCCGACTTCGTTCATGCCGATTAAGCCGATGGTCGAGAAGTGGTTGGCAAAGGTGCCGAGGTAGCGCTTGGTGTAGGGGTATAAGCCTTGATCAAGCAGAGTCGTGATAACCTTTCTCTTGACACTTAAGGAGCGCGCTGCCAAATCCATCAAGTGGTCTAATCTCTCGTAGAAATCCTGCTCGTCGGTTGCCTGGTAGGCGATACGCGGCAGGTTGATGGTCACCACGCCGATGGAGCCTGTGGACTCACCGGAGCCGAAGAATCCGCCGCTCTTCTTGCGCAGCTCGCGCAAGTCAAGGCGCAGTCTGCAGCACATGGAGCGCACATCGCTCGGCTCCATATCGGAATTGATATAGTTGGAGAAATACGGAGTTCCGTATTTTGCAGTCATTTCGAACAGCAGTTTATTGTTCTCTGTCTCGCTCCAGTCAAAATCCCGGGTAATGGAGTAGGTCGGAATCGGATACTGGAATCCGCGCCCGTTGGCATCGCCTTCGATCATGATCTCAATGAAGGCCTTGTTGACCATATCCATTTCTTTCTGGCAGTCCCCATAGGTGAAGTCCACTTCCTTCCCGCCAATGATCGCGTTCAGGTTTTTCAGATCTGCCGGGACCGTCCAGTCCAGCGTAATGTTGGAGAAGGGTGCCTGGGTACCCCATCGGCTCGGTGTATTGACGCCATATACAAAAGACTGCACACACTGCTTGACTTCCTTCTGGGTCAGATTGTCGATCTTGACAAAGGGAGCAAGATAGGTATCAAAGGAGGAAAATGCCTGTGCGCCTGCCCATTCATTCTGCATAATGCCAAGGAAGTTTACCATCTGGTTGCACAGCGTTGACAGATGATTAGCCGGAGAAGACGTGATCTTTCCCGGTACTCCGCCAAGGCCTTCCTGAATCAGCTGTTTCAGGCTCCATCC
>SVOD01000076.1 GCA_015066575.1 Oscillospiraceae bacterium
ACGACACCACCGGCACCACCGATGCGGCAGGCACCAAAAGCTATCTGCTGATTGTCTACGCCGAAAAAGGTGAGGCCATTATTGTCAATTACGAAGAGTATGACAATACCGATGAAAGAGCCAAACTGCTTACGGAATATATCGAAGAGTTCGACAAAAACTACGAGCGCCACGCGAAATACGCAAAATCGCTCGAAGGTGACCATATTTTGTACGAATAAGAAAAAGGGCTGAAAGCCCTTTTTCTTATTCGTAATTCGGAATGCGGAGTTCGGAATTCGGAATTAATGGTGGCGCGCTTTGCGCGCATTATAATGGAGCTTCGTTTTTTCGAACGCCCTTAAACTGCGAGGCGATGCCTCGCCACCGCAACTCCTCTCTTCACTCTCCACACTAAAAAACAATGCCTCAAGGTTTTCCTTGAGGCTTATTGTTATAATACTTTGGATAAAAAGTCTTGCAATCTGGGGTCTTGCGGGTGGTCGAAGATTTGCTCGGGGGTGCCCTGTTCAAGCACCTTGCCGCTATCCATAAAGACCACTCTGGTCGCCACCTCGCGGGCAAAGCCCATTTCGTGGGTAACCACGACCATGGTCATACCGTTTTTGGCAAGCTTTTTCATTACCTCGAGCACTTCGCCGACCATCTCCGGGTCGAGCGCCGAGGTCGGTTCGTCAAAAAGCATTACCTCCGGGTCCATACACAGCGCGCGCACAATCGCAACCCTTTGCTTCTGCCCGCCGGAAAGCTGGCTGGGGTAAGCATCCGCTCTGTCGGCGAGGTCCACTCTTTCGAGCATCTCCATCGCGTAAGCTTCCGCCTCTTCCTTCTTTTTGCCCAACAGCTTCATAGGCGCAATAGTCAGGTTTTTGAGCACATTCATATTCGGGAACAGATTAAAGTGCTGGAACACCATTCCCATCTTCTGGCGGTGCTTATTAATATCAATTTTCGGGTTAGCCAAATCCTCGCCGTCAAAAAAGATACTGCCGGCGGTCGGAATTTCCAAGAGGTTGAGAGAGCGCAGCATGGTCGATTTACCGGAACCGGAGGGGCCGATGATTACCACCACTTCGCCCTGGTCGATTTCCAAATCAATGCCGTCAAGCGCTTTGACTTCTTCGCCCTTGTAATATTTCTTTAAGCCTTTTACATCAATCAAACAGTTAGCGTTCACTCTTGCGCAACCTCCTCTCCACTTTTCCGACAAGTGCGGTCAAAATCAATACGGTAACGAGGTAAATAATCGCCACAATTCCCAAGGGAATGAAGTATTCATAAATTCTACCGCCGATGATATTACCTGTTTTGGTCAACTCAATCACGCCGACATAACCGGCAACGGAGGTTTCTTTTAAGAGCGCGATAAATTCATTGAGCAGTGTCGGCAATACCGCCTTAAACATCTGCGGAATGATGATATAGCGCATGGTTTGAAAGTAGTTAAAACCGATGCTTCTGCCTGCCTCAAACTGCCCCTGGTCAATCGACATAATGCCTGCTCTGAAGATTTCGGCAACATAGGCAGCGGAATTAATGCCGAACGCCACAATACCGACCAGAACGCCGTTGCTTGAGGAAGCAAACACCACGAAGTACATTATCATCAACTGCACGACAACCGGTGTGCCTCTGATAACGGTCAGATACACCTTACAAATCCAGTTGATAACGGATAAAACACCATACCCGATACCGCCTTTTAATTGCATGGTTTCCCTGTTTTTATCATAAGAGGTTCTGATTGCGGCAATGATAATACCGATAATTAAGCCGACAACCAAAGCGCCGCCGGTAATTTTTAAGGTGTTGATAAAACCGTTGACATACATCATATACCGGTTATCGTCCACCAGGGCGCGCTTGAGCTCGTTAACTATCCACAAATCCGAAAAATTCATTTCTTTCCTTTCACACAAATTAGGGCGGAGTCAATCCGCCCTAACGATTGGTCTGTTTCTTTTTTAAAACTTAGTCAGCCTTGATGTATTTGTCAACAATGCTCTTAACAGTGCCGTCGGCAATGAGTTCTTTCAATGCACCGTTGACTTTATTCATCAATTCGGTGTTCTCTTTGTTAAAGCAGATAGCATAATCTTCTTCCACATAAGAGGTTTCCAAAATCTTGAGGCCTGCATTGGCTTTCACATAGTTCTTTGCGGGCTCGTTGTCGATAATCACGCAATCCACTTTGCCGGCTACGAGTGCCTGGGTTGCCATGGCGCCGTTATCGAACTTGGTGATGTTTTCTTCACCGAAATCATCCGTTGCATAGATGTCGCCGGTAGTAGAGGTCTGCACACCAATCTTCTTGCCCTCGAGGTCTTTGATGGACTTGATGTCGGAATCTTCTTTGATAATAACGACCTGCACACCCTTTGCATAAGAGTCGGAGAAGTTAACGCTTTCCTTCCTCTCGTCAGTCACGGTCATGCCCGCCATACCCATGTCGTACTTCTTCGCCTGCACACCGGGGATGATGGAGTCAAACTGCACGTCTTCAATCTTGAGTTCCATACCGAGCTTGTCTGCAATCGCCTGAGCAATCTCTGCATCGATACCGACAATCTTGTCGCCTTCGTGGAACTCATACGGCGGGAACTCCGCGTTGGTTGCCATCACAAGAGTTTCTTTTGTCTCTGTGGTAGCTGCTGCTGTGGTTTCGCCGCCCTTATCTTTTGAGCAAGCAGCGAATGCTGCAACCATACCGAGAGTCAGTACAACTGCAAGCGCAATACATAAAAACTTTTTCATAACTTTTTCCTCCAAAAAATATTTTAGTTTTTTGATTGTGAGGGTATCATAGCACACAATGAATAAAAATGCAAGTATTATTCATAAATTTTTGCAAAAAAATGCAATTTTATTCGTTTTTCACGATATTTTTGTATATTCAACCGCATATTCTATGAATATTTTTTCAATTTCCCGCAAATTTTGGTGGCTTTTTAGCACAATCCCAAGGTCGCGGGAAACCGCGGGAGTAATTTCTTTGGCAATAAAATCATAATTTTTGTTCTTAATCACCAAAGAAGAAAGGATACTGATGCCAAGCCCCGCCTCCACCATTTTCAAAATCACCTCATCATCGACCGCTGTCGGGCGAAAAATCGGCTCAATGCCGTATTGCTGCAAAGCGCGCTTAATATCCATATCAAAGCCGAAGCAGGGGAGAATGACCTTTTCCCCCTCAAACAGGTGAATGTCAAAGTATTCTTCGGTGTACTGCGTGTCGCGCGGAAGCACCGCCACGAGCGGGTCATTATTTAAATGAATGAATTCGGTTTCACTGTCGAACTGATTGCTCACGAAGGCGAAATCGACCAAGCCATCTTTGACCCAAGCGTAGTTTTGCTCAATCGTGCCGCCGCGAATCTCAACATTGATGTCGGGGTAGGCTTCATTAAATAGCTTAATAATCGGCAAGACCCACGCAATCGAAACAGAGGTATAGGAACCGATGGTAATGGTTTTTTTTGAGCTCTCCTGAATATACGCAATCTTGTTTTTTAAGCGCGCGCTGCTCTCCACCAGGTTTTGCATATCCTCCAAAAGCTTTTCACCCTTCGGGGTCAGCTGCACGCCGTTAAAATTGCGGCTAAGCACCGCAAAGCCGATTTCTTTTTCGAGGCTGTTCATCATGTGGGTTAACCCGGATTGGGTGATACCGAGCTTGTCCGCTGCTTTGGAGAAGGAGCCCGTTTCCACCGACAACAGCAGTGCTTCAAACTTTTTTGTATCCATTTCTCTCTTCCTCATATATGAAAATAATTCATAGGTGTTGCAGATTATTTTATACCAAACCACCCGAAAATGCAACTGTTTTTGTGCATTTGTATCTATAATGTAATTAAATATATAAAAAAGTTACAGCTTGCTTTTTTTACAAATTTTTATGTACATTTACCGTTTTTTCTGTTATGATAGTATTCTCAAAATTGTTTAAAGAGGTGAGAATAGTGAAAAGAGACTACTCAAAAATCCCCAAACAAGTTAAAAAACTCTCGAAAGAGTCTTTGGCAGGCAATACGATTGACAAGGAGCTCTACTCGCTCTATAAGGTCAACCGCGGCTTGCGCGATGAAAACGGTGTCGGTGTCCTGACCGGTTTAACCGAAATCAGTGAGGTTTGCGCCAAAGATGAAAACGGCGAGCCGATTGACGGGCAGCTGTTTTACCGCGGCTACAATATCAAGGATTTGACCGCAGGTCTGTTTCGGGATGCGCGCTTCGGTTTTGAAGAAATCACGTATCTTTTGCTCTTCGGCGAGCTGCCCGACAAAAAAGAGCTCGCAAGATTTTGCGAACTACTGTCGGATTTTCGCACCCTGCCCAACTCCTTTGTGCGCGATATTATTATGAAAGCTCCCAGCCGCGATATGATGAACAGTATGGCACGTTCGGTCTTAACCTTATATTCCTATGACCATAATGCGGACGACACGTCGCTCGACAACGTGCTACGACAGTGCCTGCAGTTAATCGCCCTGTTCCCGCAGCTGGCACTGTATTCTTATCAGGCGTATGACTACTATGTGAAAGACAGTAACGCCTTCTTTATCAACCATCCGCTGCCGGAACTGACTGCCGCCGAGAATATTTTGTATATGTTGCGTAAGGACGGCTCTTACACCGCACTGGAAGCGCGCATTTTAGACCTGGCGCTGATTTTGCACGCAGAGCACGGCGGCGGTAACAACTCCACCTTTACAACCCATGTGGTCACTTCCTCGGGCACCGATACCTACTCGGCGATTGCAGGCGCACTCGGCTCGCTCAAAGGTCCCAAGCACGGCGGCGCCAACATTCGCGTATGCCATATGTTCCAGGATATGGAAGCGCATATTAAGGATTGGAAAGATGATGAGGAAATTTCCGCTTACCTGCAGAAGCTGCTCAATAAAGAAGCGTTTGATAAATCCGGGCTCATTTACGGTATCGGTCACGCAATTTACTCCAAATCCGACCCGAGAGCCGAAATCTTCAAGAGCTTTGTAGAGCGCTTGGCAAAGGAAAAGGGGAAAAGCGAGGAATACAATTTATATGCAAGCGTCGAGCGCCTGGCACCGCAGGTGATTTCCGCAAAGCGCAGTATGTTTAAGGGCGTAAGCGCCAATGTGGACTTTTACAGCGGCTTTGTCTACCAAATGCTGGGCATTCCCGAGGAGCTGTTTACCCCGCTCTTTGCTATTTCCAGAATTTCCGGCTGGAGCGCCCACCGCATGGAAGAGCTCATCAACGGCAATAAGATTATCCGCCCCGCATATAAGGCGGTTCTGCCCCGCAGAGATTATATTCCGTTTGATAAACGATAAGAAAAAGCAACCTCTCGCAGAGGTTGCTTTTTCTTATTTGCTAAATGTTACTTTTATGGTATGCGCTTTTGTTACATTTTTAAAGGTATACGCATTGGTCAGCTTTACCTTTTTACCGTCTACAACAATTTTACTGATTTTATAGCCGGCTGTCGGTACGATTTTGACCGTGTAATTCGCGCCGCACTTGACTGTTGCGCTCTTGCTCACCGCACCCTTGCCGGATTTGGAGACCGAAATCTTATAGGTCAGTATCGCTTTATTCATTGCCGCCACATATTGCTTGCACAGTTTTTCGAGTTGCGCCGAAGTGGTAGCGGCTTTGATTTTTTTGACGCCCTCGGCATAGAGGGCTTTGACTTTGGTTTGGTTGTACTTCTTGTTGCCGACATACTTCTTGAGTGCGGCAATCGCGGCATCTTTATCCGCCTTGAGTTGCTGTACCAGAGTTTTGACAGCGGCAAAGTCTTTGGCTACTTGCTCAAAAAAGACATCGTCGACTTCATCGGCATACACGGCGTCTTGAATCGTACCCCAGGCTTCATCGTAGATATCCGAAATGTCATACCATGCGCTTTCGCTATAGTCCGCTTCGTTGTAGGTAAGGTAGAGCGCATTCAGGCGCGCCAACGCCTTTTTTCTCACCGAAACGGTGAGCGCTTTGCGGCTCTCGGGTTGGATGCCCAACTGTGCGGCAATCGCGGCTTCGGCAGTGTCATACGCCTTGGCAATCTTTTCCACATAGGGCGCTTGAGCCGCCGCAGTTTCAAACTGTTCGAGCAGTGCTTCGATGGCTTCGGTTTCCACATCGTAGCCTTCCGCGGCATACTTGTCGAGTTGCTCATAGAGTTTGTCGAGCAGCACTTCCGCCACAGCTTCCAGTGAATCGTTGGAGTAATACGGAACATCTTCATACAGCGCAAACTCCACAATTTCTTCGGCATCGAAATCCGATTCTTCAAATACTGTTTCCCAATTATACTGCGCATTGACAAGTTCCAGATAGGTGCCTGCCGCGTTAATTTCTTCTACCGCCTGCTCGTAATCGCACTGCAGTTTGTCCCAATAATAATCGTTATAATCCGCGCGCGAGAAATTCTCTTCGATACTCTCCCCGATATCGGCAAGCAGCTTGGCGCGCAGGACTTCATACCCCGCCTCGTTGCGGATTTTGGTCAGGTTCAAATCCGATAGCAAATCTAAACTTTCGCACACGGCGGCGGTTTCATCGTTGAGTGCCATTCCGAAAATGCCCGGCTGTACCAGTTCATCCACATCCGTTAAGGTGTAAATGCGGGCAAGTTCCGCTTTGTAGATACCCATCGCTTCTGCGCGCACATCGCTAAAGTAACAGTTCTTTGCTTCAAACGGCACCCAGTATGAGTTTAACACCTCTATGACCGACTGGCGGTAGCCGGTAAAATCATCTCCGACATGGAAAGGACTTTTGCTGCGGGCATACTGCTCGGTGGTGTTGCCGAAGGAGCACACGCCGAAAGCGCTTGGGAGAGCGGAACACACCAGCACTGCCGCTAAGAGGATAGCAATGAGTTTTTTCATTTCAAGCACTCCCTTCTATTTCGCGGTGCGCGCCGTCACTGCCGGACCCGGGTCAAACTGCCGCACAGAGGTGCCGACCTTGTAGGTGGCAATGAGCCTGTAATAGACAGTTCTGCCCGCTTTCAGCTTCGTGTGCTTAAAAGCAAAGGTTTTAGAACCGACATATTTGATAGTCTTCCACTTTGCGCTCTTGGTCGCTTTATACTGAATATAATAGCCGGTTGCATCAGGCACCTTTGACCACTTAAGGGTAATAGTTTTCTTGGTTTTGGCGCTTTGCTTAAGCTTATAATTCGGCACCGTGCGCATTGCCGGCGCGGTAGAGTGCCCCGGCGTGCCGTGATATTTGGGGTTAACTGCTGTCACGCGGTAATAGTACACTTTACCGGCAATCAGTTTTGTCTGTCTGTAGGTAGTGGCGTTTTTGCCTACGGTGGTCACCTTGCGCCACGCACCGTTCGCGGAATCCTTGCGCTCAATCAGGTACTGCTGCGCCACCGGGATTTTATTCCACTTCAAGGTGATGGAATCTTTGGTTTTAGCGGTTTGCTTGAGGTTGTAATCGGCACCGCCGTATGCGGCTTTGACCACTTCCACCTGCACCGCATCAAAGTGACCGGTAAAGGCATCCTTTGCGGTAACATAGGCTTTACCGACTGCCACTGCCGTGACAACGCCGGTGCTCGGGTGAACCGTCAGCACCTTTTTATTGGATGAGGTGTACTGAATGTTGCTGAGTACTGCCGTGTCGCCGTCAAAATCATACGCAATGGCTTCAAAGGCAACCGGTTCGCCCATCATCACCCAATCCGATTTTTGAAGAAAGACCACTTCTGAAGCCGCGTTTTTGACCGTGATGGTGTAAGTCTTGACAATCGCCTTGTCCCAGCTCTCAATGCTAATGGTCGCTGTACCGGGGCGCTTGGCAATCAGCGCGCCATCCGACGCCGTGACTACAGCGGGGTTATCGGATTTGACATAAATATCTCTGAAGTTTGCGTTAAAGGGCTTGGGTGTGAGTGTCGGCGCCACAATTTGACCGGAAGTCATGATATTATCTTGAGGCATATCTTTGACGACAATATCCGTCAACGCAATGGTGGTTTTCACCCGCACCTGTCGGGTGGAGCTCTTGCCGCCCGCCGTGACTGTCACGGAAGTTATGCCTCTTTTGAGCCCGGTAATTGTACCGGTTTGGCTGTCAACCGAGGCAATTTCGGGGTCGGCAATTTCCCAGTGCATCGCGGCAAGCGATGTCGCCGGCTGCACCAAGGCTTCCGCACCGTAGCTGTCGCCCACGCTGAGAACGATTTCATCATCTTTGAGTTGCAGGTCTTCCACGGCGGTGCCGGCGGAGGCGGCGAGAGCGGCCTCGACTGCCGCTTTAGCGTCCACCACGCCGTAACCGGTCGACTTATCAAAGCGTGTTTGAACGTTTTCCGGCTGCCTTGCGCTCGCACACAAAATATTATAGACCTGTGCCGGGGTTAAAGCCGGGTTGGCATCCAACACCAAAGCGGCAATACCTGCAACCATCGGGCTTGCCATGGAGGTACCGCTCATTATGCCGTAATCATCACCGGGCAAAGTGCTCATCACATCATCGCCGGGCGCGAGAATATCTTTTTCCGTGCCGTAATTGGAGTAATAGGTCGGTTCATCCAAGCTGTTGCCGGCATTGACGGAAATGACTTCTTTTAAATCGCTCGGCGAAGAGAATGCCTCGGTATCTTCGTTACCGGAAGCGGCGACAAAGACCACATTGTGGTTGTAATATGCCTCTTGAATCGCAGCATCCATTATCAGGTCGCGCACATAGCCGCCAAAGCTCATATTGATGACTTTTGCGCCGTGTTCCACCGCATAGGCAATCGCATTGACAATATCTACTGTCAGGAAATACGCACCTTCGGTTGAGGCACTCACCGGCAGCAGGCGCACCAACTCGTTGTGGTAACCGGCAGCAATGCCGCTGCCGCCCTTGCCGTTTTGGTAGGTCGCACCGATAATGCCGTTGACATGGGTGCCGTGACCGTCTTGCTCATCATCGTCATCATCCGCGGCTTCCTGCTCGCCGATGGAGAAATGCTCAAACTCTTTTGCCGCTTTCATCGCCGGCGCCTGGTTTGCCTGCAAATCTTCATGGTGCAAATCCATACCGCTGTCAAGCGCCGTGACCACCGTCGGGGTGCTGACGCGCCCTTCGAGCAGTGCCCAGGACTCCTTGGCGCGGGTGTTTTCAAACTGGTACTGGTAAAACGGTTCATCGGGGTCAAGCAGCGGGTCGGCAGCATCTAAAAATGTGTAGCGGTAGTTCGGCTGCACGGCTTCTACCTCGCGGTGTTCCTCGAGCGCCTGCGCCGCATCAATCATACTATCCACACTAATTTGCGCAATTTTGATGGCACCGATTTGAGAAATGCTTTCCACAGACGCATCTTCCGCCTCCACGGTTTTTTCAATCTTACGGTCGCTGACCGACTTTTTAAAAGTAACAATCAGTTCTCCCTGCTCGCCCTGAGAAGCTGTCGCGGTATTGACCGAGTTACCCTCGGGAAGCTCAACATCTCCCGCGCTTTGTGCAAAACTCATCGGCGCCGCAGTAAAGCAGCCGAACAATATCACGATGGCAAGCAACCACGCAAGCGGTAGTTTTAATAATTTCATGGCATTCATTCCTTTATAATGAAGATATTCTTTTCTATTGTGCCGGCGCGGCAAAAACCGTGCCGATTTGTCACCTTATATTATACTATATCAGATACAATAAATTCAATAACAATCGCGTTACAAAGCGGCGCCGCGCTTCACTATTTTTACTTATTTTTTCGCTATTTTTCCGTTTTTTAAAAAGAAGCAAATCATATCAAACCCTCTTGATATCATCCGCACCTTTCCCAAGGCGATGGAGGCGGTGTGTTAGCAGGCAAAATTATTTGACTTTTGTCCCGCGTTTATTCTATAATAAAAGGTACAAAAGAAAACCGCTCGGTTTTTTAAATTACACTGCTTACCGGCGCGAAAAGCGCCTCGCTAAGCAAAAGGAGTTATTATGGCAAAGAAAATCATTGTTGCCGGCGGCGGTCACGGCGGCATTGCCTGTGCGGCACAGTTAGCGGCGGCTGGCTTTGAAGTGGAAGTTTACGAAAAGAACGACAGAGCGCATATGGGCTACGACTGGACCGATATTTTCGACCCCAAGTCCCTGCGCGCAGCGCACCTGCCGATGCCTGCGAAAGATAAATACGAATACAAAACCAATATGACTTTTATCCCGCCCGCGGGCAGAACCCCCGTCAAGCAGGATGTCCCCGAAAACGAGCTCGAAATCAAGATGGAGCGCAAGGATATTTATGATTTAATCATTAACCATGCCGAAAAAAACGGTGTCAAGTTCTTCTTCTCCCAAGCGATTACCGGCGCGCTCTTGGCAGGTGACAGAGTGATTGGTATTCAAACCGAAAAGGGTGATGTCTACGGCGATATGGTCATTGACGCCTGCGGTTGCGAGAGCGTATTGCGCGCTTCTTTGCCGGCTGTTTGCGGCATTCAAAAGCACGCGGGTGACTTCGAAAAATTCTATGTTTACCGCGCTTTCTATAATAAATTGGATGCCGAAGAGCCCGCAG
>SVOD01000077.1 GCA_015066575.1 Oscillospiraceae bacterium
CGCTATTGCCCAAGCATTGAAGATAAAATTGTGCGCTTCTCCGAAAAAGAGCGCCACCAAATCTTCATTGAACCCTGCGGGCTGGATACGGAGGAAATCTACTTACAAGGGCTTTCCTCTTCCCTACCGGAAGATGTGCAGGCGGATTTTATTCACTCCATTGAAGGGTTGGAGCATGCGCAGGTGATGCGTACGGCATATGCAATAGAATATGATTGTGTTGACCCGCTTGCGCTCAAAGCCAGCTTGGAGTTTTTGGATTACGAGGGTTTATTCGGCGCCGGTCAGTTTAACGGCTCGAGCGGCTATGAAGAAGCGGCTGCACAAGGGCTTGTTGCCGGTATCAATGCAGCCCACAAGATATTGGGGAAGGAACCGCTCGTTTTGGATAGAGCAAGCTCCTATATCGGCACATTGATTGATGATTTGGTCACCAAAGGCTGCACAGACCCTTATCGGATGATGACCAGCCGTAGCGAGTATCGCCTGATTTTGCGGCAGGACAATGCCGACGCGCGGCTGACGCCTATCGGGTATCAAATCGGCTTAATCGGTGAGGCGCGCTATCGCGCTTTTTTGGAGAAGCAGGCAATGATTGCCGCTGAGCGCAAAAGAGTGGAAAAAACTTCCGTTCCCCTCTGTGACGAAGTAAATGCTTTACTTGTTTCACATGAAACATCTCCCCTCAAAAAAGGCTGTAAGCTGGTGGAGTTGCTCAAGCGACCGACAATCGGTTATGCGGAGCTTTCCCCGATTGATACAGAGCGTCCGGCACTGCCCGCTGAGGTTTTCGAGCAGGTGGAGATTGCAATTAAGTATGAAGGCTATATTAAGCGGCAGGAAGCACAGATTAAGGAAATGCGTCGCCTGGAAAAGAAAGGCATTCCGGAATCGATTGATTACGAAAGCGTGACCGGTTTGCGCTTGGAGGCGGCGGAAAAACTCGCGAGAATCAGACCGCACAATGTCGGGCAGGCGAGCCGCATCAGCGGCGTCACTCCTGCCGATGTCAGTGTGCTGTTGATTTGGCTGGCGAAAAGCGGTGAAACATATGATTGATACAAAGCAAGTTTCTCAATATTTGGAAGAAGCGGGTATCCCGCAGCGTGAAACCGTCATAGAGCAATTAGACCGCTTTGCCGCATTGCTGGTGCAGCGCAACAAGGCAGTGAACCTCACGGCAATTACTGACCCGGAAGGCATTGCCGTGAAACACTTGATTGACAGCCTGATGGTATTTAAGTATGCGCATTTTCCGCAGGGTGCAAAGGTTATTGATGTCGGCTGCGGTGCCGGCTTCCCTTCCATGCCTATGCTCATTGCAAAAAATGATTTGCAAATGACCTTTTTGGACTCGACCGGCAAAAAGCTTGCGTTTATTGAAGACTGTTTGGAAACGCTCGGTTTGGAGGCAACTGTTTTACACGCGCGGGCGGAAGAACAGGCAAGAAAAAATGTTTCCCGTGAAACATTTGATTTTGCCGTGGCAAGGGCTGTGGCTAATCTGAGAAGCTTGTGTGAACTGACACTCCCCTTTGTCAAACCCGGCGGCTGCTTTTTGGCGCTCAAGGGCAAAGAAGGAAAAGAGGAGTGGAAGCAGGCGCAAAACGCGATTGCACAGTTGGGCGGCAAGACACAAGAGCTTTTTGCCTACACCTTGCCCGATGCAAGCGAAAGAACCATGATTCTCATAAAAAAGATTTCGCAAACGCCGACAAAGTATCCGCGTGCTTCGACAGCGATTATGAAAAAACCGTTATAGTTTGCCGAAGCGGCACTTTTCAGGGCGTTTTTTGCGATGAAAAAGAGTGGACAGGCATTTACACTTGTGGTAAAATCTAACCGTAGTCAAAGAGAGACTACGGTTTTTCTTCACCGAGAGTGACGGACTCGGTGCAGAGATGCCGGAGCGGACACGCTCCCTCTGTGCTTTCTCCACATGGCACAGAATATACTTTTCTTCTCACACCCCCAATAACACAGGAAAGGCAGAGGCAGCCCCTCTGTCTTTTCTGTCGTGCTTGCACGACAGAAAAGACCGGAGGGGCAGTGTTCAGTGTTCAGCGTTCAGTGTTCAGTCAGTAAGGTGAGTTCGTTAAAACGAACTCTTATTTAATATCTATTCTCTGTAGAGCGGCGCGAAAAAATGCATGCATCGTCCTTCCTTGTTGCATAGCAACATCTCGCAATATGCTTTAGCATAGTATATCGAATTACACAAGCAATATGCGAGCGCAACGCAGCGTATCGACTCCGGCTGAGCTGCGCGCAGGCAAAACAACGGTGGGGTTTTCACACTACCACAATATCTTGTGACAATGGCGCTGTCAAGCCATATTTTAATGGTAATTTCAACAAAAACAGACAAATATCTTTTCGATATGTTTCATGTGAAACATATTGAAAAACGCTACAAATAGGTATATAATTTATTTTGTTCATTTTTATTGTTAAACAGGGAGAAGAAAATGAGTAAAATTGTCGCAGTTGTCAATCAAAAAGGCGGTGTGGGTAAAACGACCTCTGCCGTTAATCTTGCCGCAGCCGTTGCTGCCAAAGGGAAAAAGGTGCTTTTGGCGGATATTGACCCGCAGGGCAACGCAACAAGCGGTTTTGGCATTAATAAAAAAGAAACCGCTCTTTCCACTTATGATTTATTAATAAATAAAACAAAAGCGGAAGATATTATTGTCAAAACACAGTATGACAATATGTGGGTACTCCCTGCCAACATGAATTTAGCAGGTGCCGAAGTGGAATTAGTGGATATGCCCAAGCGCGAAAGCCGCCTGAAAATGGCGTTGGCGCCAATCGATGAGCAATTTGATTATATTTTTCTGGATTGCCCGCCGTCCTTAGGCATTATCACGCTCAACGCTTTAACCGCGGCAGATTCAATTTTAGTGCCGATTCAGTGCGAGTATTATGCTCTGGAGGGCCTTTCCCAGCTGATGTCTACCGTCAGAGCCGTCAAACGCAAGTACAATGAGCGTCTGGAAATTGAAGGTGTCCTGCTGACAATGTACGACGGCAGACTGAATCTGACCGGGCAAGTGGTCGAAGAAGTCAAAAAGTATTTCCCCAAAAAAGTGTTTACGACCGCAATCCCGCGCAACGTGCGCCTGTCGGAAGCGCCGAGCTTCGGCGAACCGGTGCGCTACTATGACAAAGCGAGCAAGGGCGCACTGATGTATGACCAGTTAGCACTGGAGTTTTTGAGAAACAACCGTAAGAAATAGAGGAGAAGGAGAAGAAAAGATGGCAAGGCCAAAAGGCGGACTCGGCAAAGGCTTGGAAGCACTTTTTGCCGATAACGACGGGCTTTTCGGCACAGAGGAAAGCACCGTTATGTTAAAACTCAGCGACATAGAACCCAATCCGGACCAACCCCGTAAATTTTTTGATGAAGAAAAATTAATGGAGCTTGCAAAGAGCATCGGCGACCATGGCTTATTGCAGCCGATTCTGGTCAGCCCGCTCTCCAACGGCAGGTATCAATTGGTGGCAGGCGAGCGCCGCTGGCGCGCCAGCCGCATAGCGGGTTTGGTGGAAGTTCCCGTTATCATCAAGCAACTAAGCGAAAAAGAGAAAAAAGAAATTGCGCTTATTGAAAATCTGCAGCGCGAGGATTTAAATCCGATTGAAACTGCCTACGGCATCCAGGCACTCATTGAAGAATACGGTCTGACACAGGACCAGGCGGCAGAACGGGTCGGCTGTTCGAGACCGGCAATTGCCAATTCCCTGCGCTTAATCAATTTGCCTAAGGAAGTCAAAGAACTGACACGGCAGGGCAAGATTTCCGCGGGGCACGCCAGAGCGTTGCTGGCGTTTAAAGATGAAGAAAAAATGATAGAGGCAGCGCACTTCATTGCAAAAAATGATGTGTCCGTCAGAGAAGTGGAGCGCATGGCGAAGCGAGCAGCAAGTGACAAATCAGCACCACTGCAAACCACAAAAAAGCGCAAAAGAGCAGCGTTTTTTGACGAAGTGGAACTGTCCTTGTCAGAAGCCCTCGGCAGAAAAGTTAAGGTGTATAATTCCGGGGAAAAGGGCACGCTGGAAATAGAGTTCTTTAATCAGGAGGATTTAAAGAGCTTGGCAAATAATATTCATTAAGTAACAAGGAGCAGAAACAGGAGGCAAACACTTTATGTTAGATATAAAAGTAATCAGAGAAAATCCCGACAGAGTCAAGCAGGCAATGAAAAACCGCAACGGCGATTATGATGAAATCATTGACCGCGTACTCGCTTGTGATGAAAAGAGAAGGGAACTCAACTCGAAAGCAGATGGGCTCAAAGCCGAGCAGAATAAGGCATCCAAGCAAATTCCGCAAATCAAAAAGGAAGGCGGCGATGTCAGCGCCATTCTTGCCGAAATGAATGAAATTAAGGCAAAGGTTAAGGATTTAGACGCCGAAATTGCCAAGGTGGAAGCCGAACAAAAGGATTTAATTCTCTCTATTCCGAATATTCCGCACGAAAGTGTGCCGATTGGCAAGAGCGATGAGGACAATGTGGAAATTCGCCGCTGGGGCGAACCCAAGCAGTTTGCTTTTGAACCAAAAGCGCATTGGGACATCGGTAAGGATTTAGGAATTCTTGACCCGGAAACCGCCGGCAAAGTCACCGGCGCGCGCTTTCATTTTTATAAAGGGCTCGGCGCAAGGCTGGAGAGAAGTATCTATAACTTCTTCTTAAACACCCACACCGAACACGGCTATACCGAAATATTTCCGCCCTATTTGGTCAACCGCGCTTCCATGACAGGCACGGGGCAGCTTCCCAAGTTTGAAGAAGATGCTTTTAAAGTGACCAATATGGACTATTTTCTCATTCCTACCGCCGAGGTACCGGTAACCAACATGTTCCGCGGTGATATTTTGGACAAAGCCGATTTGCCGATTAGCTATTGTGCGTATTCCGCGTGTTTCCGCGCAGAGGCAGGCAGTGCCGGAAGAGATACCAGAGGCTTAATTCGCCAGCACCAGTTTAATAAGGTGGAATTGGTAAAATTTGCCGACCCCGAAACCAGTTATGACCAGTTGGAGGAACTGACAAGAGATGCCGAGCGTGTGCTGCAGCTGTTGGGGCTTCCCTACAGAGTGGTGGCATTAAGCACCGGCGATTTGGGCTTCTCAAGCGCCAAGACCTATGATATTGAGGTGTGGTTACCTTCCTACGGCAGATATGTAGAGATTTCCTCCTGCTCCAACTTTGAGGATTTCCAGGCGCGCAGAGCCGCTATTCGCTTTAAAGGCGAAAAGGGCGACAAGGCAAAATTGGTGCACACCCTCAACGGTTCGGGCGTGGCTATCGGCAGAACCACCGCCGCAATTTTGGAAAACTACCAAAATGAAGACGGCACGGTGACCGTTCCCGAAGCCCTCATCCCGTATATGGGCACCGACATTATCAAATAAAAGCGCGCTTTTATTTGACAGGTAATAGATAACAGAATACAAAAGCGGCAACGGATTCCGTTGCCGCTTTTTTTGTGAAACGGTAGGCAGATGATAACCGACAAATAGTTGGCAGTTGACAGATAACAGCAGACAGGAAATCCTTTGCAGGCAGTAATTTAGACACCAACAAAAACGGTTACTATAATCCTTTCCCCGCAAAATCTCAACTTTGCGTGAAGTTTAGATTTTGCGGGGAAAAGGAAAAGAGAAAAAGGTCGTGGAGAGAAGCGCTATTTGTGCGCAAAAAAGCCTCGGGAAAAACCGAGGCGAAAATTAAGGAATATCAAACTCAAAATCTTCCAATAAAACTTGTGGCGATAGAAAGCTGCTTTCAAACAAGGCTTTTTCTTCTTCATTTAAGCCCAAGGGAATGATTTTGAGATTTCTTTTTGCGGCGAGTGCCAAGGTGAAAGCGGTGCCGCCGCTTCTCTCTTTGAGGTAGCAAACACACACATCGGCACTTTTGACCAATTCACGATTGCGCTCATACATGCAGTTTTTATTGTATTCTTCATACAGGCATTGCACCGAGTCGGCATGCGAGAGCAGGTAGGAATAGACCTGTCGGTCTGCATCGCTCCAAAAGTCTGTCTGGCTTTTGCAGGGCAGAATAAAGTGAAGCTGCAAAAAAGGAAAAGTTTTTTTAAGCTGCAGTACCGCTTGCGCGGCGAGCGTATCAAAGCCCAACGCACCGCCGCAGTAAAAGTTGTATACACCTTTTGCTATGAGCGAACGTAGCGCAACATCCAAATCAATTTTGAGCGCCACCACCGCCTCCGGCGGTATATGGCGGTGACCGGTAAAACAACAACTGTTCATAGTAACTCCAAAAAGCTTCTCTCACACCGGCAAGAACCGAACAAATGTTCGCATGTTTATTATACACCGAAAAGCGGATGTGTCAAGTCGTTTTTTGTCAAAAGGAAAAATTTTACAATGTCAAAAAGCCCGGTGAGTGTATCAATGCCATCACGCGGTGTAAAAGGTAGAAGCAAAATGAGTAATAATTGTAATTTAAAAAACAATATGTTAAAATATATCAAAAGTCGGCAAAACCGAAGCGATAGCATGGGAGAAAGCATGAAACGAAAAGCAGTTATTATTATCATTTGTTTTTTAGTCGCCGCGATTGCGGCGGGGGGGATTTTTTTGTTCGTCAAAAACCGGCAAAACAGTTCCAATCAGTTGCAGCAGAGCGGCATCACAAAAAGCACTGTCAAAGTGGCTTGTATCGGTGATAGCATTACCTACGGCTATGCCTTGCAAAACCGCGAGGAAGACGCTTACCCCGCACAGCTGCAAACGCTCTTGGGCAACGGGTATAAGGTTGCCAATTTTGGCATCACCGGCAGAACCGTTGCACTTTCGGGCGACTACCCTTACGCGCTGGAAGACGCCTACGAGCAAAGCAAAGCCTTTACCCCCGACATTGTGCTGCTGATGCTCGGCACCAATGATACCAAAAAAGTCAATTGGGACAAAAAGCAGTTTGCAAACGACTATGCCTTTATTGTAGAAGGCTACAGAGGACTGCCCAACCACCCGCAGGTATATTTGATGACACCGCCGCCGCTGTACTACGAGGGGAGTGGTGAGAATGCACTGGACAAAAACGTGCTCGAAAAAAATGTAGTTCCATTTATCAGGGACTTTGCGGGGAAAGAAAAGCTGCCGCTGATTGATGTGTATAAAGCGTTTGAAGGCAAGCCGCAATGGTTGGCAGACGGTTGCCACCCGAATGAAGAAGGGGCAAAGCAGCTGGCGGCTTTGGTATATCAAGCCATTGCCAAACAGTAGAGGAGTGTAGCGATGAAAAAGAAAATCATTCTCACAGCAGGCATTGTCGTTGCAGTGATTGCCATCGGCTGTGTTGTGTGCGCCGTATTATATTCTAACGGGCTGTTGGGTTTTTATCATCCGCAGCAACAGGCAAAAGAGGGGCAAGTCAAAATTGCCTGTGTCGGCGACAGTATCACCTACGGTTACGGTGTGAAGCAATGGCAGCAAAACAATTACCCCGCACAGCTGCAGGATATGCTGGGCGAGGGCTTTTGTGTGAACAACTTCGGTTATTCCGGCAGAACGGCGCAAACGACGGGCGACAGACCTTACGGCGCGGAAAAGTTATATGAGCAGAGCAAAGAATTTGCACCGGATATTGTCATTTTTATGCTCGGCTCCAATGACTCCAAAGCCTTTAATTGGAACAAAGATAATTTTATGAAAGATTATAAAGCGCTGGTCGAGAGCTATCAAAACCTGCCCAATCACCCTAAGGTGATTGTCATGGCACCGCCGCCGGTGTTTGAAGCAGGCGGCAAGGTGAAGTATCATATTGAAAAAGACACTATCGCCAAAGAAATTGTGCCGCTGACAAAAAAACTGGCAAAGGAAATAGGGGTACCGTGTATTGATTTGTACACAATTTTTGAGGAAAAACCGCAACTGTTTTCGGATGGGTGCCACCCGACTGCGGCAGGCGCGAAAATCATTGCCGACACCGTGCGCACACAGTTGTCCAAAGAATTGATTAAATAAGGATTTGTCGAGCTGTTCTGCGAACAGCAATTATGAATTAAGAATGATGAATGAAGAATGAATGGCGGGACACCCGCACCCGTTCCGCTGGCGCTCTAATTGACAGATTTTGTCATTACAAACAAATGAAATTCCTTGTAGACATTAAGAATTCAGTCATTTCGAGCTTGCCGAGAAATCTTTAAAATGCAAGGCGAATCCTTGCCACCACAATTCAAAATTCAACATTCAAAATTCTTATTTATTAACAGCCGCCACATTGCTTGTTGGCGGCTGTTTGTTTAGCACTCTCAAGCCGAGAGTGCTAAAAGTTTACAATTTAGACATATTTGATTGCGGATTTATTCAAAAATTCGGGGTATGATAATAACTGTTCGAAAGGGCAAGGCGAAACTGCGGCAAACGAGTTTCCACCCCGTAGAACAAACGTTGTATTACATATCGAAAGATAATGCAATAAATTATCTCGCGGTGCGGTTTGCTAAAAGTAGATATTTTACCCGAAGCGCCAAGATATACCGCAAAAAGAAAGAAAAGAGGTTATTATCATGTTTGAACTGACACCATTTGTAAAAAGGAATACTTTTTCACCGTTTTTCAGAGATTTTGAGGACGACTTTTTCAAATTTCCGCAGGCAGCGGATTTTAAGACCGATATTAAAGACCTGGGCAATGAAATTCGCTTGGAAGCCGACCTTCCCGGGGTGAAGAAAGAGAATATCAAAATTGATATTGAAAACAAATTCTTAACCATCTCTGCCGAGAGAAAGGAAGAGAAGGAAGAAAAGGATGAAAAAGGCAACTTCCTGCGCCGCGAGCGCGCCTACGGCTCTTTCTCCAGAAGCTTTGACATCTCCGGCATCAAGACCGAGGAAATCACCGCCAAGTATGAAGACGGTGTCTTGACCTTAATCTTGCCGAAAAAGGATAAAGAGCTTCCCGAAAAGAGAACCCTTGAAATTCAATAAAGCAAATAAAAAACCGCCGATGCGTAATGCATCGGCAGTTTTTCGTTTTAGGTTTAAAAATTCGCGCCGTTCCAGCCCCAATTTTCAATTCCGTCGTACTTAACGTAGATGCGCGCGGGCGCAATACCGAGCTCTTCGGCAAGAATGTCCGTTACAAGCGCGGTCATATTTTGCGCTGCTGCGGGGTTGACCGCACCGTAGAGGCTCACTTCCGCTATCGCGCAGGGTTCGGCAGAGCCTTTAAAATACATGGTGCTTTCATCGATGAACGAGAGCATCAGCCACCCTTCGCTCTTGCCGGGAAAGGCTTCAATCGCTTTGCCGAACTTCGCCTTGATAGAGTCGGCTTTTACGGGCTCGATTTTTACATTAGTCGTTGTTTTAATATACGGCATTATTTTCCTCCATTTTATCGTAAATTTCTAAATGCCAAACGAAAAAGATATTTTATCGCTTTACTCCTCAAGTTAACAAAAAGATGGGTTATTCTGAGTGCGAATCTCTCAATCCGGTTTGGTGTGGGTATCGCACTCTATAACGATTCCTTTTATCGGACAAGCAAAGCACATAGAGCGAAGCGGAACAAGCGCGAATGTGTCGCCCTACATTATTTATTCATTCTTCATTTTTCATTTGCAAAATGCGTACTCATTCAACAATAAATCCCATTTTTTTCATTGCTTTTAGCAGGGTTCTTGCGCTCATGCGCCGGGCTCTTTCGTCGCCGGCACGGTAGCATTCTTTGAGATAAGCTCTATCCTCCATCAGCTCCTTGAAGCGCTGCTGCACGGGCTCCAGCTCTGCAATCACGCTTTCGGCGACCGCCACCTTGAAATCACCGTAACCTTTGCCGGTGAATTCATCCTCAATTTCATCAAAACTTTTGCCGGTGGTGCATGAGTAAATGCCCATCAGGTTATTAATTCCGTCTTTCCCCTCGGCGTAGCGCACCTTTGCCTCACTGTCGGTCACGGCGCGCTTAAACTTTTTCATAATGATATTCGGTGCATCGAGTATACTGATAAACGAGTTGGTATTTGCATCCGATTTGCTCATTTTCTTTTCGGGGTTGGCGAGGCTCATCACTCTGGCACCATGCTTGCCGATATAGGCTTCCGGAATCTTAAACACATTGCCGAAATTGCCGTTAAAGCGACCGGCAATATCTCTTGCAATTTCAAGGTGCTGGCGCTGGTCCTCGCCCACCGGCACATAGTCGGGTTGGTAGAGATATTGCCGGTC
>SVOD01000078.1 GCA_015066575.1 Oscillospiraceae bacterium
TGGGTGAAACTGAAAACTGAACCCTGAAAACTGAAAACTGACAAATAAGGATTTGGCATCGCCAAATCCTTATTTGTACGGCAGGCAGTAGACAAGAATCATAAGCATGTGATATAATTAATAACACAACAATTTTATGAAACGGAGGCAGTACCATGGATTTGGAGAAACTTACCTCATCACCAATCTTTTTTGAGAAAAACAGGGTTTACAGAGTGTATTTGGGCGGCAAAGGCATTGCAAAGTTTTGCTCTCTTCCCGAGGAGGATGACGATTTTTTCCCCGAGGAGTGGATAGCAAGCTGTGTCAAAGCCATTAATCCGAAATATTTCGGTGAGAGGGACGGCGTTGCCCGCCCGGAAGGGACAGATTTGTTCTTTGACGATTTGTTAAAGGCCTATCCCGAAAACCTCTTGGGCGGCAGGAAGTATGATTGCTTAGTCAAATACCTGGACAGCGCCATTCGCCTGCCCATGCAGGTGCACCCGACAAAGGAATTTGCCCGAAAACACTTCGGCTCGCCCTACGGCAAAACAGAAGCGTGGCTGGTACTCGCGACCAGACCCGGTGCCAAGATTTATTTCGGCTTTAATCGCCAAATGACCAAAGAGGAATTGTCCGCGCTTGAGGAGCGCAGCGAAACCGAGCGCGATATTATGGGCACAATTTTAGCCGGTGTAGATGCAAAAGTCGGCGATGTGTACCTCATTCGCGCGGGACTCATTCACGCCATCGGTGCCGGCTGTACCATCCTGGAAGTGCAGGAGCCTACGGACTTCACCATTCAGCCCGAGCGCTGGTGCGGCGACACGCATATCAGCTATGAGGAAGAGTATATCGGCTTGGAGAAAGCCACCGCCCTGGATTGCTTCGACTACTCTATGGTGGGCGAAAAGGCGCTCGCAAGCGCCAAAATCGAGCCTCAAATACTCAAAAACGAAAGCGGGGTTACCATCGAAAGGCTTATCGGCTATGAACACACGCCGTGCTTTGCCGAAAACCGCATTACACTGCGCGGCGGCAGTTATACGCCTTCATTCGGTCCTTCGGTGTGGATTGTGCTTGAGGGCAGCGGCACGCTGGAGGGAGAAAACTATTCGCGCCGCATAAAAAAAGGCGATTATTTCTTTTTGCCGTTTGCAGCGCAGAACAGGTTTGCGCTGCATGGAGACGGTTTGGTTTTGGCAGAGTGCTTACCGAGTAAGGAGAATACTGTATGATACTGTGTGCAGGAGAAGTATTGGTGGATAGAGTGCAAACACCCAAAGGGCAGACCGACCATATCGGCGGCGCGCCGTTTAATGTGGCGGTATATGCGGCAAGGCAGGGTGCCGACGTGCGATTTTTCGGCAATGTCGGCAGCGATAGTGAGGGCGCGTTTTTAAAAGAGCAGGCAAAAGCCTTCGGGCTTGATTTGCGCTTAACGCAAACCGATTGCCCCACAACGGTTGCACTGGTCACTGTGGATGAAACAGGGGAAAGGTTCTTCCGGTTTTTAAGAGAGAACGCTGCCGATTATCAGCTGGAGGCTGCCGCAATGGATTGGAGCGGTGTGACGACCTTCCATTTCGGCACACTCATGCTCAGCACCGCACAGGGCAGGGCGTTTTGCGAGAGCGCCATTCGCGAAGCGAAGCGCAGAAACATCCGCGTTTCAACCGATGCAAATTTCAGAGATGATTTGTTTGCTTCGGCACAGGAGCGCGACCATACCATGCTGCCGTTTCTGATGGAAGCCGATGTGCTTAAACTGAGCATAGAGGAATTGCAGGCATTGGCAGGAGAAAGCGACACCGCGCGAGCGGTTGCCAAATTGGGCTACAAGGGGCTGCTTTTCATCACCAAGGGCGCCGCGGGGAGCGAAGCGTTTTTTGGCGGCAAGCGGTTAGCCCGAGCAGCATCGGAACCGGTGGAAAAAATTATTGACACCACCGGCGCGGGAGACGCTTTTTTCGGTGCGGCGTTAGCTCTGATTGACCGCGTCGCTTCTCTCGATGCCGAGAGCTTAGAGCAGCTGCTCACCGCTGCCAACCGTTCCGGCGCCGCCGCAACACAAGTTGAAGGGGCAATTTAGATAGCAGCTGCTGCAATGAACAGTGAATGGTGAATAATGAATAATTAAGGGCGACACATTCGCACTTGATTAGAATAGCCGGTTCGATTCCCGTCGGGCAAACCGAACCGCGATAATTAAAATATCAATTATTTCATTAATGGAGAAATGAATATGAACATTACAAGTTTCAATCCACTGATTATGTCGAATGATGCCGGGAGCATTTCCAAAGTCTTTGAAGATATGGGCTTTGAGAAGCAGCACGAGAAAAAGGATGTTCCCGATACAAATAATTCCGGCGGCTTTCGCATGAAAGATGCCGCAGGCCACTCTGTCTCGATTGCGCAGTTAGACCGCTTGGAGCGCGATATGACCGCGATTCAAATGAACGTTTCCGATTTCGATGAAGCGATGGAACTTCTCGCTGCGCGCGGCTTTAAAAATATGAGAGGGGAAGGCAATGTCATCGACACCGGCTCTTCCAAAACCGCTGTGATGATTTCCCCGGCAGGCTACGCTATCAACGTTGTCTATCATATTAAGTAAACTATTCAAACACAGCAAAATCTAAAGGAGAATCACCATGAAAATTACAACTTTTAACCCGCTTATTATCACAAAAGACCCCGATGCACAGCCCAAAGAAGTCATCGGCATCATCGGTGCGATGGATGTTGAGGTGAATGCTCTCAAGAAAGCGGCAAACATTACCGGCACCACCAAAATTGCCGAAATGGAATTCTGCGAGGGTAAGCTCGGTGAGAAGAATGTGGTGATTGTTAAATGCGGTATGGGCAAGGTGAATGCAGGCATCTGCGCGCACACGCTCATCAATGATTTCGCTTGCACCAAAATCATCAATACCGGTGTCGCAGGCTCTCTTGACAACCGGATTGATATCGGCGATATTGTTGTGAGTGTCGATGCGGTGCAGCATGACTTTACCGTGGAAGCTATTGGCTTCCAAAAAGGCGAAATCCCCTATACAGGGCTCTATGCGTTCCCGGCGGATAAAGATTTGCGCGCCGCGGCAGTCAAAGCGGTGCAGGAATCCGCGGCGGATGTGCACGTTTTTGAAGGCAGAGTTTGCTCGGGCGACCAGTTTATTTCCACCAAGCAGCAGAGAGATACGATTATCAATAATTTCGGCGGTATGTGCTGTGAAATGGAGGGCGCCGCGATTGCGCAGAGCTGTTACCTGAATAACACACCCTATGTTGTCATTCGCGCTATTTCCGACAAGCCGGATGAAACGCAGGTTGTGGAATACCTGGAGTTTGAAGCCGCGGCAGCGGCACACTGCGCCAAAATAGTGCAGTATATGGTGGAACACTTATAAAGTGTTGCAGGGGCGGATATCATCCGCCCGCTTCTCAGATAATAAAAACAGCGAGTTCGCAAAAGCGAACTCGCTGTTTTTCTGTTTGCAGTTTACAATTTACAGCAGCCGGTTCGAAAAAGCAAACTCGCTGTTTTTCTGTTTGCATCAATCAGGGGACGGTTCCTCATCAATCAGGGGACGGTTCCTTGATTGAAAAATTGAGGGCATAAACCGATGTACCTTTGCAAAAATGTGCCTGTTTTTCCGCCCTGTTTTCACAAAATTCAACGGATATTTGACATTTTGCAAAATGTGATTATTTCTTGATTTAAGGAAGGAAAAATGCTATAATGAAAATCACGTATTATTCGGTTAATATACGTTAAAAATTGAAAAACAGGGGAATCTTCATGGATGAAAACACCAAAGTGCCGACACGGCATTTTTTACTTAAAAAGCTGTTTTGGTGTGTACGGTATTCCACCGTATTCTTTCAGCTGCTCTCGATGCTTATGATGTTCAGGTTCCTCGCAAAATATATAAAGAGGTATCAGTATGCATAATGAAGTATATTCCGAGAGAACAAGCGGGATGAAACAAAGCGCATTATTTTCGCGGCGGCTGAACCGCAATCACCTCGACACCCCTGCGATTGTGGGAAACGGAACAAGCTGCACCTACGCCGAGCTGCACCGAGGGATAAACGGACTGAGCAAAAAACTGCGCGAAATGGGTGTGAAAAAAGGCAGCCGGGTCGCGCTGTGGGGCTATAACTCCGCCAACTGGCTCATTGCTTTTTTTGCCATCGTGCAATCGGGCGGCACTGCTGTTCTGCTCAACTACAGCATGAGCGACGAAGATGCGTGCGAGCTGCTTTCAATGACGGAAACGGACTTCCTGCTTTGCGGCGACAACGCGCAAACAAAAAAAGACCCGCATACACTGTGGAAGCTTGCTTCGTTAATCGGGATTTCGGAAAGCCGTTGTCTGGACATACGGCCTTCAGTTTTGGATTTGGCAACCGCCTTTCCCGACGAAGCGGAGGAAGCGGACGCCCGCACCGAAGGTGATACAAACGACACAGCGTTAATCATCTTCACCTCCGGCACCACCTCCAAACCCAAGGCAGTGCAAATTTCCCAGCGGGCGCTTTCCTTTGACGCGGACGCGTTTAACAAAAATATTTCGGAAGCCGCAGGGCGCAGCGTCCTCGTGGCGGTGCCGCTGTTCCATATACTGGGTCTGCTCATGAGCTACGCGTATTTGTGCCGTGGAGCGACGGTATGCCTGCCTACCGGCTACAAGCCGGACGCACTGCTAAAAGAAATAAGTGCACACCGCCTGTCCGATATGGCGGCGGTCGGCGCGGTCTATCTGGCGCTGGCGGAAGCGAAAGAGTTTGAAACAAACGCCGTGCCCCATCTGCAGTTGTGCATGATTGCGGGCGGTATGTCCACACCGGTGCAGATGATGCGGCTGGAACTGCAATTTGCCAACGCCACCTTTATAAATATGTACGGTCAGAGCGAGGCAGCTCCGCTGACAATGGTGCGTCCGGGCGATATGGTTGAAAAACGAGCCCAGACCGTGGGCAAGCCCGTCGAGGGACTGGATATCCGCATTTCAGACGGCAAGGGAAATTTCCTGCAGGCCGGCGAAATCGGCGAAGTGGTAGCGCGCGGCGACAACCTGATGAACGGGTATGACAGACTGCCGCCGGAAAAGCAGCCCATTGATGAAGTAGGCTGGCTGCATACCGGCGATTTGGGATATTTCGACCCGGAAGGATTTCTGCATCTGTCCGGGCGTATAAAGGACGTGATTATCCGGGGCGGAGAGAATATTGCTCCCGCCGAAATCGAAGCGGCTCTCAACCAAGTGGAAAACGTGCGGTCTGCCAAGGTCATGGGCGCTCCACACCCCATTTACGGCGAAAGCGTGGAGGCATGCGTTACCGTGACAGGCGGCTCGATGAACTTCGACCCCGAAAAAATCAAGGCTGCCCTGCGAGACAAGCTCGCCCGCTTCAAAATCCCCTCACACATTTTTTTGTACGAGCGATTCCCGTTAAACGTAAACGGCAAGATTGACCAGAAAACGTTGCGAACCGATTTGCTCCGCCGTCTTCGCGCTTTGGAAGTTGATGAAGAACTGGCGGGCGGCGTGACGGTATTTGACCTTGTGGTGAAAAACAGCAGCTATGCCATCGTGCCGGTCACCGGTTTGGTGGACGAACTGGCGAGCGCCATCGGGTACAACAAGAAGCGGGCGCTTTCCATCCGCCTTGCGGTCGAGGAGATGCTGACCGAGCGCATTTTGGACGCCTATTCCGACGCGGGGAACATCCGCGTGAGAATTACACTGATGCCGGAATGGCTGCGTATTTCTTTCAGTGACAGCGGCGCGGAATACTTTATTGACAAACGGCGAGACACTTCCATGAGCGCCAAAATCATCTTGAAGGCAGTCAGCGATTTCCACACGGACTACGTTGACGGCAATCCCGTTTACTGCATGGATTTTCTGTATGAAAACGAATTCAACATCCGTGAATTTTTAATAAAAAACGAAGGAGATAATTAACAATGAGCACACGTCCAAACTTTGAAAAGAAAGAACTGGCCCTTTCCGCCAGCCCCTATGCCTATCTGCCGGTGGATATTCCCGCCTATGTGGTTGAAATCACCCATCGGGATGAAATAAACGGCGACCTGCTCCAGCAGGCTGTTAACAGAACGCTCAAGCGGATGCCGTATCTGGCGGACACTTTTGAAGTGGAAGGGGCAGCAGTATATTACGCGAAAGACCCGCTGCCGATGGAAGTAGCACACACAGCTTCCCTGCGCCGCGTGGGCGGTCCGGAAACGAATTATCATATGCTGGACGTGACATGGAACGAAAATGTTA
This sequence comes from Oscillospiraceae bacterium, assembly GCA_015066575.1. Lineage (GTDB taxonomy): Bacteria > Bacillota > Clostridia > Oscillospirales > Acutalibacteraceae > RUG714. The sequence goes on from SVOD01000078.1 coordinate 6,285, forward strand.
CATGGTTTTCCATGTTCCACGGCTTCTGCGACGGGCAGGGCATAAACGCGTTTATCGAATCCGTGCTGTACCACTACTACTGTATGAAGGACGGCGTGGAATACGAAGCGAACGGTATCCGCACGGACAAAGAAACCATGTCGGATGCAGAGACCTTTGAGCCTCTCTCCAAAACCTATGAGGTTTCACCCGATTTCAAGATGCCGGAGCGCAGGGAACAGCCAAATTCCTACCACCTGCCCGAAATCGTTATGAATCGCGGCGGAGAAGTTCGGGAATACGGCTTTTCCATTCCTTCCGATGCCCTTATGGGCTTTGTGAAAGCGAACGGCACATCCCCTGTGGTTGCGCTTTCCATGCTTATGGGAGAGGCGATTCAAAAAAAGCATCCGGATGCCGACGCGCCTATTATTTCCAATATTCCCATTTCCATCCGCCGGATGCTGGGCTGTGAGGAAACCTTTAAGAACTGCTCCAGCCGCGCCACACTTCCCCTCACCGAAACGCCGATGGACGCACTGCCCTTTGCTGAACGCGCTGCCGCGCTGCGGGGCATACTGAAACAGCAGATGGTCCCGGAGCTGTACCACGCGGTTTATAATCATATCAGTTCGGTATACCGCCAACAAATGCTTGGGGGAACCGATTATTGGGAGGAAGTGAAAAAACCCTCCGGCTTTTTGACAATATCCCATGACACCTTCTATGCAGACTATATCGGCAGGCTGCATGAAACGGGCTATTCCGACCAACTGACCGATGTGCGCTTCCTCTGCTCGCCTCCCGCCGGGAACACCCTGCACATCAATATGATTGAGCATAACAAGCGTTTTCGGATTGCCTGCCTTGCATGTAACGACATCACGCCGCTGATGGACGCGCTGGAAGAAACTTTCAAAAATCACGACCTGCCTGTGCAGCGGTTCGAGGAGAAGCGCTTCACCCTGGCTCTCACCGCATGGCGGGAAGGCATGTAAATATCCTCTACCCTCCTGCGCACACTGCAGTAAAGTTAAAAAAACCGAAGAGGCTGTCTCGTTTTGAGACAGCCTCTGAGCGTGTAGAAAAGCCCTTTTTTCTATTCAATCATCAATCAGGGGACGGTTCCTTGATTGACTGTTTAGAGCAAAAAAATACCCCTAAAAAAACACCTGTTTTCAGGGTGAAAAATAATGCTTGTTTCGCCTGTAACGATAGGGAAAATTGCAATTTACTGCACATGCTAAAAAAGATGTGCAGTAGATGTGCAGTAGAGACTGCTTTTAACCGGCTTTTATCGGCTTTTTTCGGCTTTTTGGGAAGAATTGTTTTAATGAAATCTTTTGCTCTGCAAAAGATGAAATCGGGCAAAGCCCGATGAAATCCAAAATGCACGCATTTTGGATGAAATCAAATCCACCATCCGCCTTGGCGGATATCATCGCTTGCGATTTCATCCGAGTCTTTCGAGGCTTTCATCCACCCGCAAGGGTGGATTTCATTGAAAAACTCACTTCCGAAGAAGTGAGTTTTTCTGGTGCTGATGGCCGGACTTGTCGTCGAAACAAACTTCACATTAGCCGCAATCACGAGTGATTGCTCTAAAATGCTCCGTTTGTTTCTCCTCTCCCCAAAAGTCTCGCTGCACTGCGACTTTCGGGGGCCCCTTTCGCCGGTTCAAGTCCGTCCCTTTGAAAAAAGAAAGAGAAAGGTGAAAAATCACCTTTCTCTTTCTTGGTGCTGATGGCCGGACTTGAACCGGCACGGTATTGCTACCGAGGGATTTTAAGTCCCTTGCGTCTGCCTATTTCGCCACATCAGCAAATGCAACAATTATTTTAATATATGAGAGCGCGTTTGTCAATAATTAATTTTTACCCTTGCGGCATTCACACCGGTATCACGAACATTCTTCTTTCAACTTAGCATCTCAATGGAAAAAAGAGCGGGTATTGCGATAGTTTCTCCGTTTGTCAAAATAATCTGCTTTTGCACTTCATCAATTCTTCTGATATTTTCTTCAATGGTTTTGTATTGCCCGCCTTCTTTTTTCTCATCGGGGATGAAGTAGGTGATTCTTGCCTTGGGGGCGGATTTGATGTTCTGCGCAATCAGGTTGAGCTGCCGATTGACAGCGGCAATTTGCTCATCGTTTAATGTGAGCTGCCTGTCGGTCAATCTTGCCGTTTCGCTGATTTCATCATCGTAGCCGCGCAGGGCGGCGAAGGGCGCAAACTGCGCCGCTCTGTCGTGCAGGCTCATGTGCGGTCTGTCGGCAGACTGATGATGCGGTAAATGAATGATATCTTGATAGTCGGCGTTACTCATTTCTATATCCCATCTTTTCGCTTAAGTCATGTAAGCTTTTTTGATATTGTTCTTTTGAAATTGCCTTGTGCTCTAAAAGTGTCGCCAGCAGCTCTTTTTGCTGCAAATATAATTGGCGGTTTTTTTCTTCATATGAAAGTGAGTCCCAATCTTCTATGTTAGTCATTTTTTACTCCAAAAATCATTATTGCTAATGCGCTACGCCTTATGCCCGCCGATTTGGCTGTTGCGCTCCATAGCGGTGGCGCCTTCCTCTAAATTCATACCTTTGAGAATGGCGTTTTTGCCAAACTTCTTTTGAATGCCTATCATCGTGTGCTGCAAGTCCTTTTCCTTGCTCAAAGCCTGTTCTTCGGCTGCTTCTTCCCGGGCTTTTTGCGCGGCATCTTCAAACAGATTTAACTGTTCGCCCTCCGGCGCAGCGGCTTTGGCTTCTTCCTCCGTAAGCAAATGGTTGACCACCACATACATGCGGCGCACCAATAAGTTTTTATCGACAATGCGCTCAAACAAGCGCTCCATTGCCGCCATAATCAGCTTGGTGGAGGAAGTGTATCTGCCGATATTCTCGGTGCTGTGCGCCATCTTCGGCACCCTTCTGCCGTAGCGGTCGGTCTTGACTTCACCGGTGTAGTTTCTGCCGTCTGTCAAATTATCAATATCATAGCCGACTGTCAGCTCCACCTGGTCGGTCACAAAGCCTTTTTCTACGATACCGAGCACGACTCTTTCCGTCATTTCCTTGACAACAAGCTTTGCCTTTTTGTAGGTATACGGCTCTTTGAGCACCTGCCCCTCGCTGATGGATTTTGTCTCGGGCTTGTATGCCTTAATTTCGGCAATCGTGCAGGGCTCCCAGCCCCAGGCGTGGTCAATGAGCAGCTCGGCATTGATGCCGAACTCTTTATACAGTATCTCTTCATTATTGAGCGAGCAGCGGGCAATATCGCCCATCGTGTCAATACCCAATCGCTTCAGCCGCTTGGCAATGCCGGCGCCGACGCGCCAAAAGTCGGTAATCGGTGTGTGCGCCCAAAGCTGTTCGCGGTAGCGCATTTCGTCAAGCTCGGCAATGCGCACGCCGTCCTTATCCGCCGGAATGTGCTTAGCGACAATATCCATGGCGATTTTGCAAAGGTACAGATTCGTTCCGATGCCGGCGGTTGCCGTGATGCCGGTTTGAGATAATACATCCTGAATGATGGTTCCTGCCAATTCATGTGCCGTTTTGTGATATAGCTTTAAATAGTTTGTCACATCGATAAATACTTCGTCTATCGAGTACACATGAATATCATCGGCTGCCACATATTTCAGATAAATTTCATAGATTTGAGCACTGATTTTCTCGTAAAGGAGCATTTGCGGCGGCGCAACGATATAGTCGACCTTTAATGCGGGATTTTTTTTGAGTTGCCTGTAATTGTATGAAGCGCCGGAAAACCCCTTGCCCTTTAAATCCAGCCTGCGCAGTGCGTTGACCTGTTCAATGCGCTGTTCGACTTCAAACAGGCGCGGTCTGCCGGGAATTCCGAAGCTTTTCAAAGCCGGAGATACGGCAAGACAAATGGTTTTGGAGGTTCTGCTTGCATCT
>SVOD01000079.1 GCA_015066575.1 Oscillospiraceae bacterium
TAATTCTTCAATTCAACACAGTTTTTCAAAAACAATAATTATCGTGTGGTTTTAGCCACTTTTTCGACACTCTGAAAAAGGTGCCTTGCGGCACCTTTTTTTCTGTATGGCAGCGCCTGACTGCTGACTGCCGACCGCGGAACAAAAAGCAGAAAATACCCACAAATTGTGTTTTTTTTATTGACTAAAGATTTTTGCTATTATATAATAGTTTTGTATTTTAAAATTAAATAAATGAGGAGAAGGATTATGGCAGAACAAAAACAAAAGCAAAAGTTCACCGAAAAATATGCCGAGCTTTGGAAATTCATCAAATTCACACTGGTAGGTTTTTCCTCTACCCTTGTGGAATTGGCAGTATTCTATTTATTGCAATATGTTGTATTTAAAAGCATTGCACATGCCCCAATGCCTGATAACGGCTTTTTCAATTTCTTGGCAAGCATCGGTTTGGCAGAAGGTTTAGGTATTTTCTATTCATATGTCATTTCCACCACAATCGGTTACATCATTGCATTTATCTTAAACAGAAAGACCACTTTCAAAGCGGACTCCAATGTTGTATTGAGCACCATTTTGTACATCATCATGGTTGTCTTCACCATCATTGCTACCGCTTGGATTGGCACAAAGTTCCAAAACTTCATGGTTGCAAAAGGTTTGAAATCCCTCGGCGATATTATCACCAAGCCTTTGGTTGCAACATTAGCCACTGCGTGGACTTACCCGCTTAACCGCTTTGTTATTCACAGACATAAGAAACCCGTGGAGGGTGAAGAAGCGAAAGCAACCGAAGAAGCAACTGAAATTGCAGAAGCAACGGCAGAAGTTGTCGAAGCTCCGGCTACTGAGGCTGTCGAGGCTCCGGCTGCCGAAGTTGCAGAAACTGCAAACACAACAGAAAAATAAAACGCAAAAGGATTTGGCTGACAATGCCAAATCCTTTTTTATGGAATAAGAAAAATCGTTATTAAAAAATTGCATTCTCGAGAATGCAATTTTTTTATTTCATCGTTACACGAGCATCTTCATCAATCTCAATGACCGTATCGCAGTATTGCAACATCGAGCGGCGGTGCGTGATGATAAAGCAGGTTTTGTTATCCAACTGCTCGGTAATGTTTTTAACGATTACGGATTCCGTCGCCTCATCGAGTGCGCTGGTCGCTTCGTCTAAAATGAGCACCGGTTTGTCGGCAATTAAGGCGCGCGCAATCGAAATACGTTGTGCCTGCCCTTCGGAAATACCGCCGGACTTTTCACTCAACTCCGCTTTTAACCCATCGGGCAGTTTTTTAACAAACTTGTCTGCCGCGGCAAGTTCCAAAGCGTGCCACATCTGCTCTTCGCTCGCATCGCGCAAGCCGAATTTTAAATTTTCTTCCACCGTGCCGGAAATCAGGGTATTCCCCTGCGGCACATACGAGACAAAGCGCCGGCAATCCGGTGTGGCAAGTTCTATTCTTTCGCCATCAAGCGTGTAATACAGGTTCCCGCTGTTTGGTTCAGTCAACGCCAAGAGTAAGCGCACCAAAGTGGTTTTGCCGGCACCGGAGGGGCCTACAACCGCCACCTTTTGACCGGGAGTGACAGTGAAATTCATTTCTTTTAATACCGGCGCCTTGTCATAAGCAAAGTCGACCTCTTTGGCTTCCACTCCCACCGCGGCAGGCACATCGGTTTTGCCGGTGTATACTTCTTTCGGGAAATGGATAACCGTATAGATACGCTTTGCGGAAACGAGCATGCTGTAATACTGCGGCACAATGCTTGCCAAAGAACTGATAGAGCCCTGTACCTGCGCGACAAGGGTGATAAAAATAGTCAGCGTGCCGTAAGTAATATCGCCGGTGGAAATGCGGTAAGAGCCCCAACAAAAAGCGACCACATAGCCCACACTGTAAATAATACGCATCACGGCACTCATGATAGATGAAAGCCTGGAATTTTTAAAGACCAGTTTTAAGCGCTCCTTTTTATAGTTCTCCATTTTTTCATCATTATAATTTTCCTGCCCGAAGGCTTTAATGATGGTTAAATTGGAAAGCGTTTCCTGCATAAAAGAGCGATAGGCGGACTCACTTTTGCGCAGCGCCGCCTGGTAGCGCTTATATCTCTCCCGAAAAATAAACAGGCATAATGCGCCGATAGGACCGAGCGCGAGTGCAAACAGCGCTATTTTTTTGTCATAATAGAATAAAATGCAAAACGCAATCAACAGTTGTGTAACAATCAAAACGGTTTGCGGAATAATGCTGATTAAGCCATCGGAAATCGCGCCGATATCCGATGTAAGTCTGGTCACTAAATCGCCGCTGTGAATTTTGGAAATGTGCAACCAAACAGAGCGTTGAATATCATTAAAAAAACTCTTTTTTAATGAAAAGGAAAACTTTTCACTGATGTAACTGCTGATGATGGAACTGAACACACTAATGGCAATGGAAACAAATGTCGCGCCGCACATCCATGCCATATTGTGCAGGTTGATAACACCGTTTGTCGCATCATCGACCACATATTTACCCACAATCGTGCTCACATAAGAGATGAGCATAGACAACACGCTGATAATAAAAGTGTAAACAATAAAGCGGGTATACGGCTTAACCACCGAAAGCATCCACTTGGTTAAGCGAATGTTTTCTTCTCTATTGCTTAATTTTTTTAACAGTCTTTTAATTTTATTCATCTTTTGTTCCTTTTGCTTTTTTAAACAAGCGAGATAATACGCGAAGCGGCAAAACCAATACCTTGACAATAGCGCGTTTACAGCGGTAAAAGGTTCTGAAAAAACCGGGGCACTTGACTCTGCAGCGCATCCGCAATGTCATATACCGGCGCAGGAAACCTTTTTGGCAGTCAATGATTTTTCCTTTTCTTTCCACTTGCGGCACATAGGCAACCAAACAAGCGGCAGAAACATTCTTTTCCACAATCAGTTGATTGTCGCCGATAAAGTCGAGCATACCGCCTTCGTGCACGGCGCAAACGCGGTGCATGGCATACCCGGCTCCCGGTCGCTCAAACATAAATAAATCTCCGCACTGCGGCACTCTGTTTTCCGGAGAAACCATAAAAATCGCATCTTGACCGTTTTTTAAAAACGGCTGCATACTCACACCTTTAACAGTCAGGCGAACCGTTTCCCCTTGCCGAAGTTGCTCGATAATCAGCGGCATTATTTCATTTAAACTAACACGAAAATCTTGTGTGCTCACAAAAGCATACCTCCGCTAAGCGGGTCTTGATACATTGCCAAAGCATATGCAATGCCCGCAATGCCTTGCATCAACCCGAAATTTCTATCACAAGTTTTATTGGGATGAAACAGTTGTAACGAATCGGTATTCACGGCTGTGCAAAGGTGGCTGTACAAATCGGCATTTTGCTCTCCCAGGCAGGAAAGCGCCATCAGCCGCGCCGCGTTGCCGCAACAAAGGCTGTCGCGCGGAAGAATCGTATGCGCAGTCAAGTTCTCCGCCGCGCGCTCAATATCCTGCCGGCAAAGTTGCCGAAGGTGGGCATTTTCGGTGGCTTTGGCAATATAGTTTCTCACCATCGCGATGCCTGCCGCACCGGAGCACCAACCGTTCATATAAGCCTCTTTATCGCTATATCTTAAATCTTGCCAATTACGCCGCTCTTGCGAGTAATATGTATTTTCAAACTGCAACAACTCCAAAATTCTTGCATCATACGCATCGGTTCGTGCCGCTTGTTGTGCAGCACAAATTGCCAAGGCAAGCCCTGTAGCTCCATGAGCCGCACCGGTCAGCGCCGGCTGTTCCGCCGCCAACAGCGGCAACATTCTTTTTGCCAAGCGCGCACTGTCGGGCGTATGAAGTTTCGGCAGCGCCAAAGCAAGGCCGGCACAGCCGCAGAGTAAATCTCCCGGCTCGCCAACTTCGCAAGTGTCAATCTTTTCAAACAGCGCCACACTGTCCTCATAAAAACAGTTCTCGCCGGTGAGTTCATAGATGTGCAGCAACGCATTGATAACGCCGCCGATACCGCTTTGCAGTGATACGGGCTCTGCCTGCAAAGTAACGCTGCCAAGCCGATTGATCGCCTGCTTGAAATGGCGATAATGTGCCATCAAAGCTTGATAATAATCTTTACTCTTTGTGCGATGATAGAGCGCGGCATAGGCGCACAAAATACCGGCTGTTCCGCTGTATAAACCAAACCCGGCATTGCGAAAAAACAGGCAATGTGTATCGTCATCTCTGTCCAACTGCATCCAGCCGGCGGCGAGCGCATCAATGTAGCCTGCTTCCAATTTCCGAAAGCAACTTTCCAATTCCCCGCCTTCCTCGCAAGGGTTACCGTGGTTCTCGTTGAGGGGGCGCACGGCTGCAAGGGATTGAGAAATCACCCTTTGTTGTGCTTCCAAATCGGTTGCGGAAAGCGTTGCCAGCCGTTGTCGCACTGTTTGCTGCGGTGAAAGCGCCAAAAAATCCTCTACAAGCGCTTCTTCGCCGCAATAAAGCGCTTGCGCCTCGAAGCGTATGTGAAAGAGCGGAATATCCCCGCTTAAAAGGGCGCTGAGTTCTTTTTCCAAAACCAGCTGCATGGTTTGCAGGCGGTTTTCGCGTATATCTTTGCGGTAGCCGGCGGCGAGCAGTTCTCGAATACTGTTCTCTCTTTTTTCGGGCGGCACAGCAGCACCGATACGCATAAAGGTGTCATACACATGACTCTGGCGCAATATCATCCTGAAGCGACAATCGCTAAAATGAGTCAGCGCGCGCAAAACGGTTTGCTTATTTGCCAATGCAAAGCAATAGGAAGCCCGAAAACCTTCCAGCACCGGTGCTTCATACGCGTAAATACAGCAGGTTTTCCCTTTAAAAACAAGTTGGTTGGCGGCACCCGGCACATCACTTATCAAGCCGGAAACAAGGGCACTTTCATTTTGAGTATTTTTCCAATACGGGAGCAAGTGAGACGCCAGCACCGTATCGCCTAAACTCTTAAGTTGTGCCTGCCATGTCTCGGTTTTGCCGGAAATAAGTGTTTCGCAATCCGCCACAATCGGCGTATTGCGCGCAGCTATAATATTCTCATGGTGCAAATCCGATGCGCCTAAAAGGTAGGCGATAAAAATCAATGCGCCGCACCTTTTAAAATACAGCTGCATATCTTCTTCGGCTTTTGCCGGCAGATGTTCTTCAAAACGCGCTTTAAAACCTTGCGGGCATTCTTCCAAAACATGCTCTGCTTTAGGCAAGAAAGGAAAACCCTCCTTTTCCAAAGTTAAAAGGAAGGCTTCAAACGCTTTTTCGACATCGGCACGGCGCGGTTTGAACAGGTATTTTTCGTTACCATCCGTAACCAACTCCACTTGTTTGCCGAAATGCCGGTCACCCATCGGGATACGCTTTTGCTTATGCATACATCCGCCTTTATATCTTACCGGTTTTCCGATTTTGTTTGTTGTAAATTTTTCTCATAGTCCGCGAGCGCTTTTTCGGCTTCTTCGGGGTACAGTTTTTTAAAGCATAAGCGCGCGGAAACTTTTCCGAATTCCCCGGTATCCCCGTAATGAATTGCCGGGCAGCGGTGGCATTTATCATAGAAAATACAACCTTCGCATTCTTCTAAATTCGGTATCTTATCTACCCACGCTTTCACGGTATTCCAGGCTTCTTCAAAGCCCACCTCACGCGGGTCCGCCAAGCAAGTATTAAAATTCACACAGGGCACCAGTAAGCCTTGCCAGTTGACAAACATCGCGGAATTGCCGGCGCTGCAGGTAAAGCCTCTGTCGTTATGCACCAGCGGTTGGGAATACTCACTCAAGTAGCGATGCATTAAGGTTTCAAACGAGATGTTTTGCATCAGCGCCATATGCTTAATTTCAATTTCTTTATACTTTTTGGAATCTACATACTGCGCTTGAATGACATCGTCATCACAATTTCGAATATTCATCAGTGCATTGGTCGGGAAAACAGCGATTTTGTGCTCTCGCGCGTACGCGAGCACTGCTTCCATATCGCAGAAATTGTCATTGCCCGCCGTGTAATTGAGTGTGACTTTGAGCCCGCATGAGAGCATTCTTTCAATGTTTTGGAGCACTTTTGAAAAAGCGGCGCCGTTGCCGCAGGTGCGCTCGTAAGTTTCTTCACTCATGCCGTACAGCGTTACGGAAATTCTTGAAGGCGGCTTTTGCAAAAACAAATCGATGATAGCATCATCAATTAAGGAAGCATTGGTAATGACCGACAATTCCATACCCTTGTCATACGCGTAAGCGTAAATCTGCTTAAAATCCGGGTGGAGGGTACATTCGCCGCCGGTCAGTGTTACGGAATCCACACCGCTCTCAAATGCAAAATCAATGTAGGGTTTCCAATCCTCAAAGCGCATAATTTCTCTGCCGCTTCGGGCTACTTCCTCTTTTGTTTTGCGCACATAGCAAAAAGAACAACGGAAATTACACAACGGGAGCAATTCGAGTTGTATGGTCAGCGGCGCGCGCATCAAATTAGATTTGCGCGTAACGATATCGCCCATAATCTGAGCCATATTCGATTCATCGACATTGGCTTCTTTCGCCTGTGAAAGCATATCAAAAAGTGATAATTTTTCTTCCATTATTTATTCCTCGGTCGTATCCACTAAACCGTTATCATCCATCTTTTTCAAAAATGCCTTAGTATCTTTTTGCGCTAAGGCGGCATCGATACCGTACTTTTCCTGCAGCTTCTTTGCTAAAGTCGCTTCATCGGTGTATTCGCCCAGCAAATCCCACAAAAAAGCGCCCGATTCATTAAACACCACGGAGGCGTTAAAGTTAATAGCCTCTGTTCCGCGGGGAATGACAATATATTCATCTGCAATTTTTTTCATTAAAAAACAGTCTTTGGTCTTGTACTTCATCACAAACTCCTTTTTTGCCTGCGTATAAGTTTTACCATCATACAGTGTATTGAATAATACGGCAACGGCATTTTCACTGATATCACATTGCAATTCATACACCGGAATGCTATCTACCGTATTTTTAATTGCCGCAATGTAGCATGTTTCAATTTCATCGCTAAAGGGGTATACATAATTGTGCAAAAAAATGTGCCCGAAAGCCTCGGCAGAGGAAAGTCGGCGCACGCGGTTTTCTTTTGCCTGCACCACATACACAATCGCTTTGAGCGGTTGATACTCATTGCGCACCAAAGCCTCTTTGCCGCTCCACGGGCTGCCGTGCGCATAAACATGCTCGCCTTCTCGGATGATACAGGGCTTATCATAATTGAGCACCGAAGCGTGCAAATAGGTTTTCCACAAATTTGCCTGTGTGCTTTTACCGGCACCGGAAAGCCCGCAAAATAAAATCGCATCATCCTCATACATCACGGCAGCAGAGTGAATCATAAAGTCGCCCTGCGTCACCAGGCGGTACATATAGCCCTGCATGAGCAGGTTGGAGGCTTCATAGGTGCCGTCAGTGCGGCAGTGTTCCGCCAGATACACATCGGCATGGCGAAAATCGTCGGAGAGGCATAGATAGCAGCCGCAAAATGCCACCCAATAGCCCTGTCCTGTTTTTTCAAAAAAAGTGTAATCGCTCAAGGTCTTTGCAGGTACTAAATCCCGAAAACCCTCCGGCGGCATTTTTTTCAGACAAAGCGAAAAAGAGGGTAGTTTGCCCTCGTTATTACAAAACGGTTCAAACTGCCCTGCTAATTCCTTGTTTAATTGATAGCCTTTGACTGTATCGATGTCAAACATACGAAGCCATTATATCACGAGATCGTTATAGCAAGTATAAGGAGATGTGGGGAACATCTGTGTCCAGGTCTGGAATACATAACCGGGTTGGTCACAAGTGCCTACCAAGTCGGTAGTCCAGGTTTTTTCCACGCACGCCTTATACGCTGCGAAGTTATCTTTGACATCTAAATTGACTTTGATAAGGTCGGGACTCTGATACATTTAAAACTCCTCCGTTTTTAATTAGTCGAGGCAACAAGGTTTGCCAAGTGTCTTATTGGTGATAGACTCCATCTGAAGCCTTTGTCTCTCTTCCGGTGTCATCTTTTTCCACTCTTCTTCGGTGTAAGCGCCGCCGGCGATGGAATCAAGCATTTCCGGAGTTAATTCGATACCGTTTTCTTCTGCTACTTTTTTAATTTCATCGATTACCATAACAGTAACCCCCTTTATATAAAATTTATCACAGTGTAATTATAGCATCGAATAGTTGTAAAGTCAATGTACTTTTGAGTTTGTTTACACTTTGTTTATATTCTCTACAATATGAAACCTTTGCAGCAGGCGAATTTTTTCCTGCGCCTGCGGGGACAGTTCTTCTTTCTCTTTCACCTTTCTGCGAGAAAGGCGTTTGCGAGAAAACACAAACGCAAAGCCTCTGGTCACCAAGCGGTGCAGCCAGCAAAACGGGTATAACCATTTCCTGCGCAGCAAAACCGGATATCGCCTGCTTAACACGGCTACAGAAGGAAACACACCGCTGCGAACATCTTCTCGCTTTGCCGCATTAATCAGCGCCAAATCTTCGCGACTGTGTTTGCTTTGGGCAAAATCATAGTAGTAAAACATCCAGGCGCTTTGTTCATCTGCCGCCATATTTTTACCCATCGCCCCGCTTTCAAAAACATTTTGCAGCAGTGCCTCGATATCCGCGGTATTTTCAGCCGGTTCAAGAGGAAAATCTTCTTTTTGAAAACCGCCGTATCGAACCATTATGCCAAACACATTGCGCATAAAATAATCATAGCGGCTGTTTTGGAGCAGTTGCCGGTAGCGCGCCGTGTCAATATTTTGCAGCGCATTCTCGGCAAAAAGAGCAATATCCCACAACATCTTCAGGCTGATGCCGTTATACAAAAAGTGCTTAATCAAATGGAATGTTAAAAACAGTAGTGAATTGGTAGCCTCCATTGCCTGAAAACTGCCGCCGGAAAACGCAATTTGTTGTACATTTTCAAAAGCGCTCTCATTCAAATTCCACCCTGCAAATAAGCGGCAAAAGCGCTCGGATATCAAACTGATATGCAGTTCCGCCATTCCCAAAAGCGGATGCTCGCCGACAGCGTGATTGGAATCGGGTTTTCTCTCTTCCATTTCGAATCCGTGCGCCTGCAAAAACCGAAACGTTTCCTGCTCCTGCTGCTCGCGCACGAGCAAATCCAAATCATTTGCAACCCGACACTCGGGGTTATGGTAAAACCTTGCCACATCGTAGCCTTTGATAACAAGAATATCCAATCCCTGCTGCGCGGCAGTTTTGAGCAACGACAGCCAGCCCTCTGCCCTGCGCACATTTTGAACGGCGACACCTCTCATTTGAGAAACCTGCGCTTGCAGCAACACATCGGGGCATCCGGTCGCACCCTGTTTGAGTGCTTTCGCCACCGTGGCACTGACTTCCTGTTCATATGCCAGGCGCAACAGGCTTCGCCAATCGATTTCTCGCGCAGGGGGCGCCGGCACCTCACCACAGGCACCGCAACGCGTTAAGTAGATTAAATACTCCCATTCATAATTCATCGCGTTATCCTCACGTTTTATCCAAGCGCTGCCTGTCAACGAGTTCGGCAAACAAACCGCCCTTGGCGATTAATTCTTCATACTTACCGTCCTCGGCGATTTTTCCTTGGTCAAGCACAATAATTCTATCGCAGTTTTTGATGGTCGACAGGCGGTGCGCAATCACAATTCTGGTGCACTTGAGGTTCTCTAAAGAATCGGAAACATGCTTTTGCGTAATATTATCGAGCGCCGAAGTCGCTTCATCAAACATCAGTATTTTCGGCTTGGGTGCAATCGCTCTTGCAATCATCAGGCGCTGTTTCTGCCCGCCGGAAATACCGCCCGAGCCTTCGGAAATCATGGTATGCATCCCCATCGGCATATTGCGAATCGATTCCGCCATACCGGCAAGTTCCGCCGCTTCCCACGCTTCATCCATCGACAGTTCGGGAGCGGAAATGGCAATATTGGAATAAATATCACCCGAAAACAGTTTACTGTCCTG
>SVOD01000080.1 GCA_015066575.1 Oscillospiraceae bacterium
AACACTAAAGGATTTGCTTGCAAATTCTTTCTGTTGTGAAATTTGTTTGGACGAGGGTAAGGGCGGAGCCCTTCCTTTCGCTAACGGCATTAGCCGAGCAATGTTTTACATTGCGAACGCCAAGGTTCTGAGCCTGTGGCTCAGGTTCTTTATTTGCTAACCGCTAACCGCTGACAAATAAGGATTTGGCATCGCCAAATCCTTATTTGTCGAAAAACTCTTGTGGTTTTTCGACTTTTGCTTTATAATGATTTTATTCTGATTGTGAGGGGAATATGATGGCAAAAGAAGAGAGCATTCATGCGGGACATCGGCAGCGCCTTAAACAAAGCTTGCTGGCATCGGATTTTACCGGTATGAGTGATATTAACTTGCTGGAAGCGGTTCTGTTTTATTCGATTCCCCGCGGCGATACCAACGAAATGGCGCACCGCCTGCTTGAACATTTCGGGTCGGTGCAGGCAGTATTTGAAGCGGATTATCACAATTTGCTAAAGGTGAAAGGAATTGGCGAAAATTCTGCCTTTTTGATTAAATTAATAAGCAAAACCGCAAAGCGCATCGGCATTGCGGATACCAAAAAGAGTGTTTTTATCACTTCGACCAACTTGGCGGCAGATGTGTTTCAGCCCTACTTTATCGGCGAAAAAGATGAAATGATGCTCGCCATGTATTTAGACAATGCCGCCAAGCTTATCCGCGTTGATAAATTGGGCAGCGGCGTGGTCAATGCCGTCAGTTTTCATAACCGCAAGCTGATGGAAGGCGCGCTTGCCACCAATTGCGTGGCGGTTATTTTGGCGCACAATCATCCCCACGGCTTGCCCAATCCGTCCGGAGAGGATTTGCGGCTAACGCAAAACGCCAGAGAATCACTGCGCACGATCGGCGTAGGGTTACATGACCATATGATTTATGCCGAAGGTGAGTGGCGCTGTGTCAGCGAGCGCCCCGATGCAGCGCGGTATTTAACAATGATTAAATGATAGATTTTCAAATAAACATATGAGTGATTCATTTTGATGCTTTTAGCGTTCTGCGTTTATGATAGGAAAGAAAAATGAGGATTGCATTGCAATCCTCATTTTTTATGTATTGTTCGAATCACTTTTCCTTCCACATTTCTCAACACTTCGTTGAAGCGAATCGGCTCGATTAAATCGCTCGTATCGGTCATCTCTTCGTTTTTCTTTTCCACGACCACAAACATCATGGTCAGTATCAGCAGGTAGGGAATGGGGCTGAACAGACCGGGGTTGACCAGGCTCATTAAGCCGAGCCCCAGGTAGGAGAGAAGGACTGTATAATTAAACTTTGTGTGACATCTTAAGAGCACTTTCATGCGGCACACAAATTGGAAACCGTAGGCGAGCGCACCCACAATGCCGAAGGAGGCGAGCACCTGCAGCACCGAGTTTTGGTACCAGTTAATCGCGCCGGTTCTCGGCACCCAGGTTTCGGCTTGGTTACCGGAGTAGCACAGTCCTACGCCGAAGATGGGGTGCTGCTTAAAGTTTTCCCAAGCGTCTTTATAGAGCTTCCAGCGCACTTCGTTGGAGTCGACATTGAGTTTGTCCATATACACCGCAATTAAGTCGCTTGCCGAAAGCAGGAATACCACGCCGATAACAATCATCGCAAACATGGCAATCAGGTTTTTGCGGCGGCTTTGCTTATCGACAAAAATGATGGTTACCACGCAGATAACAAATTCGATGGTTCCGAAGAGCATACCGCCTCTGGATTGAATGAGCAGCAGCGCCACATAGATGAGTACCCCCATCCAATAGCGGTGGAAAGTCGAGGAGTGGTGCGTTTTCTTGAAGGATAAGTAGAAGGGGAAGGGCATACATATCATCAGGAAGGTGGAGATGTTATTTTTCCACTGCACATAGAAAAATTTCGGGTCATCAATGAGCGCCATCGGGTTTTGCACCACTTTGGAAAACAGTGTCATATAGTGCTGCAACACCATGAAGACCGCAAAGATGCCCGCCAGCATCATGATATAAGCGAATTTTTCGGCGATATCATAGGCTTTCTCGGTGTGGATATGAGAGCTGAGCAAAATATAAACAAAGAGCATACCGAAACCGAGCGCCACGATATAAAAAATGCCCGAGCCGTCAATATTCTCCCAAGAGCCCTTGGCAAATAAACCGCCGATAGTGGTGCTGATGCTCACTGCCAAAATACCCCAAAACAGTTTGCCGAAAACAATCTTTTTGCGGTAGGCAATAAAGTGAAAAATCAGTGCGCCGATAAAAGCGACGCCGACCGGCCAAAGGCGAATAAAGGTATCGAACGAGTCGTACATTTTGCACAGAAATTCGCACGCGAGCAGGAAGGGAAGCGTAGTGACCAAAATATCGTCGCAAAACAGCAGTAAAATGCACTCAATGAGCACAAACATTACCGCACCGCCAACTTCAATTTTGACAGTGGTAATCAAGCACGCCAGCCCTAAACATAAAATCATAAAATATTTACTGATGGCAAATTTTCTCACCAGGTTAATAAAGCGGTGAAATGTTTCCGGTTTGATTTTTTTTAACACTAACGCGGCAACAATGAGTAGCGCGACAAAGGCGGAAATGCCGATAATAAACGGAGAGTTATTTTCGGCTTTAAATAATCCCTTAATCAGCTCTACGGCATATTGATATTTTTCTTCCATAATATCCTCTTATCATCGCAACATATATATTCTATTATAGCGATAAATCCGAAAAAATACAATACATTATTTACCCGTGGGCAAAAGCTGTATTCACACTTCGTTCATCTATTATTAATAATATATTGTTGACTGCTTTTTTTAAAAATGCTATAATCATACTGTAAAACAGTCATTTTACTTTGGCACAAATCAGAAAGGGTGATGCGTTATGATGACAAAAGCAAAATTTCTCATTAGTATGCTCTGCTGTGTGGGATTAGTGGCAGCGGCAAGCATCGGATTGACTGCGTGTAAAAAAGATGCAAAAGAAACCAAAAAAGCTCAAACAGGCAATGTCATTACCTTTGATAATGAAGAAGAAGCCTCTGCATTTGAAGAGAGAATGCAGAAAGATGATAATGTGGTAGAGGACCCGTTTGCGGACGAGGACGAAACCACCAAAAAAGGCGACAGCAAGGCGACAACCAAAAAAGGTGATGCCGCCGCAACGACTAAAAAAGCCGGTGCCGATGCGACTACCAAAAAGGGCGAAAGCAAAACCACCGCAAAGAAAAAGAGCGCCACGACTACTAAAAAGAGCAGCAAAACCACACAGGCACCGTTGACCGATGAAAACGGCAATCAGTGGTCCGGCTGGTATTAATGCCCTATGCTGTATTCATTTGCAGGATTAATTATTGATATTCGCTTTCGCGACGCGTTCGGGCAAAAGCTCTGTGAGCGCTATGTCTATACCGGTGAAAGACCGGCGGATATGGTCATTGAAGTCACAGACCAAATGATTGAAGCGGAAAGAGAGTATGACCTTTACAACTCTTCTTTCGGCTTGCTTGAAAGCTTGGCGGCATACCGGGAAATTTGCAACAGAGCGTTTGCATATGACTGCATGTTTATGCATTGTTCCGCGATTTCCTACAAGGGCAACGGTATTCTCTTTACCGCGCCGAGCGGTACGGGGAAATCCACCCACTCCGCCCTTTGGCGCAGGCATTTCGGTGAAGCGGTGCAAATTGTCAATGACGATAAGCCGCTGTTGCGCTTTTATGACGACCGAGTGGATGTCTGCGGCACCCCGTGGGACGGGAAACACCACCGCTCCAACAATATTGCGGTGCCGGTCAAGGCAATTTTCGTGCTTGCGCAGGCGCCTGAAAACCGTGTGCGCAAAGCAACGCACCAAGAGGTGCTGTATCACCTCTTAAACCAAACCATTCGCCCGGAGGACGCGGCGCTGATGGGAAAGGTGCTGGATTTTTGCGGGAGGCTGTTGCAAAGCGTTCCGGTGTATTATTTAGAGTGTAACATTTCCGAAGAGGCGGTGCAAACCGCCTATGAAGCCATCAAGGGGGATTTGGATGAAAATTAAATCGGATTTTATTTTGCGCAAGATGGACGATATGAGTATCGTTGTCGCCGTCGGCGAAAGCGCCAAGGCGTTTAACGGCGTCATTAACCTCAACCCCACAGCCGTCTTTATGTGGGAAAAACTCAGTGAGGGCTGTACCGAGCAGGAACTGGTGGAGGCGGTGCTGGCGGAATACGATGCCCCCCGCGAAGTCGTTACTGCCGATGTCGCGCATTTGATTGAAAAACTGCGCGCGGAGAATATTCTCGATGAATGAGTACCAACGCGTGTTGGAAAAAAACGGTGTACTCAGTTTTACACCGGCGGGCAGCAGTATGTGGCCGATTATTTCCAACCGCGCCGACACAGTCATTATCGAAGTGCCGCAGGGCAGGCTGAAAAAATATGATGTTGCCTTTTATACCCGCGCAAGCGGGCAACCGATTTTACACCGGGTGCTCAAGGTGAATGCCGACAGTTACGATATGTGCGGCGACAGTCATGTGGTCATAGAAAAAGCGGTGCCCGACAGTGCGGTTTTCGGCGTGATGACCGGGTATTATAAAGGCAAAAAGTATATTGATTGCCAAAAAAATTTACTATATAAGTGCGTTGTCAGAATATGGAGCAGTTCCATTTTTCTGCGGCGCTGTATGCTCAAGGCTCTTTCCCTGATAGGGGTTAGGGCTAAGTAGCATTCTTTGGGTTTTAGATGGAAAAGGATGTTGTTTTAGAAACGAAAGATTTGGTCAAAGAGTATCGAATCGGTCAGATTAATACAGGCACTCTGCGGGGTGACCTGCAATCCTTTTTCGCGCGCGTATTAAAAAAAGACGACCCGAATATCAATCTGCTTTCCGACCAGTATTATAACATCAGCAACAAAACCCACCGCGCACTTGACGGGGTTTCAATTACCGTCAGGCGCGGCGAGGCAGTCGGCTTAATCGGCGCCAACGGTGCCGGCAAGTCCACATTGCTCAAACTCATTTCCCGCATCACACTGCCGACTGCCGGCAGCCTGTCGTACCGCGGCAAGGTGGCAAGCCTGCTCGAGGTCGGCACCGGCTTTAACGGCGAACTGACCGGCAGAGAAAATATTTATATGAACGGCGCCATATTGGGCATGAGCAAAGCGCAGATTGAAGAGCGCATGGAGCAGATTATCGCGTTTTCGGAAATCGGTGAATATATTGATACACCGGTCAAGCGCTATTCCAGCGGTATGTTTGTCAAACTCGCCTTTGCCGTTGCCGCACATTTGGATGCCGATATTCTTTTGATGGATGAAATTCTTGCCGTCGGCGATGTCAACTTTCAGGATAAAAGCCTAAAGCGTATGGAAGAAGTGGCAACCGAAGAGCAAAAGACGGTGATTTATGTCAGCCACAATATGACCACAATTCGCCGCTTCTGTACGCGCTGTATTGTGCTTGAAGAGGGCAAAGTGGTGTTTGACGGTGATGTGGAAGAAGCCATCGAGGTCTATACGCAGCGCAAGAAACTCGGCTTCACCAATGAAAACGATGTCAGTGCGTTGCCGCGCCGTTACTGCCCGAATGCGTTAATGCGCAAGGTTTCTTTTACCGCCTGCAAACTGTTGTGCGGTGAAGATTGCCTGGTGAAAGAGAAAGAGAATTTCGGCTTGGAATTTCACTTTACTGCCAAAGAGGCAATTTCCGGCGCAAAACTTAAGGTGACTTTTTGTGATGCGACCGAGCAACCGGTTGCTTCTGCCGTTTCGGAAGCCATCGAGATTCACGAAGGGGAAAACAGCGTGCAGGTTGTCGCCAATATTTCCGCTTTACAGCAGGGCTCGTATTCCATTACCGGCTCACTGATGCAGGTGAGCAGTTTTGATATTTTTTCGTATTATGACAATGTGGAGCAAATGGGCTTCTTTGATATAGAGCCGGAGCAAAGCGGGCTGCTGTGGGCAACGCGCATTTGGGGCAAGAGCAAGCTCCCGCCGCTGCGCATCGTAGGGGGTGATCAACTTGAGTAAAGCCAATGAGCAAATCACCACCATTACCCCGCGCAAAAAGTTTTTTGAACTTAATTTTATTGAAACACTGCGGTATAAAGACCTTATCGGGCTGTTTGTTAAAAACAGTTTTAAAACCCGCTATAAGCAAATGCTGTTGGGGCCGCTGTGGGCAGTCATTCAGCCGCTGCTGACAACGATTGTTTTCACGGTTGTCTTCGGCAACATCGCAGGGCTGCCGACCGACGGGGCTCCGAAGTTTATGTTTTACATGTGCGGTAATGTGCTGTGGACTTACTTTTCGAGCACATTAACCGGCGCGTCCAACAGTTTTACTTCCAACGCGTATCTATACAGTAAGGTCTATTTCCCGCGCTTGGTAGCACCGCTTGCCACGGTGCTTGGCAATATGATTAATGCGGGCATACAGGTTATTATCTTTTTCGGCTTTTTACTGTTTTACATCATTCGCGGCGATATTACTCCCGACTATGCGTTATTGTGGTTGGCGCCGCTGCTGGTAATTCAAACTACGCTCCTGGCAAGCGGTATCGGGCTGTTGCTCGCTTCCGTTACGGTTAAGTACAGAGATTTGACCATGCTCATTTCTTTCGGTGTACAGCTTTGGCTCTATGCCACGCCGATTGCGTATGCTTCTTCATTAGTCAAAGAAAAATTACCCGGTTTCTTCACCTTGTATATGCTCAATCCTATGGCAAGCATTGTCGAAGCAATGCGCAAAATATTCCTGGGAACCGGGGGCATCAGTATAAAGTTTTTACTCATCAGTTTAGCAGTCAGTATTGCGTTTTTCCTCTTGGGTGTTGCGGCATTCAATCGAGCGGAAAAAACGTTCACGGATAAGATTTAGAAATTTTAGGAGAAAGATGATGAAGAGAGTTATTTCCCTAATTATGGTCGTGGCACTTATCGCTTCCATCGGTGCAGTCATTGCCGCCGGTTTAAGCGAAAACGGATTTGTGTATACGGTCGAGAACGGTGAGGCAACGGTGACGGGATACACCAATAATACCTCTTCGGTTACCGTTCCGGAAAACCTGGGCGGTTACCCGGTAACGAAAATCGGCGACTTTGCTTTTGCCAATCGCCCGGAGCGCAGCGGCAGCGATATTACTTCGCTCAGCCTGCCCTCGACTATTCGGGAAATCGGAGAAGGAGCGTTTGCGGTAAACAGCTCGGTTACTTCCTTAACAATCCCCGAAAATGTGGAATACATCGGCGCGAGAGCCTTCCACTGTTGGATAAAACTGACCAATGTGGTATTCCGCGGGAATGCGCTTAAAACCATTGGGCAGTGGGCATTCCGCAACTGCCATTTGCTGGGCAGCATCACCTTGCCCGCTTCGTTGGAAACCATTGAACCGGGTGCCTTCTCTTATTGCTCGGCATTAAGTTCGGTAACAATTCCCGCGTCGGTAACGGATATCGGCTACGAAGCCTTTCTCGCGTGTACCGCTTTAAGCAACGTTACGATTAAAAACAGGAATGCGGCAATCGGCGATAATTGCTTTGACTTGACGGCGGGCAGCAGGAGTTTGAAAATCTCGGGCTATGCGGATTCCTCGGCACAGCGCTTTGCTGCGGCGGAAAACTTTACTTTCATCACCCTGGAGGAGCCGGTCGGTCCCGACGACCCGATTCATCCGGATGAACCCGGCGCGGGTGAATACTATGTTCAAATCACTTACACCATCACCGGGGCGAATAATATTAAAGCAAACTACTTGGGCTATAATCAGGAAAATAACGACAGCGCCGGCATTTCGTTGCTGTATAAAGATATCAACGGCACTGCCGAGAATTATCGCGAAAATAAGTGGGATTTAGGCGCGCAAATGACAGCGCGCACCACCGGAACCTTTACCGTCAGTTGCGCGGTGAGCGGCTTCCCGTATATGCTTTACGGCTATTTGGATGATAATGCTGCAGGCGGCTCGGCGGCTTTTCATATCAATAAGCTGGAAGTCGGCAGCAGCGCAGCCGATTTGAAAACCGTCTGGACCGGTAAAATCAGCCTGGCAAGTCAGTTTAATGCTTTCGGCGTTTCTTTGGATTGGGAGAATAACGATAAGGCGGATTATTTCCATACGCCCGATGGCAATAATAAAGTGCAGTCTTCTTCCGGCGCTTGGGAGAAGCCTTATGCGAAAACCATCAGCGCCGCGTTTGAAAATGAGCGCCTGGCGTTGAGCGCCGAAAGCGACAGTGTGAGCAATGCATTCACCTCGACTGCAATTGACCAGTACGGTGTGAATATGCACAAAAGCCTGTGCAAATCCGCTACATTGAGCGCGCCTGCCAATGCGGGCAATAGCGCCCAAGTGACTTTCGCCGACGGTAGCGGCAGCGTTACCTGCAGCAAACAGTTGCACCTGGCAGGGGAAGGCGCGAATGAGCAGAATGTCAGCCTCAAATTTACCTGGCAGGGCAAAGACAGAAGCAACACCGGCAGCGCCCAATTTGTGCTGGAAGATGAAAAGTATACAGTCACTTGGCTGGATGAGAGCGGGCGCACCGTTGGCAGCACAAGCGTTTACTATGGCGATATGCCGGCTGCCGAAGTGCCCGAAAAAGAACCGGATGCGCAGTATCACTATACAGAAGCGACTTGGTCACCGGCACTCTCCGCCGTGACAGGCGATGTACAGTATAGCGCACAGTATACCGCGCAGGCGCATCAATTCCTGTATGATGCACAACACAGCACAGCCGCAACCTGCGTGCAGGGTGGCGAGGATGTGTATGTATGTGAGCAGTGCGCCGTGAGTTATACCGAACCTGTCGCGATGAGCGGGCATGATTATCAGATTATCGAGCAGGTCGCGCCGACCTGTACGGCGGCAGGCTACACCACCTATGTTTGCAAGAATTGTCAAGATACCTATACAACCGATTTTGAGGCGTTAGGACACGACTATCAAGTGGTAGAAGAAGTGGCGCCCGGCTGCGAGCAGGCAGGTTACACACTCTATAAATGTTCGCGCTGTCAAGATGAACAAAGCACTGTGCTCGAAGCAACCGGGCACAACTATACAAGCCAAACCGTTGCACCGACCTGCACCGCGCAGGGCTACACGGTTTACACCTGTGCAAACTGCTCTGATACCTATCAAGCCGACTTCACACAGGCACTCGGTCACAATTGGAATGACGGTGTGGAAACCAAAGCGGCAGATTGCACGCATGCCGGTGAAAAGCTCTTCACCTGTCAGCGTTGCCAAAGCGAAAGAAGCGAAACTATCGAAGCTTTAGGGCATCAGTGGTCCGATTGGGAAGCGCTGACTGCGCCTACCTGTGAAGAGGGCGGCACCCTCACGCGCAGCTGCGCAAGGTGCCACAGCACTGAAGAAAAAGATGTGGATGCGCTCGGGCACGATATGGTACTCCAAACCAAGAACCCCGAAAGCGGTAAAGAAGGCGTGATGTATTATGTCTGCGCCAGAGGCTGCGGCAAATATGCGACTTGCGTGGTCAATGCGCAGGGCGAAAAAGAACCCGGCGAGGTGTACGAAGCGCAGCAGGAAGCCGCCCAAGCCTCTTTGGAAATCCCGACCGCTACCTTCAATACCTATAACTGTATTGAGTACAATTACAACTATGTCAACCGCGGCGCTGCTTTGAGAATTGACCCGAAGGCCCCACTGGATACGCAGGCAGTGCGCTTTGCATCCTCTATGCTCATTCCGCAAGGCGAAGGCGTTGAAATTGAAGATTTCGGCTACATTTATACCAGAGAA